>JANOQG010000166.1:0-12097 GCA_031422255.1 Actinomycetes bacterium | reverse complement strand
GCCGTGATGTCGCCACCGGGGCTGTTGATGTAGATGTTGATGTCGCGGTCGGCGTTCTCCGACTCAAGGTGCAGCAGCTGCGCACAGATCAGGTTCGCGATCGTGTCGTCGATCGGGGTGCCGAGGAAGATGATGCCCTCCTTCAGCAGACGGCTGTAGAGGTCGTACGCCCGCTCGCCCCGGTTGGTCGACTCGACCACGGTGGGTACCAGGTAGTTGCGGATCAGCGTCTCGTGCTGCCCGGTCATGTCCATCAGTCGTCGTCGTCCGTTCCCTCGGCGACCTCATCGGTCGCGGTTTCGGTGGGGTCTTCGTCGTCGCTGGGGAGCTCGAGCTCGCTGCGGTCGATCTTCGCGCCGTCGGGATCGAGTACCTCGACCTTTTCGAGCAGCCATTCAAGGGCTTTGCGCTTTCGTATGTCGGAGCGTACCGCCGAGATCTGGCCGCCGCGCTCGAAGCGCTCACGTACTTCGTCGGCGTTCTGACCAACCCGTTCGGCTACGCCGTCCAACTCATCACTGAGGTCGTCCTCAGTGCACTCGATGCCCTCAGCCTCGGCTATCGCTCGCAGTGCCAGGTCGACCTTCACGCCGGACGTGGCAGTCGCCCTGAGCTCTTCGCTGAACTGCTCAGGGCCAGTGCCGGTCATCTGCAGGTACTGATCGAGCTGCATCCCCTGGGCCTGGAGGCGAAGGGCGAGGTCTTGGAGGCGGTCCTGCATCTCGTGGTTCACGAGGGCGTCGGGAAGCTCGTCGGTGACCAGCGATGCCAGAGCCTCGCCTGTCTTCTCTCGGAGGGCCATCTGAGCCTGCGCCTTGCGAACACGGGTCATCCGGTCCACGAGGCTCGCGCGGAGCTCGTCGACGGTCTCGAACTCGGAAGCCTCGGCGGCCCACGCATCCGTGAGCTCGGGAAGGACCTTCTCCTTCACGTCCTTGACGGCAAGCTCGAACTGGAGCTCACGATCTTCGTCGGGGTCGGGGTGGGTGGCGGCGAAGCTGAGCGCGGCTCCGGCGGTGGCGCCGACAAGGTGTTCGTCCACCTCGGGGGTGATCGCTCCCGAGCCAACTGTGTAGCTGTAGTCGTCGGCGGTGAGCCCGGACTGAGCCTCGCCGGAGAGGGTGCCGGCGATGTCAATCGTGACGGTGTCGCCGTCCTGCGCCGGCCGGTCGACATCCTGCAGCGTGCTGTCGAGATCGCGCATGCGATCGATCTGTGCGTTGATGGCGTCGTCATCGGGGATCGGACGCTCGAGTGTGATCGTCAGCCCGCCGTAGCCCGGCACCTCGATGGATGGCCGAACCTCGACGACGGCGTCGAACACCACATTGCCGCCGTCGTGGCCCCCAGTGACGTCGATCTCCGGAGGTGCGATGACATCGACATCGTGCTCGATGACCGCGGCGCTGTAGTACTCGGGTAGCGAATCCTGCAATGCCTGCTCTCGGCCAACCAGCGGCCCAAGGCGGGCCTCGAGCACCTTGCGGGGCGCCTTCCCGGGCCGGAAGCCCGGGAGGCGAACCTCCTTGGCGATCTTCTTGAAGGCCGCTGTGATGGCCTCCTCGAACTCGGCCGCCTCGACCTCGACGGACACCTTGACCTTGTTCCCCTCGAGGGGTGCGACGGAGCTCTTCATGCGGAGGGCGAGTGTATCGGCGGGCGTGGCGACCTCTGACATGCGGTTTCCGTCTGGTCACGTACCCTGCAAGCCGTCACGGGGAGTAGCGCAGTGGTAGCGCACCTGCTTTGGGAGCAGGAGGTCGGGGGTTCAAATCCCCCCTCCCCGACTACACAAGTCCTCTGGTCGTTGGAGCGGGGTGCCTCCGGGCGACTACCGTCGGCCCGGAACCGGCGGGTGTAGCTCAACGGCTAGAGCCCCAGCCTTCCAAGCTGGTGGTGCGGGTTCGATTCCCGTCACCCGCTCCAGCGCATTGCAGTCTCGACTCGCCGGCGCCCACCCGGCGCCGCTCTGAGCTTCGCTCCTCGGCCGACCGCGACAGGGCTGTGCGGGCCGGCCACCACTGATGGTTGGGCGCCCTGCACCCACCTCCTAGACACAGTGCACCGACGCGCTCCACTGGCGCCCGAGCCGAGTCGAGCAACCGGGGACAAGCGCACTCGAGCGCATGAAACCCAGGAGCAGACGATGCAGCAGACGGGCACCACGCCAGCGTTCTCACCGCCGGTCTTCACGCAGGCGGCGGCGCGCTTATGATGGCCACCGCACACCTCGTGGCCGCCGGTCGACCGATCCGACTTCGGTACGCGCTCGGCTGGTACGCCGGCCGCGCCGCGTGGATCGCAATGTGTGCGTTGGCCGCGCTATCCGCCATCGCCGCGACCGCGCTGCTCGCGCTCGTGGCCAGCAACTATCGGCCCATGGTCCTCAGCACGAGCACCATGAGCCCGACCTTCGGGACCGGCGACGTGATCGTCAGCGAGGTCGTGCCGCCGTCGGCCGTGCGTGTGGGAGACGTCGTCACGTACGAAGACTCCCTGCGGTCCGGGGCCTTGATCACCGAGCGAGTGATGAACGTCGTGGAGTACGAGTCGTCCTACGCCTTCACCACCAAGGGTGATGCCAGCTCCACTGAGGAGAGCTGGACGATCGACGAGGGCAGCAGCGTCGGTCGGGTTGCCTATCGGGTTCCGATACTCGGCAGCGCACTGAGCAGCCTCGGCACGCCCCCTGCACAGGTTGCCCTTCTGATCGGAATGGGCGTCTTGCTGGTGGGCCCGGTGGCCCGTCGGGTGCGGTCTGAGCTTCGGACCTGACCAGGCCTCATCGTCGGCCGGTCGAGCGCAGGTGCCTCCGGCAGGATTCGAACCTGCGGCCGTCGGAATAGAAGTCCGCTGCTCTGTCCAGCTGAGCTACGGAGGCCCGCCCCGAGCGTAGGCGGCAGCCCGGACCCGACCGATCACGGTTGAGGTGGGTCGGCGGCTCCGACCTATGCTGGCGCCTCCCATGGTGGCCGTAGCTCAGTTGGTTAGAGCGCCAGGTTGTGATCCTGGATGTCGGGGGTTCGAATCCCCTCGGTCACCCCAGCAGTGGCTGGTAGACCACCAGCCAACGGGCTTCGTGGCCTGGCGTGAGAGCGCCTAGGCTGCGAAGCCCACCTGCCCCTCTAGCTCAATTGGTCAGAGCGTCGGACTCTTAATCCGTAGGTTCTGGGTTCGAGTCCCAGGGGGGGTACGCCGTGCCTACCAGGGCTTTCCGGAGCGAAGGCCCTGGTAGGGCAACGGTTCAGTCGGCTCGGCGGGAAGTAGATGCCCCCACGATCGAGTGGCCATCCGCTGCGACCGATCGGCCGTCTACAGGGGCCGGGCTACTACGAGGCTCCTGGTCGGACGGTGTGCAATCCCTCGCCGGTGGCGGTAGCGACGCGCAGGCGATTGCCATCGGGGTCGGTCAACTCGATCTCTCGAGCCCAGGGCTGCTCGCTCAGGCTGACGTCGAACTCTTCGGCAAGCGTGTCCACGTCGTCCACCCAGAAGTAGACGAGCGTGTTCGGGCGAGCATCGCCGGTGTGCTCCGAGAGGTGCAGCTGCACGCCGTTGCGCTCGAGGAACAGGTACAGCGGCAGCTCGGGCGCGAAGCGATGCTCGCCAACGACGACGAACCCCATCCGCGAGTACCACTTCGCAGTCTCCGCTGCATCAGACACGCGGAAGATCGGGACCATCTCCTCACCCGAGGTCGACGTCATCAGAGCACCAGGCTCGCCGCGATCGTGGCGAGTCGGTTGGCCCGCAAGCCCGACCGCATCGGATCGGAGTCGATAGCGCTGGATACGTAGGCGAACGAGATGCCCGTGGCTGGGTCGGCCCATGCCACCTGGCCGTGAGCACCTGCATGACCAAAGGCGCCGGGTGAGCATCCACGGCCGAAGATGGCATACCGAAGCTCGTGGTTGCCATCGTCACCGGCCAGCACGAGCCCCAGGGTGCGGTTGACGGCAACGCCCAGCAATGGATCATCGAAGGTGCACCGCACGTTGCTGGTTGCGTCGCGGAGCACGCCTTCGTCCCACATGCCCCCAGGATTGCGCAGCAGAGCTTGATAGAAGCTCGCTAGGTCGGCGGCGGTCATGAACGCCCCGCCGCCAGGGCCCCCTGCCTCGCGCACGACAGGGTCGTTGAACCGCAACCCATCGTCGCTCTGCGCCTCCGCGTCGACCGCAACGAGCTGCGCCAGGTCTTGCTGCTGCGACGGCGCCAGGCCGAGCACGCGAGGAAGACCGAGCGGTGTGCAGACCCGCTTCTCCAGCACCTCGCGGTGGTCGCATCCGGTGAGGCGTTCGATCAGGTCGGCCAGCACCCAGTGCGCGCTGCCCGAGTGGTACTCGAACCGGGACCCGGGCACCCACTCTGGGCGCCAGGTGGCGAAGCGCTCCCGTCGCCGCGCTGGATCTGCGCCGTCCACCTCCGTCATCGGCGCGTTCGGGAAGCCACCCGTGTGCAGGAGCACCTGTTCGAGGGTGACGTCGCCGAGGCAGGCGGAAACCAGCTCGGGGATGTGGCGACCGATGGCATGGCCCGGGTCTGCGAGCCCGTCGCCCATCAGCATCCACATCACTGATGCCACAAGCGGCTTCGTGGCCGAGAAGACGCAGAACCGGGTCTCGTCGGTCGCTGCCCCGAACGTCCCGAAGGCAGCCACCACGCCGTTGTGGCCCACCGCCACCTGGGCGGCCGGCACGGCACCGGCGTCGACGTGCGCCTCCACCTCGCTGAGGAGCTGATCCATGGTTGTCATGGCGGCCCATTGCTACACGGGCGGTCGCCTGATCGCCGGGGGCGCCGGTGGGCCGCTCGCGGAACGCCGGTCAGCGGCGACGGCCGGTGTACGCCGCGAGGCGGTCAATGGGCGAGGCATCCCCCGCCGGCTCGACAGCATTGGCGAAGGTCTGGCCGTCACGCAGTGGGTCGAGCGCCTCGCGGGCAAAGGCGTCCACGGCGGCCACCAGCTCGTCAGGCGGGTCGTAGGGCAGGCCGGTAGCGCTGGCCATATCCCACCCGTGCACCAGCCCGTCGAGGACGACGAAGCGGGCGAAGGTCTCTCGGGTGACCTCGCCGAAAGGTGCCTGCACGGTGCCGTCGAGAGCACCGGGGGCCGAGATCGCCTCGAACAGATCCTCGAGCGCAATCGGCAGCGCGGTGAGCGGCTCGCTCATGTCTGGCTCGATGGGGGTCACCCCGCGGTATGCGGCCGCGAATCCCGTCGCCCCGCCGATCATGTGCTCGAGCACGCCGCGCACCGTGTAGTCGACGCACGGAGTCGGCCGGTCGAGCTGGTCGGGCGTGATGCTGGCCAGCACAGCGCCGAGGGCGGGGGCGAGCTGAGTGAGCTGGGTCAAGGGGTCCATGGATCCTCCATCGGTGATTGTGTCAATGCTGGTCTCGCCCGCACTGCGGGCACCGCGCACTGCGGCCTCGTGGTCCCGGCCAGCGTTGATGAGCTCGCTCACGGTCGTCGGCGGCTCAACGTCGGGCACCCATGCATCCTTGCGGAGCATCGGCCCGCCGGCGTCGGGCGCGTGCACCATCCTCCGATCCGACTCGAGCCGGCGCGATGGGTCGAACACCCCATCGTTGGCTGGCCTAGCGGACGCGATTGGTGCGCAGAGCCGATGCGCACCGGTGGCGGATCCCGCACCATGGCGACAGCCCGCGGAAGCCCCGTGCGGCTCGAAGACAGGGAGAAGGACCATGCGAGCAAGTTGGAACGAAATGGCCGTGGAGCTCGAGGTCGGGGACATCCACACGCGTGGCGAGGAATGGGGTGGCCTGTCCGTGCGAAACATCGATCTACCGGCTGGGGCCGACTTGCGCCCTCTCCTCGCTGGTCTGCCTGGGGACCGTTGCGCGTCCGCCCACTGGGGCTACATCCTCGAGGGCTCCATCACGCTGTGCTACGCAGACGGCACCGAGGAGATCAGCCGAGCCGGGGACGTCTACTACTGGCCGGGCGAGCACACCGCGTGGACCGATGACGGCGTGAAGTTCCTGGAGTTCAGCCCGGCCGATGACATCAACCCGGTGCTCGAGCACCTCGGCGCACAGCTTGCCCCCTCGGCCTGACCGGCCAACCCGCAGGACGACGGCTGGCTAGGTTCCGTGCCGTGGAACACGACGCGCTGTCACCCGCGCGCGCCGCGCTTGAGCGCCACAACTGGCAGGCCGCCGCAGACGCCGCTGCCTCTGCTCTGGTCGCTACGCCCGAAGCGGAGGCGCAGCGCGCCGACCTGGAGGCTGAGGCGCTCTGGTGGCTCGGCCGTCTGGACGAGTGCATCAGTCTCCGGGAAGGCGCCTACCAACTGTTCGATGTCGCTGGTGATTCGCTGGCGGCTGGACGATGCGCAGTGGGGCTTTGGGAGCATCACACGATGCGAGGCCACCCTGCCATCGCTGGGGCCTGGCTCCGCCGGGCGCGGCGGGCCCTGGAGGACCACCCCGACACCCCCGAGCTCGCCGCATTGCTCCTCCGGGAGGCCGAGACCGCTCACGGGGCCGGCGATCTCAACGGGGCGCGTGCTGTCGCGGAGCAGGTCGTGGCATTGGCCCGTCGGCTCCGGTCTGCCGACCTGGAGGCGGAGGCGCTCCAGACCGTGGGCCGTGTTCTGATCGATCAGGGCGACGTTGCCCTCGGCATGGGTCACCTCGATGAGGCCATGTTGTTCGCCGTAGAGGGGCGACTCGGGCCGTACTCCACCGGCAAGGTGTACTGCAGCCTGATCAGTGCCTGTGAGGAGTTGGGCGACCTCGATCGGGCGGCGGAGTGGACTGAGGCCACGATGCGCTGGGCGGAGGCCCACCCCTTCGCCATCTTCCCGGGGATCTGCCGAGTCCACCGAGCGGTGGTGCTCAAGCGGCGAGGGTCGCTCGTGGACGCCGAGCGCGAGGCGGCCCAGGCTTGTGAGGAGCTCATCGGCAGCCACGTCGGCAACAGCGCTGCGGCCTATGCCGAGGCGGGTGACATCTGTCGTCGGCTGGGTGAGCTCGACCGCTCCCAGGCAGCGTTCGAGCGCGCTCAGGAGCTCTCGGGGCGCCCGTGCGGCGGCCTCGCGCTCCTTCGCCTCGCCCAGGGACGCGTGGACGCGGCGCTTTCGGTGGTCACGGGCTGCCTGAGGGAGCGTGGGTCGAACCAGTTGGCGCGAGCGGAGCTCCTGTCGGTTCTCGTCCACGTTGCCATCGCGGCAGGCGACCTCCCCTCCGCTGCCGAGGCGCTGGTTGAGCTGCAGGCGATCGCCGATACCTTCGCCACGCCAACGCTCGAGGCCAACGTCCTGTCGTCCCGAGGTCGCCTCGAGCTGGCCCGCGGCGATGCGCCGTCGGCCTGCGGCACCTTGCAGGAAGCCGCGGACCGGTGGCGGTCCCTGGAGGTGCCCTACGAGGTTGCAACTGCCCGCACGCTCCTGGGCCAGGCGCTGCGTGAAACCGGAGACGAAGCCGGCGCGATCGCGTCCTTCGAGGCGGCCACGCGCATCTTCGCTCAGATCGGGGCGCATCTCGAGGCCCGCCAGGCGAGCGGGGAGGAGCGGGTTCCCGCCCCGGCTGGGCTCACGGACCGAGAGGTGGAGGTGCTGCGACTGGTCGCGTCGGGCATGACCAACAACGAGATCGCCAGCGCTGTGTTCCTGAGCGCGAAGACGGTGTCCCGCCACCTCTCGAACATCTTCACCAAGATCGGCGTGTCATCTCGGTCCGCCGCCACAGCGTTCGCATTCGAGCACGGCTTGGTAGAGACCAAGCACTGACAGCCAGGGTTCTCGCTTCGTCAGACTCGATCGAACCGAGAGACAACCTCGACATGTGAGGTGTGCGGGAACAGGTCGATGAGCTCGGCGGTCTGGAGCTCGTATCCGGCCTCTGCAAGGAGACGAGCATCGCGACCGAGTGCGGCCGGATCGCAGCTGACCAGCGCCACCCGACTGGCTCGCGTGGAGGCCACCCGTGCCACACCCTTGGCACCGAGACCAGCCCTGGGTGGGTCGGCCACGACGACGTCCGCTCGCGCCGCACCCCAGTGCTCGACATCGGCTTTGACGATGCGCACCTCCTTGTCGACGAGGTTCACCCGCGCATCGGCGACCGAGGAGGCCCCTGCTTCGACGAGCGTGACCGGACCGGTGGTGGGCAGCGCCCCCGCGAAGAGCCCAACCCCGCCGTACAAGTCGACGAGATGGCCGTCCTCGGTGGCAGCGCCCTCCACGGCGGCGCGCACGCTGGCAATGAGGGCCTCGGCGCCATCCGGGCGCGACTGGAAGAACGAGCGCGCCGAGATGCGCCAGCGACGCCCGGCCACTTCCTCGAAGTACCAGGCTCGTCGCCCGGATCGAAGGTCCTCATCGGTGACCACGCGCACCCCGTCGGGCACTGCGGTGCGGTCGTCATCCCTGGTGACGACGACGAGCCGCTCGCCCGTGGCCGCACCAGCACGCAGCACCACCTCACCATCGGGGAAGTGCCCGTCGGCGATCAGCTCGGCCAGCAGCGGGTGGGCTACGAGGCACGGGTCGACCGCGACGACATCGTGTGAAGACCGCGTCCGGAACCCAAAGCGGCCATCGACAGCGATGCCGCGTACGGTCGTGCGGTATCCGGTCGCGGGCAGATCAGGCCCGAGCGCGACCTCCATGGTGAGATGGGCCTGGCGACGGAGGGCATCGGCCACCATGGCTGCCTTCAGCCGGCGCTGGGCACCGGGCTCGACGTGCTGCCAATCGCACCCGCCGCAGCCTGCGGCAACGAACCGACACGGCTCTGCCACTCGGTCTGGGGACGCCTCCACCACCCTGGTGACGGAGCCTCGGGCGAAGTCCTTCTTCGTGTGGTGGATGTCCACCTCCACGCGCTCACCGGGCAACGCTCCGGTGACGAAGGTGACCCGACCAGAGTCATCACGTGCCATGCCGTCGCCACCCGCCACGATCGCTGAGATCTCGAGAGTCAGTGGCTTCACCAGGCAACCCTATGGGGCGCGCGAGGATGTCCACGATGAGCGACCACACGGGGACCGACAGGCCCATCCAGATCGCGCCGAGCGTGCTCCCGGCCGACTTCGCCAAGCTTGGTGAGGAGGTCGCTGCCCTGGAGGCCGCTGGAGTCGATCGAATCCAATGGGACGTGATGGATGGCCGCTTCGTGCCAAACCTCACCTTTGGGCCCGACGTGATCGCAGCCTGCCGGCCGCACGCGTCGGTCCTGTTCGAGGCCCACCTGATGGTGGAGCAGCCTGACGAGCTGGCCGCCCGATACGTCGAGGCCGGCTGTGGCCTCCTGATCGTGCACGCCGAGGCATGTCTGCACCTCCACCGCACCCTGGGCCACATCTCCGAGCTCGGAGCGAAGGCGGCGGTCGCGCTGAACCCCGCAACGCCCGCAAGTGCCGTCGCCCACGTGCTCGACCTCGTCGACATGGTGCTCGTCATGACGGTGAACCCCGGTTTCGGCGGCCAGGCGTATATCCGCACCATGGAGCCGAAGATCGCGGAGCTCCGTGCGTTGGTGCGAGAAGGCGGTCACGAGGTGGACATCGAGGTCGATGGCGGCATCGGCCCGAGCACCATTCAGGGAGCGGCAGCCGCTGGCGCCAACGTGCTCGTGGCAGGATCGGCGTTGTACCGCGACCCGAAGGGCCTTGCCCACGCCGTCAGCGAGCTACGAGATCTAGCGGAGGACACCCGCAGTTGAACCTCAACGAAAGAGATGGTGCGCATGGGTTTGCTCGACACGATCAAGGGTGCCTTGCAGGGCAAGAGCAAGCAGGTGAAGTCCGGCATCGACAAGGCGGCCGATCTTGTCGATGACAAGACCGGCGGCAAGCACACCGACAAGATCGACGCTGCGGTCGACAAGGCCAAGGACATCGTCGACAAGTTCGACGAGAAGTAGCGGCGTGGCCAGGGTGGCGGCGCTCCTCAGCGTCGCCGCCCTCATCGCCTGCACCTCGGACTCGGGGAGCGTCACGGCGCTGTGCCAGGCGCTCGACGATGGAAAGGGCTTCGCCACCGCGTTCCAGGACTTCGACCCCACGGATGCGGCAAGCGCCCTCGACCAGCTGCGCACGGCCCGAGTCGAGCTCGGTGGGCTCAGGGACGTTGCCCCTCGCGCGGTGAAGGACGAGCTCAAGGTGGAGATCGACTACGTCCAAGCGCTCATCGACGCGCTCGAAGCACTCGATCAGGCCGACGCAGGCGAGGTAGCCGTCACGATTCAATCCGTCGCCGACGCACACCCTGGGGTAGCGGCGGCAGCCAGCACGCTGCAGACCTTCGCCACGGAGAACTGCTGAACGAGCTAGTGCGGCGCTAGAAGGTCTCGCCGCGCTTCGTCGACACGTGGTCGATGATGCCGTAGTCCTTCGCCTGCTGAGCAGTGAACCAACGATCGCGCTCTGAGTCGGCCTGGATCTGCTCGACGGGCTGCCCGGTGTGGAACGCGATGCGCTCCGCCATGAGGCCCTTGATGTAGATGAGCTGCTCGGCCTGGATGGCGATGTCGCTCGCCTGGCCGCGGACGCCACCAGAGGGCTGGTGCATCATGATGCGGGCGTGCGGGAGAGCGAAGCGCTTGCCTTCGGCGCCGGCGCACAGCAGGAACTGGCCCATCGATGCGGCGAGGCCCATGCAGATCGTGGCGACGTCAGGCTTGATGAACTGCATCGTGTCGTAGATGGCCATGCCAGCCGTCACGGAGCCGCCGGGGCTGTTCACGTAGAGCCAGATGTCTTTGTCGTCCTCCCCCTCGAGGAACAACATCTGGGCACAGATGATGTTGGCGATGTCATCGCTGACCTCGGTACCCAGGATGATGATCCGGTCCTTCAGGAGGCGGTTGTAGATCTCCGAGGTGGGGTTGCCCATCATCGTCTGGGCGGCGGGCATCTGGGGAAGGGACAAGTCGTGGCTCACGTCGGTGGAGGCTAGCGGCGCCAGCCCACACCCCAACGCGCTCTACGATTCATCCAGCGCACCAGTGGCGTAACAGGTAGCCGCGCAAGGTTTAGGTCCTTGTGAGCGAGAGCTCGTGTGGGTTCGAGTCCCACCTGGTGCACCCCGCATCCGCTTGGGGGTCGATCACGTAGCGTCGGTGGCATGAAGGTGCACGAGCTTCCTACGCCGTCGCTGCTGATCGATGTGCATGCGTTCGACCGCAACATCGCCACGATGGCCACGCGGTGGCCGGGGTTGACGCTGCGGCCGCATGTGAAGGCATTCAAGTCGACAGCGTTGGCCGCTCGGCTGGCCGAGAACGGGCACCGAGCGTTCTGCTGCGCCACCGTGCGCGAGATGGTGGGGATGGCAGCAGCAGGGCTGGGGGATGATCTGCTGCTCGCCAACGAGAGCCTCGACCTCAGCCGCCTCACCCCGGCGATCTCGAGCGGTGCTGCGCGGATCACCGTGGCCGTTGACTCCGAGGAGACCATCGACGCCGCCGTGACGGCGCAGGTCTCTGAGGTGCTCATCGATGTGAACGTCGGGCTCCCGCGCTGCGGCTGCGACCCTGCCGATGCCGGGCGCCTAGCCGACCTGGCGCGCTCGAAGGGACTCGCTGTCCGTGGCGTGATGGGCTACGAGGGCCATCTGATGCGCGAGTCAAGCGACACCAAAGTCGGTCTCGTGGAGCGCTCCATGGCGATCCTGCTGGAGACGGCCGCAGCGGTTGGCGGCGACGTCGTCTCAGGCGGCGGCACCGGCACCTGGAACACGAACACCTTCGTCACCGAACTTCAGGCTGGCAGCTACTGCCTCATGGACACCGAGTACACGCCCCATGCGTCCGATTTCGAGAACGCCCTGTTCGTGCAGACCACGGTCATCTCGAAGAGCAAGAAGTTCGGCGTGCTTGACGCCGGCCTCAAAGCCTTCGGAATGGACCACGGCGATCCGAAGGTGCTCGGCGCCGGCGACGCCTGGTTCGTGTCCGACGAGCACATCACCTTCGGCCTCGCCGAGGGCTCCACCGTGAAGGTGGGCGACCGGGTGCGGGTGCTCCCGGCCCACGTCGACCCCACCGTCTCCCAGCACGAGCGCCTCTATCTCATCGATGACGACGAAGTCCTCGAGGTGTGGGACGTCGACCTACGCGGCTGGTG
>JANOQG010000165.1:0-3900 GCA_031422255.1 Actinomycetes bacterium | reverse complement strand
GTTGGCAGCGGGCGTCGCTGAGTACCCGTGGTCCGCTGCGCAGATCGCTGTCCTGCTCGACTGAAGTTCTGGCAGCATTGCCGTGTGCGTCGAGCTGAGGAAGCTGGCTACCGCTCCGGTTGGCGTGGCGTCGTCGCCTACTCGGCGTCGCCTTGGTTGTGGCAAACCAAGAGCTTCATCGCTCTCGTAATCGTGAGCACCGTGGCGTCGGCCTGGTCCCTCTACGACTCGATCACGAAGGCGACGCCGGTCTCGGCCAAGGTGTTATCGGGTGTTCTCGGCGTGGTCGTACTCAGCTACCTCGTAATCGGTCCACTGTTCCGCACCTGGCGGCGACGCTCAGACCCCGAGTCAAACTGACCCACTACCGAACGGCGGTCACAGCGGGCAGGATGTGCCAGTGCATCGCCTGTGCCGTGCCGTCGGCATCGTCTTCGCTTCGGTGATCTTCCTGTGGCTTGGTTCGGACCTCGCTCGGGCGCAGGACGCAACTCCAACCGTGCGCATCGAATCGGCCAGTGACCCGCAGACGTTCTTCAACCCTTGCGTTGATCCGCCACAGACGATGCATACGCCCGGCAGCGTCGAGCTGACTCGCTCGGGAGACATGAGCGAGTCGCTGGATGTCCAGTACGCGGTGTCCGGGCCTGATGGTGACTCCACCGGGACCGTCACGTTCGAGGCCGCTTCGCCCAGCGCCGTGGTCGACGTGGCGCCGCAAGCGCCGGGCGACATCGAATGGGTCATCGTCAATGGGGACGCATACGACCTAGGTGATCGTCCACGAGTCACACTGACGACGGGGTTCGCGACGCCCACGTGTGCCACGGACGCCTCCACGACGACGAGCACAGTTCAGGTCCTCCCGCGAACAGGCGCTGGCAGCAGCGCCCCCAGCCTCCTTTTCGCGTCGGCCCTCTCGATTCTGGCGGGCACGGGGTTGGTTCTCCTGGCCCGTCGCCAGAGCTGAGACGGCGGCATATCTGCCGGGATGCAACGCGGGCAGCGGCCACAGCGGGCAGACTGCGTCACTATGCGACTCGTACTGGGGTCACTGGTCCTGGCGGTTGCGGGTTCGTTGCTTGCCGGGTGCGGCGACGATGGCGAGTCGTCAGCAACGACGACCACATCTGAGGAACCCTCGACGACTACGACGACGGCTGAGCAGCAGACCACTTCGACCGTTGACCGCTGCGTCGAGGCGACCCAGAACGCCGTGGGCATTCTCGCGATCCAGCTCAACGGTTTGCAGGGCCAGGGACCTGCAGCAGGTCTCCCCGAGGATGCTGCCTACGAGGTGTTGGGCGACATGGGCATCGATATCGGTGATGCCTGTGGTGCCCTCGGTGCCGGAGAGGCGGCCTCAGAACTCCTCACGTTTCTCGAGGCCACCTCGGCTGTCCGCCCCCCAGAGACCACAGGCACCGTCATCAACGGCATGATCGGCATCATTTGCGACGACGCTGAAGCACTCGACCCTGACTTGGTCCTCACCGCCGAGGCCGAGGTGATCTGCGCAACCAGGTAGGCCACAGCACACGCGAACGGCTCGTTTGGTTGCGGCAGAACTGCCGGTGACCCTTTCCTGCCGATCTGCCGCGGTCTGATCGGCCAGAGGTCTGCTACGACGGCCGTTCGACCTCGAACGCGGCGACGCCGTCGATCTCGTTACCGATGATCTCGTTCTGGATCGACGCGGCCGCAACGTAGATGCCGGAGTAGTGGTCCCCGTGGATCTGGTTGGCGACCACAAGATTGCCCGACGATCCGGTGAAGTTGAGATCCGAGACCGCGGCGTCCGGCACCGCGGCACCGAGCTCGATCCCGAAGAAATGGAACCGGTCGCTTCGACCCCGGTTGTTGTCGGTCAGCACGTTCCCGCTGATCACGTTGAAGAAGCTCGTCCGCACCATCTTGATCCCGCCACCGAAGTTGCCAGTCACGGTGTTGGCGTGGACCTCGTTGTAGATGGCGTTGTCGATCGAGATGCCCGGCAGCTTGGCGATCGCCGTGCCATCGGGGGCACGACCCTCGTCCAGCACCGAGTCGATCTCCAGCACCTCGTCGGGCTGACCCCACCGGTTCCCGTTGTCGGTCACGGTGTTGCCGGACACCACGTTGGCGGTGGCGCCGTTGTCGAGGCACAACCCTTCCTTGGCGTTCCCCGCGATGTCGTTGGCCGCCAGCACGTTCGCGATGCCGCCGTCGTTGTAGATGCCCGACGACCGACCGTCCCGGATCTCGTTGCCCACGACGACGTTCCGAATCGGGCTTCGCTGCCGATCGACGATCGCCTCGCCCGCCACCCCGTAGGCGTTGAACGCCGCAGGATCGGCGGCGATGTCGCCGCTGCGGTCCGTGATCACGATCCCTGCGTGCCAGTTCGAGTGCCCGGTCAGGTCGTGGATCTCGTTCCCCTCGAGCAACGAATCCGTCACGTCGCCGTGCAGCACGATCCCGGAGCGCTGCAGGCCGTGAAGGACGTTGCTCCGGATCGCCACCTGCGACCCGCCGCTCACCACGATGCCGTTCTGCGAAAGGTCGTGGAGCGTGTTGCCGACCACCGAGACGTCGGTGCCCGCGTCGACCAGGATCCCGTTGGCACCCCCTGCGATCTCGGCGTTCAGCACCGCGACGTGGCGGGCGTCGCGGATCTCGATGGTCCACACCGGAGACGTGGATCCGGGCTTGATGACCGCACCGGCGAAGTCGACGATCACCTCCTGTCCCGAGATGGTCAGCGACGTGTCCGCCACGAGGGTTCGCTGGACGACGGTGACATGGGCGGACCCCGCCTCTGCCAGCAGCTCGGCGAGCTCCGACAGGCGCGTCCCGTTGAACGCCCGCTGCGGTAGCGACCGCTCCAGGAGCGCCGGAAGCTGCTCACGGACTGCCGCCACGGTGTCCGGCGCGGTCGACCATGCCTCTTGCGCGGTGCGCTCTCCCAGACCCAAGCGCTCGGAGCGCTGGCCCACCTGCGTGCCCAGCGCCAGGCCGCCGGCCTCGTCATGGGCGCCGTCTCGCATCGGCGGCAGGTCGTAGAGACGCCGGAGATCGACAGGAGGGCTCAGTCGGCTCGGCTCCAGCGGAGCAAGGCTCATCGACGTTACCGCCGCCTCCGGCTGGTCGTCCGTCGAACACCCACCGAGTGGCGTGATGACGACCGCCAATGCGAGGACGATTGCGTGCACGTGGCCCCGTGCCAGAGGTCCCGAGCGCCGGCCCCCACCGCGTGCACCCATCACCGACCGGGACACTACCGCTGACCCAGGCCCCTCCGGCCGAAGGGAGGAACGTGGGTCGTCGGGCAAGAGGCAACGTCGCAACGTGGGCAACGCGCTCTCGTGGCACCTGGCGAATGAGCGCGTCCCACTCCTGCCGATCACGCGCACGACCAGCCACCATCGCGGAGAATGGCCGCAGTGACAATGGTCGACGTCCTACGCAGAATGCTGCGCGAGTGGAGGTTCATTGCGTTCATCGCGATCGTGACCACGCTCACGCTGCTAGCTGAAGCCCGGTTCGGCGAAACCGCCAGATTCGTGGGCCTCGCGATCGGGATCTCCGTTGGCGGGGTGCTCGCTCGACGCTGGATGTAGGTGACCCACTTCTGCCGCTCGGCCCGTCAGAGCGGATGGTGGTGTCTTTGCCAGGCGGCACCTTGCAGCATGGAGGAGGATGTCTTGGTGCAAAGGCGGTTGAGGGCTGCGGGGTTGGGTGCGTTGCTGGTGCTGGCTTCGTGCGGTTCCGACGCATCAGTAGACGCAGGCCAGACGACGACCTCGGGGTCCGACGTGCCGCCGGAGCTGCCGTTCGGTCTCGTGCGGTGCTCGTCGGACGAACCGGGCGTGTCTGCGGCACCTGAGCTCTACCGGGACGAGCCGGTGTACGTCGGCAACG
>JANOQG010000164.1:0-2727 GCA_031422255.1 Actinomycetes bacterium | reverse complement strand
TCGCGACTGGCGATCGCTTCCACGTCGCCCCATTCGCTACGGAAGAGGCGCTTGCCGCGTACGACGCCTTTGTCAGTGTGGGCCTCAGCCCAGTCGTCTATGTCGACCACCCGCACTTCGACGTCTGGATCGGCCAGACCCCCGACACGAACACCGATCACGTGCTGTCCCTCGGCAACACGGCCGACCGGCGCGACGACCTTCGCCAAGCTGTGGCCACCAGTGCCGTGTTGGGGTTCAGCATGATCGGCGTGCCATTCGCCGACGCGGAGATCGCCTTTGGCGCGCTCCAAGGTGTCGTCGAGGTGCACCTCGACCGCTCGATCGACCACGAGGGGTTGGCCAGCCTCACCGCTGCCCCTCGCAACCAATCCAAGTGGGACGGCGTTCTCGCGTACTGCGCCATCCACGGCCTCGACAGCACCAAGGTGCTCGCGGTGGCCGACGGCCCTAACGACATCGAGCTGCTCACGAACGCAGCGATCCGAGCCGTGCCCAAGGTCGCGCACCCCAGCGCCCTCGAACTGGCTACCACCGTCATCCCCAGCGCCCAAGACGCCGGCTGGGCCGACATCCTGCTCCTGCTCGATTGACCCACGCGGCCCTCAGGCCAGCGCTCGCACACGAGCCGGGACCTGGACTTCGCGCCAGGTGACTGGAAGGTCCCGCATGATGAGGGCGGCGTCGAGGTGGATGCTTCCGGGCGGGAACCGGGTCGGATCCTCGTAGAAGGACGACCGTGCCGTGACGGACACCGGCTCCGCCGACCACTGGTCGGTCAGCATCTCGATGCCCTCGAGGCATCCACGACGACCGGGCGAGAAGCCGCAGGCACCACCTTGGAAGAACGCAGAAGCGTCCGCCGCGTCGGCGAAGAGCCGGCTCGACCACCCGCCCGGTGGACCGACGGCGACATCGACCTCGAGGGCGTCACCAGTCCGATAGGCGATGTGCAACCACTCGCGCTGCTCATCAACCTGGAAGGCCGCTCGGCGCTGCACCCCCGGGAACAGGCGGCCTCCGATGAGGGTCGGGAGGCGCTGCGCCGTGTCGCGACGCAGTACGTACACGCCGACCTCCGATCCCGCCGGACCATCCCACTCGACAGCTACTCGATGGGCGGCGGCATCGCTCGAGACCCCCAGCCAGGGCGGAAGACCCGCCGGACGGAGGTGGGCCAGGCGCAGCACGCAGACGCCGAGGACCGCGTATCCGCGCACGAGCTGCGGGCGGAGTCCCTCGGGAAGCAGCGGTGCTGCCACCTCAGGGTCGGCGGCGTAGTTCACGAGCAGCCGGTGATGGATCGTGCCCTGCATGGGTCGGCTCATGACTGTGCCTCCTTCGCAATGGCGGCCGACCAGGCCGCGAGGTAGCGGCGAGCGGCCGCCTTCTGGAGCACGGTGACCACCGGCGTCCCGAGCTTGGCCAACCACGTGGCCGGCCCCGCCTGCACCCTGATGGACAGGCGGGTCCCACCATCCGGCAGCCGTTCCGCGAGGAACATCTCCTCGCCGACCTCGGGATGGCCGTGAAGCGTGCCGTAGGCGAACCCGAATCGCTCGGGCTCAGCGAGCACGGCCACGATCCGATCGGGCACCGCCATCTCAAACGGGCCGAGCCTGGCCACCACCAGATGGTCGACGCCCACCTCGATCGGCACATCGATCGGATGGACCCGCCCGATTCCGTCGTGCGGCGCCCAGCGCCGCAACGTCGACCGGGCATAGGCCAGGTCCTGCGATACCTCGACGCTGAAGCTGCGGTCGGGCCGGCCGGGCGCTGGCATCCCGGCGAGGGTCGATCCCACGTGCTCGTAGGTCAGCGCCTTCTCGGCCGCCGATGCCACGATCGCGTCGAGCTCACCCGGGCTTCGCCGCCCCAGCTTGATGCCACTCAGACCCATGTCAGGCCCCCGACCGATCGAGCGCACGGCGCACCACCGGTTCGAATTCGGTCTCGCGGAAGGTGAAGCCGGCCCCCAGCAAGCGAGTGGGCACGCAGCGGCGACCGGTGAGGGCCAGGCTGCCACTGCTACCGAGCAACGGGGCCCCGAGACGAGCAACGACGGCGGGCGCCGGCAGTCCGAGCCGACGGCCGAGGACCCGGCGATAGGTCGCCATCATCTCGTCGTTCCGCACGGGGTTCGGGGAGCACACGAGGTAGGTGCCCCGCATCATCGGTTCGTCGATGGCCCGGACCATCACGTCGAGCAGGTCCTCGAGGCCGACCCACGACACCCACTGACGTCCGGACCCGATACGGCCTCCCAGCCCCCACCGGACGAGCTGAGCCAGCTTGGCGGTGGCGGGGTCGCCTGACCCCCCGAGGCCGATCGCGAGGCGGAGGAGCACCGGGCGGGGCACGGACTCGACGGCCTGGTAGTACGCGCTCTCCCAAGCCAGGCACACCGTCACCATCTCGCGCGGGCCGATGCCGGAGGGCGTGGTGCCGTCGTCGATGACCGTGTCACCGCCTTCGCCGAAGATGGCCAGGGATGCGGACTGGATCCACACCGGCGGCGGCGAGCTGCACTGGCGCCACGCCTGGCCCACCACCCGTACGGTCTCGACCCGCGAGGAGATGAGCTCGTCGATGTTCCGGCGCGTCGCCCGCACATCGACTCGGCGGCCGCTGAGGTGCACGATCGCGTCGGCCCCCTCCAGCTCTTCCGCCCAGGCACCTAGCGTGGCGGCATCCCAGTGAACACTTCTCCACCCGGCGCCCGAT
>JANOQG010000163.1:0-6092 GCA_031422255.1 Actinomycetes bacterium | reverse complement strand
CCCGTCGCTCGGTGTTGTACATGCCGGGTGCCAACGAGCGCGCGCTCGAGAAGGCCCAGACGATCCCGGCCGACGCGCTGATCCTCGACCTGGAGGACGCCGTCGCTCCCGACGCCAAGCCGGAAGCGCGCGAGCGGGTGTGCTCAGCCGCCACCTCAGGTGCCTACGGGTCGCGCGAGATCGCCATCCGCGCCAACGGCATCGGCACGCCGTGGCACGACGACGATCTCCGCGCCATCGCCGCCGCCGGACCTGCCGGTGTCGTCGTCCCGAAGATCGACTCACCCGCGGATGTCCACCTGATCGAGCGGGCGCTGGAGGCCGGTGGCGCACCAGACCACACCATGATCTGGGCGATGCTCGAGACCCCACTCGCGATGCTCTCCGCGCTGGAGATCGCCATGAGCTCGGAGCGCCTCGCCGTGCTGGTCATGGGCACCAACGATCTTGCCAAGGAGCTCCAAGCCGCCCACGTTCCCGGCCGCCAGCCGTTGCTCGTCGGCCTCGGCCATTGCCTGCTCGGAGCCCGGGCGGCTGGCAAGGTGATCCTCGACGGCGTGTACAACGACATCAAGGACGAGGCCGGATTCCTTGCCGAGTGCGAGCAGGGACGCGACCTCGGGTTCGACGGCAAGACGCTGATCCACCCCAGCCAGGTCGATCCCTGCAACACGACCTTCGCCCCCAGCCCCGCCGAGGTGGAGAAGGCCAGCCGGGTGATCGCCGCCTTCGAGGAGGCCGAAGCCGACGGTCGCGGTGTCGTCACCGTCGACGGCCGCATGGTGGAGAACCTGCACGTCGAGCAGGCCCGGCGAACCCTGGCGATCGTCAGGGCCATCGCAGCCACGCAACCCTGACCAGCCCTCGCTCCTGGGGCATCATCGGCGGGTGAAGGTCCTCCTCATCGCCGTGGCCGGAGCCACCGGCGCCGTCAGCCGCTACGGCATCGGCCGGTGGGTGGGCACCCACACCTTCCCGTGGTCGACCCTTGGCATCAACGTGGTCGGGTCCTTCGCTCTTGGGCTCGTGCTGCACGTGAGCGACCTGCGGCACTGGCCCGACACCTCGACCGCCGCAGTGGCCGTTGGGTTCCTCGGCGCCTTCACCACGTTCTCCACGTTCTCCTACGAGGTGCAAGACCTCCTCCGGACCGATCGCGCGGGGGTGGCGGCGGGCTACATCGGCCTCTCGGTGATCGGTGGCGTGCTCGCCGCCGCGGCCGGCTACGCGATCGCACGCGCCCTCGCCTAGCCACGGTCGAACCGGGTGATCAGTAGGCGCCTTCGAGCTTGTTGTGGTCCCAGCTCACGAGCCGGTCGACCGTGATGCGGACACCGAAGCGCTTCGCTCCGGTGGCATGCACGACCGGCCGGACCTCGTCGCTGATCTCACCGAAGTAGCGCACGTAGACGGCCTCACCGATCTCATTGATGGCGTCACGGTCGGTGATCACCTCTGCCCGGCCGACGATCTCGACACCCATCAGCTCGGCGTACTCGGCGCCGGTCTCGACGAGGCAAGTGACCCGGGCGTCGCGCTGCAGATTGAGGATCTTCTGGCTCTTGCCAAAGGTCCAGAAGACGGCGTCACCGTCGGCCATGGCGTACCACATGGCCACGAGGTGGATCGTGCCGTCGTGGTTGAACGAGGCAACGTTCATCGTGTGGCGACCGTCGAGGAAGGCCTCGATCTCGGCCTCGGACATCTTGATCTGGTCTCGTCTGGACATGCCCCGTTGTCTACTGCCTGTAGGTGCCAGGAGCGTTGCCCGCGTCGAAGAGCTCCGGGGCGACTGGACAGTCGGTGCGCCGCAATGCGGCATCTGGAGCCTCGAGACCAGCCGGCCCGCAGATGAGGTCGACCAGCTCCAGCGGTACGACCTCCTCGTCGAGGTCCCAGGGGTCGGTGGAACGGAGGCCGCGACGACGTACGAGCGCCTCCCACATCCGCGGCGGCAACAAGCGGCCCGACC
The DNA here is from genome assembly GCA_031422255.1 of Actinomycetes bacterium. Classification (GTDB taxonomy): domain Bacteria; phylum Actinomycetota; class Acidimicrobiia; order Acidimicrobiales; family VFJN01; genus VFJN01. The sequence goes on along the minus strand of JANOQG010000163.1, from coordinate 4,120 downwards.
CCGCGACCACCCACACTGGGATGTCGGCCTGGCGCGCCACGGCTGCTGCGGCGTAGGAGCCACTCACCGCGATGAACCCGGTGGGTCCGAGGGCCACGGCCTCAAGCAGGAGGACGTCCGCATGGAGGACGGCAGCGCCAAGCCCGGAGGTCGGCACGTCGACGGCGTCGATCCCCGCCTGCATGAGACGGCGTACGAGCCCGCTTGCCTCACCCAGAGCGTCCACCGCCAGCACCTCGACGTCGCCGCGACTCGGGAGAGCCTCCCCCACGACCTCCGGCCACCCGATCACGCACGCGGTGGCGTCCTCGGGAAGGGCGTAGGCCACCTCACTAGCCGTGGGATCGCCCTCGATGTCGTCGACCGCTTGCCACGCTTCGCGCTGGCTGTCTGGGGAGGTGAGGACGCGCGAGCACAGCCACCACAGCGGACCTGACGTGGGGTGCCGATCGACGATGCGGCGACACGCCGCCACGAGCCCGGCCGGATCGTCCCGGAACGCCGCGAGCGCCTGCGCTGTCTCTCTCACGAGCACGACCTGGTCGGCCCCCGACGCGCGTGCGACATAGCGGAGCCGCTCGATCGGGTGCACGGCTCGAACCTACCGGCCCCCGGCCACCACCCCCGACCCCCTCGAACCGGGGTGCGAAAAGCGTCGTTTGTGCAGCACTTCGCACCCGGGTTCGCGTGGACGCACCAGCTCGTCGTCTTCCATCACGCGCCCGGCTTCCAGATCATGAAATAGAGCATCACCAGGATCAGGAGGGTTGATATCTGGCCTCCCAACGCCACCTTGCGCTCCGCCTCCATCGCTCCGCCGGCGAAGGCCCGCTCGCCCGGGAGGATCATGGCGGTCACCACCCCGCAGAGGGCCAGCCACACCAGGAAGGACAGCGAGACCCACGTCTGATCGAAGCCCCAGGACGGATCACCCTCGAACACCATCCCAAGCCCGAACGCGCCCAGCACCACGAGCGCCGGGAAGTGGATTCGGCGGCCGTTGCGGGCCATGTAGCCGGACACCCGGATCATCGTCTCAGGCCCGTCCGCCTTGGCCTGCGCCCCCAAGATGGGATGGATGACGGCGGGGGCAATGGCCACGACGAACGAGATCATGTGGCCGAGGAACAGCAGCTTGTACAACGTGGATCCAACGACAGCGAGCACCACGGAACCACACCTCCGGAAGCAGGGTCGAGGATCTGCTCGCGCGGAACCTACCGCGCTACCGTCACGCCCGTGGCGACCGATCCCCCTGCCGATCTCACCCTCTCTCCGATCAACGGCGAGCCCCGCACCGTTCGGGGGTGGGTCACCACGTTTCAGCTTGCGGCCGTGGTGCTCGACCCGTTCACGAACGAGAGCGCGTGGCTCCTCGAAACGGCGGGCCGCCTGCTCACCCACTTCAGCGATGCCGACTGCCGATGCGCGTTCATCGTCACCGGGACAGCGGATGACGCCCGCGCGTTCCTCGGTCCGTGGGCCGAGAAGGTCCTCACCTTCGCCGACCCCGACCGCGCCGCGGTCAAGGCGCTCGGCCTGAACGAGCTGCCGGCGTTCGTGCAGATCCGCGGCGACCTCCACGTTGCCAGCGCGGCCGAGGGCTGGGATCCCCTGCAGTGGCGCGACGTCGCCAACAGCCTGGCCAAGGCTATGAGCTGGTCGACTCCGCTCATCCCCGAGCCAAGCGACCCCTCCCCGTACGCGGGCAGCGCCGCTTCGGGCTGAGCGATGCTGCGGCTCAGCCGCCGCGGGTGAGCTTCAGGAGGTCGAGAACTTGATCGATCTCCGACTCGGCGACGAGGCCGTGCTCCACGACGAGCTGGCGGATGCTCTTGCCAGTCGCCCCCGACTCCTTCACGAGAGCAGCCACCCTCTCGTAGCCGAGGATCGGGTTGAGGACCGTGGCAGTCTGTGGTGTGGCCTCGGCGTAGCGACGGAGGCGATCGGCGTCCGCCTCGATGCCCACCACGCACCGGTCCGCGAACAGGCGGGTGACGCTGGCGAGAAGGCGAATCGACTCCAACAGGTTGCGCGCGATCACTGGCAGGAACACGTTGAGCTCGAAGTTGCCCTGGCTTCCCGCAAAGGCCACCACGGCGTCGTTGCCGTACACCTGCGCCACCACCTGGCTGACGGCCTCGGGCAGCACCGGATTCACCTTGCCCGGCATGATCGACGAGCCCGGCTGCAGATCGGGCAGGTGGATCTCGGCCAACCCCGTCTTGGGGCCTGACGCCATCCACCGCAGGTCGTTCGCGATCTTGAGCAGACCCGCCGCGAGGGCCCGCAGCTCCCCCGAAAAGCTCACGAGCGAGTCCCGAGCACCCTGGGCGGCGAAGTGGTCGCGGGCCTCGATCAGCTCCACATCGAGCCGCTCGCCCAACAGTGCGATCACGGCGGGAGCGAACCCGACGGGCGCGTTCAGGCCGGTGCCCGTGGCGGTGCCGCCGAGCGGTAGCTCGCCGGCCCGCCGCGCCGCCACGGCGATGCGCTCGCTGGCCTGGGAGACCTGCGTTGCGTACCCCGCGAACTCCTGACCCAGCGTGACGGGCGTGGCGTCCATGAGGTGCGTGCGTCCCGCCTTCACAACATCGACGTACTCGACGGCCTTGGCTCCGAGCGCGGCGGCCAGGTGCTCCAGCGCTGGCAGAAGCTCGTGACGGGTCGACACAGCCACCGCAACGTGGATGGCGGACGGAAACACGTCGTTCGACGACTGGGACGCGTTGACGTCGTCGTTTGGGTGCACGGGTCCGCCGAGGCGCTCAGCCGCGAGCGACGCGATGACCTCGTTGGCGTTCATGTTCGTGGAGGTTCCCGATCCGGTCTGGAAGACGTCGACCGGGAACTCATCATCCCACCGACCCTCAGCCACCTCAGCGGCCGCAGCCTCGATCGCCGCGCCAACCTCGGGCGCCACCACGCCAAGGGATGCGTTGACCTTCGCCGCGGCGGACTTGATGGCACCGAGGGCGTGGATCAGCGACGCCTCCACGACCAGCCCTGACACGGGGAAGTTCTCCACCGCTCGCTGAGTCTGGGCACCCCACCGAGCCTCCGCGGGTACCCGCACCTCGCCCATGGTGTCCTGCTCCACCCGGAATCCGTCGTCGGACATGACCCCACCGTACGCAGACACCTACGGGTCAGGGCCGATGACCGACCTCGCCTTCACCGAGCTCCTCCCACTCGGACCCGACGACACCCCCTACCGGCTCCTCACCACGGACGGTGTGACCACCGTCGAAGGGGCAGGCCACACCTTCCTCGAGGTGGCTCCCGAAGCACTCACCCTGCTCACCCGCACGGCCTTCCGTGACATCGCCCACTGGCTTCGACCCGCCCACTTGGCGCAGCTTCGGCGCATCCTGGACGACACGGAAGCGTCAGCCAACGACCGCTTCGTCGCCCTCGACCTGCTGAGAAACGCCAACATCGCTGCGGGCGGAGTGCTGCCGATGTGCCAGGACACCGGGACCGCGATCGTCATGGGCAAGCGCGGCGAGCACGTCCTGACGGGCGGCGACGATGAACGCTCCATCGCTCTAGGCATCCAACAGACCTACGAGACCTCAGCACTGCGGTTCTCCCAGATGGCGCCGCTCACGATGTGGGACGAAACCAACACCGGCACCAACCTGCCTGCCCAAGTCGAGCTGTACGCCACCGCTGGCGACACCTACAAGCTGCTCTTCATGGCCAAGGGTGGGGGGTCGGCCAACAAGAGCTACCTCTACCAGGAGACAAAGGCGGTGCTTAACCGCACGTCGATGCTCAAGTTCCTCGACGAGAAGCTGCGCACGCTGGGCACCTCGGCCTGCCCGCCGTACCACCTCGCGGTGGTCATTGGTGGAACGTCCGCGGAGTTCGCGCTCAAGACGGCGAAGTACGCGTCGGCCCACTACCTCGACACGCTCCCCACCGAGGGCTCGGCGCTCGGCCATGGATTCCGCGACCTCGAGCTCGAGGCCGACGTGCTGGCCCTGACCCAGGGCTTTGGCATCGGCGCGCAGTTCGGCGGCAAGTACTTCTGCCACGATGTGCGCGTGGTGCGGCTTCCGCGCCACGGCGCGTCCTGCCCCGTCGCGATCGCGGTCTCGTGCTCCGCCGACCGACA
>JANOQG010000162.1:0-2232 GCA_031422255.1 Actinomycetes bacterium | reverse complement strand
CCACCTGGCCGGCCAGCCACCACGCCACCACCATGCGGCCCGAGTCGCGGCCCGGTGTGCAGCCGGGGCCCTGGCCCGCCACCGCCTTCCCGTCACGCTCGCCCGGCTTGTAGTCGTCGTTGATGCCGACGAAGGTGTTCGCGACATCGAGCGCCAAGGAGAGGCGGGCGGTCGAGCTGCCGCCCCACTGCAGCTCGGGCGTCGTGATCGCATCGAGGTCGAGGTGGCTCGCCCCCCATGTCGAGCTCCCTTGTCGTACCAACAGGTCTCGCCCCGCCAACACCTCGTCGGGTAGCTCGGCGAGCACGGCCTCCACCGGCACCTGCCACTGCTCGACGAATGGGCCGTAGCCGTCGTAGTGGCAGTAGGTGACGTCGCCTCGTCGTACGCATGGTCCCGTAGCGGATGCGTTCGGGGTGGTGTTCAGCTCGGCCGAGGCGGCGGCCAACGCCACCATCGCTGACAGCACCAGGCTGGCAGCGAGGGGGGCGCGAAACCAACGCGGCCACGATCGCCGAGTGCCGAGGGCCGCACCGGCCAACGCGCAACACGAGCACCACGCGACCACGAGCGCGAAGACCCACAGCCGCGGCCAACCGATTCCGGTCAGCCCATCGTGCGGTACGAACCGCATCCACAGCGCTCCCAGCGCGAACGTCGCGAACGAAGCCGCGGCGGCCTCGATCACCCAACGCGTTGCGCACACACCGCATGCTCGGGCTCGTCGGTATGCCGCGTACGCCAACCCGCCGGCCAGGAAGGAGCAGGACAGCGCGAGCATCTCCAAGTCCTGCCGGAACAGCACCGACCGGTACTGCAGTGGCAGTAAGGCCTCGGAGGCGAGTGTGGCGAGTGTCGCCACCACGAACGCCGGGTGGGTCAGCAACGACTTCGGCGGAGCTGTGCCGCCCGGACCGAGATCGCCCATCAGACGGCCCTACTCCTTGAAGCAACCCTGGAACGGGACGCCCAAACCCGACACGATCTCTGCCGCCTTGGGCTGAAGCTCAAATAGCGCCTGGTTCTGGGCGTTCTCTGAACCCTTGGGGTCGCCCGCCGCCGCCAGCTCCTCCGCTTCGGTGAGCTTGCGCCCCGACCCCGCCAGCAGGCCCGTGACCTCTGCCCACTGGTCCGCGATCTCCGCAGGCGCCTCCAGCGCGCCGAGCTCTTCGCCCCATTGCTCAACCACGACGCCGATGCCGGTCTGCTTCTGGCCACCTTCGCCATCGGGATCCGACAACGCCGCGATCTTCGGTGCGGTCGCGAGGCAGATCTTGTCGGCTGCCGCAGCGAAGGCCACGAACTCCGTTGTCGTGACCTTCGGCGCCTCCACGATCTCGGGCTCGTCATCGCTCTCGACGGTCTGCGGCACCGACGTCGGAGAAGCGGTGGTCGACGTGCTCAGGTCGCTCGCCGCCTCGGTTGCCTTCTCCTCGGCGTTCCCGCATGCCGTCATCACCAGGGCGGTGACCGCGGCCAGGCACAGGAGCGCTCGTCTCCAATGGTTGATGTTCATGTCACCATCCCTTTCCGGACGGACTGGCGCCCGCTCGGCGCCTACCGGCAGCGCCTTCAGCGATCCGGCGATCGGATCCCGAGCCTTCCCAAGCTCGACAGGTGTGAGTTCGTTCGAAGGCCACGTCGGTCAGGCGAACGACGGTGGCGGCACCGACCCGGATCGGGCATCGAGGGCAGGCTCGTTCCACATGGTCCAGCCGAGCATGAGGTAGCCCAGTGCGAACGCCACCGACCCGGGCAGGTAGAGCGCCAGCGGTCCCTGATCCCACGGGACCGCGATGGTCGCCAGAGCGGTCGCGACCACGCCGAACCCCATGAGTGCGATCGGTGTGCGCGGCAGCACCGGCGTCATCCATGCGCCGAGCAGCAGCACCACCATCGCCACCGAGAGCACCACCGCGAAGGCGCCGCCCGCGCCCCAGCCGAACGGTGCGGCGATGAACGGAGCGGCACACGTGAGGATGAGCGCCGCGCGGCCCCGGCCACCCAGACCACCAAAGCGCTTCCTGAGCCCCCACAACCCCATCAGCAGCAGGATGAGGCCGAGTCCTTCGAAGGCCGCCCCCGATCCGTGCACACTCCCCCGCCAGCCAGGGCTGTGGGCCTCGCCATAGGTGTTCGAGAAGATGCCCACAGTCGCGACCGGGACGGTGAACAGCATGACGAGCCCGGCCCGACGGGTGGCGCGAGTCGACACAGCGCTACCCATGGCGG
>JANOQG010000161.1:0-7480 GCA_031422255.1 Actinomycetes bacterium | reverse complement strand
GATGATCGCCGTCGTGCTCTGGGTGTAGGCGACCCCGCTGTGGCCGGCGTTGAGCACGGCTGCCGTGGCGGCCCGCAGGAGAATCTTCGCGGCGCCGATGGTGTCAGTGCCGCCGCCTCCCTCCAGGGACTGGAGCAGCGTCTTGCCGCCGAGGCCGTACGAAGCCGGGATGGCAAACACCGAGCCGGCAGTCTGACCCGGGGTGTACCCGGTGCCCGCCCAAGCTGCTGTGTGGTTCTTCCAGTAGCCGGGGGTGCAACCCTGGTCTCCCGGGGGCTGGCAACCGGTGGGAAGGTCGACGGGGGGTGTGCTCGTGATCTGTCCGCCGAGCGCGCCGTTGTCCCAGTTGCCCGCGGCATAGGCCGTGACCACGACGGAGGTGGCTGAGGCGGGCACCGAGAACTGGCCGCTGAAGGCGAAGGTGGGGGCAACATAGGCGCCCGATCCCACCTGAACTGGGGCCCCGCCATCGACGATGACGGAGATGCGAACGTCACCGTTGCCACGGCCCTCGGGGACCGAGTTGAACCAGGCGGTAGACGTGTAATCGATGACGTACGACCCGTCGGCGGCGCAGGCAGCAGACGCGCTGATCTCCGGGTGGTGGGCCGACGCGGGGCCAGCCGTGAGCACGACGACGGCCGCCGCCACGAGGGCAAGGACGGTCGATCGTGCGCCAAGTCGGCTGCGACGAGTGATTGTGGTTGTCATAGATGCCTTTCGTTCCCGAGTGACGGCAGCTCCGCCTCTCGCCCGTTCCAAGTGCAGGTCACAAATCCCGACAGAAACCCCTCAAGCATGGTGCCGTTGGTGTCGATACTCCGCCGTCCCGTCCCGCAAATGGAGTGATCGTCGTGCCAGCCTCCTGGGATACGCCCGTTCCAATCGGGTCGAAAGACCCTAGTGACGGCGGCTGCGGCCGGGGCAGGGTGAGGCCATGAACGCTCCCGACATCTCGCTGGACCACCAGGGCATGGAGGTTCTCTCCCCTGAGGAGTGCTGGGAGCTTGTAGCGGCAGTGCCGGTTGGCCGAATCGCCTTTGTCGATGCCGGAGAGCCCGTCATCCTGCCTGTGAACCATGCAGCGCTCGGCCACCAAGTCGTGTTCCGTACGTATCGGGGGACCATCCTCCATGAAGCGCTGATGAACCGCTCTGTCGCCTTTGAGGTCGACGGGTTCGATCCAGAGACCCGATCCGGCTGGAGCGTGCTCGCTCGTGGAACGGCGCGCGTCCCCGACGACACCGAGCCCCTGGAGGCGCTCCAGCTCGACGCGTGGGCTGACGGCACCAGCAGGGAGGACTGGGTTCAGGTCCTGGTGGCGGAGATCACGGGGCGACGGATCGCTCGCAAGACGCCCGGGAGCGAGTGACTCGTTGACGGCGCGCGCGGCGCGTCGTACTCTGCGCATCCACGACGACATGGGTGTAACTCCACTGTTGTCACCCGTCCGAGTCCCACCACCTCGGGCCTGCACAGAGGAGTGCGCACCATGAGCACTGAGGGCTTCAGTGGCCGAGAGGCCGCCGACATCGTCGGCATCACGTACCGCCAGCTCGACTATTGGGCCCGCACCGATCTCATCAGGCCCTCACTCGCTGATGCCAAGGGCAGCGGATCTCGGCGTCGGTACGCGTACAAGGATCTCATCGAGCTGCGCATGATCAAGACGTTGCTCGACGCTGGCCAGCGCCTCGATCGTGTGCGCACCGCGTTCGACTACCTGCGTGACCTCGGCGACGATCTGGCCTCGGCCCAGCTCGTGATCGCTGGAGACAGCGTCGTGCTGGTGCGGGAGGGGGAGGACCTGATCGACGTGGTCAACAAGTACCAGGGGCAGGGTGTGCTCAACCTGCTTGCGCTCGGTGGCGTCGTGGACCAAGTGGATGCGGCCATCCTCGAGCTACGTCCCGTCGACACCAACCTGCCTGATGCGGACGGCGGAGCCTCGCTCGCCCAGTAGGTTCCGACGGTGACCTCGCGCACCTCCCCGCTCGACGCCGCCCACCGAGCGCTTGGCGCCAAGATGGTCCCGTTTGGCGGCTGGGACATGCCGCTGTCGTACGGCGAGGGAACGCTCGCCGAGCACAGGGCCTGCCGAACCAGCGCCGTTGCCTTCGACGTCAGCCACCTGGGCACCGTGCGGCTCGAGGGGCCCGACGCCTTGGCGCGCCTCCAGGCAACGCTCACGAACGACCTGACCAAGGTCGCTCCTGGGCGTGCTCAGTACACCCACCTGCTGGACGAGGCTGATGCCTCCGTGGTCGACGACATCATCGTTTGGTGGGTCACAGAGGACGTGTTCGACGTCATGCCGAACGCCTCCAACACCGGGGGAGTGGTGGGAGCGCTGGGCGGCGAGGACATCACCGCGAAGCGGGCGATCATCGCTGTGCAAGGTCCGAGCGCTCGGGAACGCCTGAGCCTGATCGCCCCCGACGCCGCCGCAATCGGGCGCTTCCGCGTCGGCCCTGCCAGGGTGGCGGGCGTGCCCTGCACCGTGGCGGGCACCGGCTACACCGGCGAGGACGGGCTCGAGCTGGCCGTACCCGCCGACGATGCTGCAGCCGTGTGGGATGCCGTTCTTGGCACGGGGGTGACGCCCGCTGGCCTCGGCGCCCGCGACACGTTGCGCCTCGAGGCAGCGTTGCCGCTCCACGGACACGAGCTTGGCCCTGGCATCACGCCCCTCCAGGCCGGCCTGGGCTGGGTGGTCGCATGGGACAAGCAGGGAGGCTTTCGAGGTCGCGATCCACTCCTGGCCGAACGCGAGCGGGGCGTGACTCGCCGACTCCGAGGGCTGGTCGTGGAGGGCCGGCGGCCGCCGCGCGCTGAGCAAACCGTCCTGGTGGATGGTGCGCCCGTCGGCATCATCACCAGCGGCAACTTCTCGCCGATGCTCGAGCACGGCATTGCCCTCGGGTTCCTGCCACCCGACGTGCCTCTCGGAGCCCGAGTGGACATCGACGTCCGGGGCGAGCAGCAACCTGCTCAGGTCGTCGCAACACCGTTCGTCGCGAGGGCGTGACCCGCTTAGCCCTGAGCTTTCTCGGCGTGGTGTGACTGGATGGCGTTCATGACCGCCGAGGTTGCGGCGCTGATGAACTCGGGCCGGTTCTCGGCGGCCCAGTCGCGGCTGACCTCGGCAGCGGCCGCTGAGCCCTGGAACGCAGGGAACACGTAGCGGGCCAGGAGCTCGTAGCTGTGCGATGTGGCGTCTCGGTCCGCCCACTCGTGGGCCATGTTCAAGAAGGTGCCAAACCCGCCGGACTGGTCGATCAGCCGTTGGATCTGGGCCTTGGCATCCTCGACCGTGCCGATCACGGCAAAGCCCGAAGCGTTCATGGCATCTGCCATCTCCGCAACGTCGCTGGTGTCGGGTCCGAGCGGCAGTGCTGCCACACGCTGGAAGTAGTCGACCCACTCCGGGAGGCCGAACTGCACGTCGGCGTAGGCCTGCTCCTTGGTGTCGGCGATGTGCATTGGACCAACGAGGCGCCACTTCTTGCGGTCGATGGTGGTCCCGAACTCGGCGCGGCGCTCCTCCATCACGGTCCAATGCGCCCCCAAGACGTCGAACCCACCCTGGTTGGTGGCGCCGAGCGAGAGCAGAGAGAGCCCGTGCTTGCCAGCGAGACGAGGGCCCGACGGCGACACCTGCGCTGCCACGGCGATCTCGAAGCAGGGATCGGAGTAGGGCCGGAGCTGGAGGCGAGCGTCGCGGAGGGTGAACCAATCCGTCTCGCGGTTCACGGGCTTCTCGCCGGCGAGCAGCTCGAGGATTGCCTCGAGTGACTCCTCCATCATGGTGCGCTGCTGGGCGACATCGATGCCCATCATGAATGCGTCGGAGGGCAGCGCTCCCGGGCCAACGCCGAGCATCACCCGGCCACGTGTGAGGTGGTCGAGCAGCACCATGCGGTCGGCGAGGATCAGTGGCTGGTGGTAGGGGAGCGAGCTGACACCGGTGCCGAGGCGAATCTGCTTCGTGCGCTCCGCCACGGTCGCAATGAAGACCTCCGGGCTGGCGATGATCTCGTACCCAGCGGAGTGGTGCTCACCGAACCAAGCCTCATCGAATCCCAAGGCGTCGAGATGGACGACGAGGTCGAGGTCGCGCTCGAGGGCGAGCGTCGGGTTCTGTCCCACTGGGTGGAACGGGGCGAGGAAGATGCCGAACTTGAGGGGCCACTCCATGGCCGCGGAGCCTAGGCGAGCACTTGACCGCACGGTCAAGATGGCTGATCAGGCGAGCTGGCGGGCGATGGTGCCGGTGTCGTAGTAGATCCGGGCACCGATGAGCCCCGCGTCCTGGAACTGGAACACGGCGGCCATCCGGCACTTGAAACGGCGGCCAGTGGCCTCGAAGTCGGTTCGGGAACCGAGGTGGGAGCCACCCATCCACATCTCGACGATCATCGACCGGTCGGCGTGGTGTGATTCGATGAGCTCGAAGGTGAGGTCGGGGAACGCCCCGAAGGTTGTGGCGTAGTAGCGCCGCACCTCGTCAGCGCCCTCGTAGACCCGTTGGTTGCCGACGAGCTCGTAGCGTGGGTGCGCGAAGCAGGCCAGGGAGGCCTCCACGTCGTGGCGGTTCTGAGCGGCGAGAAGGGCGGTGAGCACGGCCTCGCGATGCCCACGCACCTTGCTATCGATCGGGGTGACGGACACGGAGCTCCCCTCAGTCGAGGAGGTCGGGTTGCTCGGCAACGATCTTGTCGTAGAGAGGCTGGAAGCTGAACCAGCAGCCGAACGCGCTCCCGACCTGCGCTCGAGTGTGTCGAGCCATCTCCGGGTCGATCTTCACCGGTTGCCCGGCAGCCTCGGCCATCAGCTGCACCTCGCAGGTGCGCTCCATCGTGATGTAGAGCCATGCGGCTTCGTCGACCGACTGGCCCACAGTGAGGATGCCGTGGTTGCGAAGGATGGCGGCCTTGTGCTCGCCGAGGGCATGGGCAATGCGCTTGCCCTCCTCGACGTCGATCACCACGCCCGTGTAATCGTCGAAGAGCCCGTGCGCCTCGAAGAACGTGCAGGAGTCCTGCGTGAGCGGATCGAGCAGTCGTCCGAGGGTGGACCATGCTCGCCCAGCCTTGCTGTGGGTGTGGGCGGCGGCTTGTACGTCTGGACGGGCAGCGTGCACCTGCGAGTGGATCGCAAACGCGGCGATGTTCACCGGCCAGTCACCCTCGACCACGTCTCCGTCGTGGTTCACGAGGATGAGGTCGGACGCACGGATCAGCCCGAATGAAAGGCCGAACGGGTTCACCCAGAAGCAGTCGGTGCGCTCAGGGTCGCGGGCCGTGAGGTGGCCCGCGACGCCCTCGTTGAAGCCGAACTTGTCGAACAGGCGAAACGCCGCCGCCATGCGCTGCTTGATGTGGGTGCGCTCGTCGTCGGGCGACGCGAACTCGGGGAGCGTGTGGGGCCGGTCGGGACGGATCACGGTGGGTGCCTCCTGGCGAATCGTGCGGCGCGATCTTATGCCGGGGCCGCTCGCTCAGGCGCCCCGCCTCAGACGAACCTGGATTGATAGCTGGCTGACCCGAGGAACTCGCTCACCAGGTTGGAGAGGGGAGCGCCGTTGCGGAGGTCTGCGATGCGCTGTGCGTAGCGGGTGGCCGTTGGCGCCTTGTGGAGCATCTGCGCGTACAGCATCGACACGGCCACATGGTGGGTGAGGTAGCTGATGGATGACTCGTGGGCGAGGAAGTAGGCGAGCACACCGGCGCGTGTGCGGCGCCTTGATCGGATCTCAGAAACCCAATGGTTGACCGCCGCGGTGGCGGGCGCGCCCTTACCGAAGGCTCGGGCGTACACCCAGCGCACGAAGTCAGCGTCGGTCATCGAGGGGTGCGACCCCGTGAAGGTCGTCGAGCCCATCAGGTCACGGCACACCGTGCTGAGGCCAGCGCTCTCGAGGGTGGCGGCTCGGGTTGCGAGAGACGCGGCAGTAGGCGGCCGGCCGAAGCACGCCTGATAGGCCCGGAGAACCGGGTGCACGGCCGTCTTGGCGGTGTCCGATCCCATGAAGGTCGTGATGAGCAGGACGGGTGTGGTGGTGCCCGCCTGCAGCTTGCCTACCCATTCCGTGACGGAGGAGGCGCTCGGGTTGTCCACGAGCAGCAGGTCCGCGTATTGCTGCCGGACGAGGGCCGTCCAATCAGCGAACGGCTTGGCGGGGTTCGGCGGCGGGGGAGGGGGTACGACCACCCGAGGCCCGCCGGGCACATTGGTGAAGAGGTCGAGCTGGGCATAGTTGCCGCCGAGCACCTCGTCTGGGTCGCCGTCGAGCCACCGATCGAGCAAGGTGGCATACACCTGGCGGTAGTCCACCTCGGCGATGAGGTTGGAGCGCTGGTCAAAGGTGGTGAGGGACGGCTGGGCGCCGTGCAGCCCGCCCTTCACGTTCTCGCCCACCACGAGCATGACGCTCGCGGTGCCGTGGTCGGTTCCGTTGCTGTCGTTGCGCTGCGGTCGCCGTCCAAACTCGGAGAACGTGGCGAGCGTCACCTGGTCGCGGAAGCCCGGGGCCAGGGTGGTGAAGAAGGCCTCGATGCCTGCATCGAGCTGCCCCATGAGCTCACCGTGGTCGTACATCTGGTTCGAATGGGTGTCGAAGGAGCCGCTCACGCTCACGCCGATCACCCGTGCGCCGAGGTTGGCGTTGACGAGACGAGCCGCCAGGGTGAGATCGTGCGGCAAGCCCGCTGTTGTCACCTCGGGGTTGTAGAGCGTGTTGATCGTCTGGGCCATCCCGAGCGCCGCCTGGCCGTTCTGCGCGATTCGGTCGCCCCAGACGCTCAGGCCAGTCGGGCCGCTGGCGTAGGCGCTCACCGCGGCGAACGCCCGGTTCTCCCACGACACCGTGCGGTCGGAGCCCCACATGCCGCCTTGGTCGGGGACGGCGGTGACCTTGGCGCGCTGGCCCAGCAGGTGCAACGGGACCGAGGACGAGAACGTGAGCCCCCGGAACCCGCTGTCGTACTCCGAGAGGCCGTCGAGGTAGCGACCCAGCCAGCCACTCGATCGTGCGGTGGACGCCGTGCCCGCCATGAAGGAGGCCATCGACGTGAAGTGGGACAGGTCATTCAGCGTGGTCTGCCCGACGCCGCGCACGACGGCCACCCGACCACTGGCATAGCGGGCTGCCAGGCGAGGGAGCCGTGGGTGGAAGCCGTAGCCCTGGGCGGCTGGCAGCAGCTGAGCGGCTGGAATGGCGAGGTTGCCGCGCAGGGTTTGGTAGCGACTGCGGTCGGTGCCGGAGATCGGAGCGAGGGTGTTGAGCCCGTCGTTGCCACCCCCGAGCATGACGATGACCAGAACGCCCTCGCTGTTCGCGATGGGCGTGGCGGCGAACGCGCTCTTCGCGAAGGGGCCAGAGGCGAGCGTGGCGGCTCCCGCTGTGGCCAGGGTGCCCTGCAGGAAGCGTCGTCGGCTGACGCCAGTGGGGTCATGCAGCTCCACGGGTGTTGAAAGG
>JANOQG010000160.1:0-4089 GCA_031422255.1 Actinomycetes bacterium | reverse complement strand
ATCGATGCACCAGCCCAGCCGTGCCCGCGGCTACCCCGGTCACCGCGAGCAGCTCGATCGCTCGGTCGGCCAGGTGCAAGGGAGCGATGGGCATCTGCGAGCTAGCCGCCATCAGCACCAGAAGGAGCGTGATCGTCATCGAAAGGCCAAGCGCGGCGAGCCGCAGAAGCCGGCGCCGGGCGAGGGAGGTGGGGCTGGCAGCGAGCGTGTCGCCGGCTGGGTCCTCGACGAGGTAGGCAACAGTTGCGCCGCTGAGCAGGACGGCGGCGATCACGGTGCCGTCGAAGTCGTCGGCCCTCTGGGCCAGAAGCACCGCTGCCGGGACCATGGCCATGCCGAGGACCGCAGCGACGGTTGGCACCGGGAGACCGCGCGCGGCCAGCGACCATGCCTGTGCCGTGGATCGCCACGACACACGCGAGGGCCGCCCCGTGGTGACCGCGTCGCTCAGCATTCGCTGGTCCGGGTGCGCCCCGGGCGATCGGCGACCGGGTCGAGGCCAGCGGCGGCGAGGAGCTCAGCCGTGGTCGTGCGCCGGTCCGTCAGACGGGTCCAATCGGATCGGAGGACCTCGTTGATCTGATCCTCCGGGGCCGCGATCAGGAGCCGCGCGGCGTCGAGATCGGTGGCGGCCCAGATCACCGGCGTTGGGCCTGCGTAGCAGCTGTCGGGCCACGGGCGGTAGTAGCTCTCGCCGGTGGTGTCGGCGCCAGAGTAGAAGGTGGTCATGGCCAGGGCGGTTCGCTCGTCTACTCCTCGCGCTGCGAGCCAAAGCGCGATGACGCCGCGCGCCTCTCCCTCGAGGCTCGCTACCTGGGATCCCGATCGCTGCTCGGTGATGCCGACCGCGGTGAGTGCCGCCCACAGGAGGGCTCCCTGGTCCGCCTTAGGGTGTCCGGTCATCACGAGCGGGATCACGCGCGGGTCGGCCGAGCTCGGAGCGAGGCGGTCTCGTACCTCGGGATCGAGCTGCTCGATGGCGATGTCGAACCCCTGGCGGATCGTCCAGCCGGCTAGTGCGCCCGGCGGTACCGCCTCGGCGACTGGATCCACGACCTTGGCGAGGTGCTGGGCCATGGCATCGGAGGACTTGTACGCGCACACCTGCAGCTCGCCCGTCGCCACGCATCGTTGGTGGTCGTCGGGTTGGTTGATCAGCGCGGCGATGCGCTCCGCGTCAGCGGGGTCGATTGGCCGAGTGGCGGCGATGGCGCCCACCGTCGCGAGCAGTGCGAATGCTGCCAGTGAGATGGGAACCCAGCTCCGCCGCACATCTCGGGCGAGGGCCAGGACGGCCACGATGCCCACGAGGGCGAGGATCCACACGTGGTGGGCGGCCCAATGCGGTGCGGTGAACCGGAGGTCGACCTCCGGCTCGGTGAGCCAGGTGGACAGCTGACGGATCGGCTCGGTGGTGCGATCTCCGGCCGTGGCGAGGCGGATCGAGGCCACCCCGACAAGCACCACTGCTGCGATGGGAACCGGCGTCCACGGTGCCCACCGGGCCAGCGCTACCCCCAATGCGGTGGCGCCGATGCACAGCACGGCGGCACCAAAGGGCAACGCCACCTGCCGAGCTCCGATGGCGCCGTGGACGACGGGGATCTTGCTCAGGATCACTGCCGCGAACACGAGCGGAAAGACGAAGCCGATCAAGCCCGGCAGCCAGGCCGTCAACAGGTGGCCGGACGTGCGTGTCGACTCCTCGACAGGGCAGGAATCGAACAGCTCCTGGGTGCCGTCTCGCGTCGAGCGCGTTCGAGCTCGATGACTCGCCACGATGACCATCCCCGCGAGCGGGTGCACGTAGATCGGGAACATCTCGGGGATGGCGAGGGGTTCCTCGGCGAAGTCCGACCCCCACACCACCCCTAACAGCACGATGATCAAGAGCAGAAGGCCAATGCCCGCCCCGAACGACGCTGACGATGCCAGCTCCCTGGTCTCGATCCGAGCCAGAGCTCGCGCAACCTTCGTCGGCGAGGAGGGTTCGTGCCCCGCGGTTGGGCGGTACGCGAACGCCTCCGAAGGTCGCCAGTGATCGGCGGCGGCTGGCCGTCGCCGGCTCACCCACCTGACCACGAACCAGATGATGCCGCCGATGAGGACGATTCCTCCGAGCCCACCGATCGCGCCGCCGCCGCCTGATGCGAGCGCGATGAAGCCGACCACGCCCCCCATTCCGGCAAGGGGAGGCCCGAGGCGCCGCATCAAGCGATCGCCTCGGAGGTGGCACCGGTGAGGGTGAGGTAGCCGTCCTCGACGGTGGGGTCGACCAATGCCGCGTCCGTCGGGGGAACCCCGATGTGGCGCACCATGCCATCACCCGTGATCCACGCGAGCTGGGCCGATGGGTCGCGCTCTGCCTGCATCCAAACGTGACCCGCGGCGAGCGACGCCAGTTCGGGAGCAGTGCCGTCGAACCGCACGGTGCCGCCGAGGAGCACTACCGCTCGGCTGCAGAGCGCGGCGACATCGTCGGTCTGGTGGGTGGAGAGGAGGACGGTGGCACGAGCGGCCAGCGCCGAGAGCAGCTCCCGGAATCGGAGCCGCTGCTCCGGATCGAGTCCGGCGGTGGGCTCGTCGAGGATCAACAGGTTGGGGTCACCAAGGAGCGCCTGAGCGATGGCGACGCGTCGCCGCATCCCGCCGGACAGCTTCTTGATCGGAGTGCCCATGACCGGCTCGAGACCGACGAGGGACAACACGCGACGCACCTCGTCGTGACGGGAGCGGCGATCGCCCCACTCCTTGAGGATCGCCACGTAGTCCACGAACTCGAAGGCGGTGAAGGAGCGGTGGAACCCAGGCTCTTGCGGGAGGTAGCCGAGCTGCCGGCGCACGGCGAGGCGGCCTTCGGCGCTACCGGGATCGTGGCCCAGAAGCGTGATCTCCCCGCCGTCGGGGTGGAGGACGGTGGCGAGGATACGAAGGAGCGTGGTCTTGCCCGCCCCGTTCGGGCCGAGGAGGCCGGTGATCCCCCTGTCGAGCTCGATGTCCACCCCGTTGAGCACCACTTTGGGTCCGAACCGCTTGGCCACGTTGTGGGCGGTGACGGTGGGCATCAGATGGCCTCCAGCGGAGAGAAGTGGTTGCGGCGGGTGAGGAGCACAGCGCCAGCGACAACGACAAGGGCGAGCGCAGTGGCCTGCCCGACGGTGTCGAACAACGGGCTGTCAGCGATCGGAACGCTGTGTCCCTCGAACAGAGAAAGCGCCAGCACGAGGTTGAGCCAGGTCACCGCGAGCACCCCCGTGGCAACGGTGATCCTGGTGACGGTGGCGAGTGCCAGGGCTCCGAGGGTGAGCGCCAGGCTGGGGAGCACCCACAGGGCGCCACCACTGGTGAGGTCGGGCTGGACGAGGCTGGCGATTGCGAGGATCACGAACGTCGGCACCAGGGTTGCGAGCGTTCGGCGCATCAGGAGCCCGAACCCGTGCATCGGCGTGGCCAGGCCTGCCTCGCCGGCAGGGTCGTCGATTGCAAGGAACGTGAGAAGCACCGAGCCCAGGGGGACGAGCGGCGCGACCACGAGGAAGGGTGCGTCGGTGCCCGACCCCTGCGCGACGACGGCTGCGGCCACGGCAAGGAGGGCTGTTGTCGCAAGCCACGCGAGCCGCAGTCCGGGCGTAGCGCCCACGACCCGGGCGACATCCGGCGCGACGCCGACCCGGACGAGCAGGCGCTCCGCCGGTCCAGCGGAGGGGCGGTCGATGGCATCGGCAACCTGTTCCCAGGAGAGGTCGAGCTCGATCGGATCGGCAGCGTCGGCGACGAGGGCGCGACAGCCGCGGCAGCCGAGAAGGTGCTGCTCGACGGACGATGCCGTCGTGTCGTCTAGGGCCTCGGGCGACCGGGCGAAGCGAACGAGCGTGTCGACGGGTGCGTGCCAAGTGGTCATGTCAGTGCTCCTCGAAGCTGGGCTCGTGCGCGCATCGCGCGTGTCTTGACGGTGCCGGCGGGAATGCCGAGGAGGTGGCCGGCCTCCCGGGTTGTGAGGCCGTCGAGAACCGTCGCCTGAATGACGGCGCGCAGCTCGGGGGAGAGCCCGGCCATCGCGGTGGCAAGTCCGCCGTGCTCAATGCTGAT
>JANOQG010000159.1:0-1780 GCA_031422255.1 Actinomycetes bacterium | reverse complement strand
CCCCCCCTCCTACTGCTTGGCGTTCGCCGATCTCGCCGGCGCCCGGGGCGGGCTTCTACGTTCCAAATGGTGCCCTCCCACGGCACTAGGTCCTACGCGTCGGACGGTTCGGCCGTCCGGGTGAGCGAGCGAATGCAGCGGGCGTGCTCGGGGCGCATGATCAGGTAACGGTTTCGGCCAACGTTGCCGTTGACCCGGACGGCGATCTCGTCGGACAGTGCTACCAACTCGCGCCCACCCCCCAGTGCATGGCCGTTGAGCTCGCGCAACGTGGTCCTCAGCGTGTCGCCATCCTGCTCGAGGTCGGCGACTGCATCGGAGAATCGCAGGGGGGTGTCCTCGATGGTGGCCTTGGCGACGAGCACCAGCAGCGACCGGATGTCGTCGTTGACCCCCTCGAGGAGCTTGCGCAGCCGCGCTTCGTCGCGCATTCCGCTCACCTCCTCGTCATCCGGCGCTCGGAACAGCACCATGCGCATCACATCGAGCACGAACTCGCTCGGGACTGGGACCATGACATACCGCATCGAAGGATCCTCGCGGGTGAGACGGACGGCGGTGGCAAGAGGGCGGGGTCAGCGGCTGAAACGCTGCCGACTGGTTGGCCTCTGCCCAGGCTAAGCGCCTGGACGGCCCCGCGCGTGGGCGGTCAGGGCGACAGGGTGCGTGCCCGAGACATCCGCTCCACCATCTCGGCCGCCAACGCATCGAAGTAGCTGGAGATGTCGAAGCGCTCCGGGTTGAGATCGGCGGGGCCACGCCGAATGAGCGCCCACTGATCGTCGATGACCACCTGCGCGATCACGTTCGGCCGACACGCAGCGGCGAGCACCAGCTCACAGACCAGGACGGACAGGGGAACGGCGTCCTGATAGCGACGGTCAGGATGGGGGAGCCCCTGGTGAGGCCATGACCAGTCCTCGATCACGTAGGCCCCGCCCGGGCGGAGGTAGGGAAAGAGCCGGTTGAAGCTGGCGCGAGTCTGCGCCTCGAGGTGTGAGGCGTCATCGATGATGAGATCGATGGAGCCGCCGAGCTCACCGAACCCCGCTGCCATCACCGCATCGAGCTGCGCCGAATTGGCTTGGTCGATCCCGTAGAAGGTGCGCACCCTGTCGGCGGCGCCCTGGGTGGCGATGAAGCGCTCGAGCGGCTCGCACGGCCGCGAGGTGAAGTCCAGCGCGACCAGACGTTCGGCATCGGAGATCTGGGAGAGCAGGGCAGTGCTGCCGCCCGCGAAGATCCCCAGCTCCAGCACCGTTCGAGGCTGGTCGGTGGCGATCAGCGCTTCGTAGCGCTCGATCACATCCCGAGGCTTGAGGATCATGAGCGCGTCACCGAGCGGTGCGTCACCCTCATCGGGGTGCGGGTTCGTGACCCGGTACGCCACCGCGCCGACGGTGAAGTCGCGTTCGCTGGTCCAGGTGAGTCGGCTCATCGGCGACCACAGTTCCACCGACCGGTTCGAGGCGCAAGGCAGCAGAGCACAACGAGCCCGGCTTGATCCGTCCCTGCCTAGGGCCATCGCTAGAGTGGTCGCACTGGGAGGGATCGTTGAGATGAGCGCTCAGACGGGCACGCCTCGTGATGCTGAGGCCTTGCAAGGCGACGACGGGCGCGCCGGCGCGCCTGCCTCCGGCGAGGTGACTGGGGGTGGGGGGTATCGGCCGTATTTGGATGGGTTGCGGGCGGTAGCGGTGTATCTGGTGGTGGTGTTCCACTCGGGGAGTGATCGGTTCACTGGCGGGTTCATTGGTGTGGATGTGTTCTTCGTGTTGTC
>JANOQG010000158.1:0-3161 GCA_031422255.1 Actinomycetes bacterium | reverse complement strand
TGCTCGAAGGCATCGACCTGCTGCTGGCACCTGACGGGATGTTGCTGGTCGAGTCGCCTTACGCGTTCCTCCTGTCCGCTCAGCTCCAGTACGACACGATCTTTCACGAGCACGTCTCCTACTTCACGCTCACAACGCTCGCCGCCGCGCTCGGCTCGGTGGGCCTCGGGATCGTCGATCTCGACATGGTCGGATTGAACGGCGGCTCCTTCCTGTGCACGGCTACCCGTGGCGGCTCGCCAACCATCCGGGGCATCCTCGCCCTCGAAGATCAGCTGCTCCTCAACGACCCGAGCGGCTGGTGGGACTACGCCGCGCGTGTCGAGAGGCAGCGCGACGGTCTGCTCGACGTGATCGACACGATCCGCGCCAACGGCGGCCACCTCGTTGGCTACGGCGCCGCGGCCAAGACGATGACGATGCTCAACTACTGCGGGATCGGCCCTGACCGAATCGCCCAGTTCGCAGATGCCAACCCCCGGAAGCAGGGGCTGCTCTGCCCAGGCGTACGGATCCCGGTCGCCTCCTGGGCCGACGTCGCCGCGTCGACTCCGTCACACGTGCTCATCGGTCCCTGGAACCTGCAAGCGGAGATCGTGGCGTCCCTCCGCGCCGGAGGCTTCGCGGGCGAGTTCGTCATGCCGCTGCCCGTGCCTCGGGTGCTCCCACCATCGCCCGTGTAGCCAGCCTGAGGTCGTAGGGCCTCGGTGTAGGGTCTCCCGGGCTGGCTGCCGAGGGGACCGCTGGCCGGGGTTCGGCGCCGTCGGCACATCGGAGAGTCACCTGGAATCGATATTCGTGTGGGGGCTGAAGCGGAGCGGGATCCACTTCATCGTCAACTGGCTCTACGCCAACCTCGGCGCCACGGTGAAGGAGGAGCTCGAGGCGTCGTGCCTGCCTCGACAGCTCCAGGACGGCTTCCGCGATTCAACCGCTGGCGTGACGTTCTTCAACAACTGCGGGTGGCTCCACTCGCGTGCACTTGGGCTTGGCCCCCTCACGGGAGCCGACCTGGAGCAGGCAGCGGACCTCCAACCCACGACGATCTTCGGGCTTGAGGATTGCTCGCTCCAGTGGTCGTCGACCACAGCGTCGATCCACAACCAGACGAACATCCTCATCCTGCGCGACCCCCTCAACAACCTGGCCTCACGCCTCGAGGGCGCGAAGACCATGCCTGGCATGCTCCGGGTGGACGATCCGTTCCTCGACGTCTACGAGGAGTACTGCGCCGAGTTCCTCGGTGACACCAGCCGCCTGACCTCACGCGTCGTCATCAGCTACAACCGCTTCGTCGTGGATCCTGCGTATCGGGACGGCATTGCCAAGGGCCTCGGGTTGCCGAATCGCGACGAGGTGTCCGAGGTGCCGAGCTACGGCGGGGGAAGCAGCTTCTCCACGAGCACTGTTCCGAGCCTGGCCGCGTCCCTCATGACGCGCTACCAGCAGCACCCGCTGCCCTCACCACTCGTCGAAGCACTGCTCGCCCGACCCTCCATCGTCAAGGTGTGCACAACCGTGTTCGGGTACGACCTCGCAGAGCTCACCGGAGCGCGCTGACGTGGCCGAGATCTTCTTGTACCCGGGCGCACCGCGTCCCACCCTTCTGATACGTCAGGCCTATGCGGAGGAAGGGCGGGCATGCCCCGACATCGACGAGCGAGTGGCACCGACCGCTCTCCTCTTTCCGCGCTCCTACGTCGAGGCGGTGGAGGCGATGCATCGCACAAAGGCCCACGACTACTCCTTCATGGGCACGCTCTACCGACCCGAGATCTTTGAATACCGAAAGTGGATCCTCGACTTCGCGGCGAGTCGCTTCACCAACCGGTCCTACCTGCTCTTGAGCGATGGAGCAGGGGAGCACGTACGTCTCGGAGCGTTCGATCACACAGGTGATCGCGCGGATGTCTTCATTCCCAAGGAGGTCCCGTTCGACGAGCGGGCCTACTTCAACCCCCCGTATTTCGAGGCCCTCCGGCGCACCGAGTTCGCCCTCTGCCCGGCTGGCGACCAACCGTGGAGCATGCGGTTCTTCGAGGCTGTCCTGTGTCGCTCGATCCCGATCGTCTCCGACCCGAGGCACAGTGGCCGCAACCGGGTGGAACGCGCAATCGGCTATCACTTCGCACTACGAGACGACGAGCACGTCTACCGCGAGGACCTCGTGGAGGAGAACTTTCAACTGTTCCTCCGCCACCAGACCCTCATGGCTTGAGACACTCCAGTACCGAGGCTCGGGCAAGTAGACGGCCCACCAGCGCTTAGGGGAGGATCGCGGCCAGTGGACCGCTACACGACAAAGCGGAGGCTGCAGCGGCCCCTCACGGCCTGGCGCCGCCGCCGGACGAGGCATCTCGGACCCATCAACCACCCGGTATGGGAGGCGATGGGATACCGACCAGCGATGCGTCGCTTCTTCCACGCCATGCGCGCGAACGCCGAGCTGCTCGTCGACGCCGACCTGCCTGACGACGCAGTGGTTCTCGATGTGGGGGCGTTCGAGGGCGAGTGGTCGGCCCGCGTCCTCGCTCGAGCCGACGCCAGGGGAGGCGGGAGCCTGCTCATCCACGCCTTCGAGCCCGAGCCGGGGGCCATCACCCGACTCCGCGGGACGGTGGGGCGCGACGAGCGGGTGCAGATCCATTCGTTCGGCCTAGCCGGGGGTGATCGGCTCGCGCCACTGTCCGTGGGTGGCCCTGGGTCCTCCGTCTACGACAACCCCAGCGTGCCCATGACCTTCGGATCTGCCGAGGTGCACCTGCGAGACGTGGCAGACGTGCTCTCCTCCCTCAACGTCCACCACATCGACCTCGTGAAGATCAACATCGAAGGCGGCGAGTTCGAGTTGATCGATCGGATGCACGAGACCGGTTGGCTCGCGCGCACCGGTCCGGTGATCGTGCAGTTCCACGAGTTCGCTCCAAAGGCTCATCGAGCGCGGCGACGCAACCGACGGCAGCTCGCGAAGACCCACCGCTGCACGTGGAACTACCCCTGGGTGTACGAGCGCTGGGACCCGAGGTGACTGGGGGTGGGGGGTATCGGCCGTATTTGGATGGGTTGCGGGCGGTAGCGGTGTATCTGGTGGTGGTGTTCCACTCGGGGAGTGATCGGTTCACTGGCGGGTTCATTGGTGTGGATGTGTTCTTCGTGTTGTC
>JANOQG010000157.1:0-18821 GCA_031422255.1 Actinomycetes bacterium | reverse complement strand
CAGTGAACACGGGCCCGTCCACCTCCACTGCCTCCGGCACGGGACGACCGTCGACGACGTGCAGCAACACGTCGAGCAAGAGCAAGAGGCCGGTGCCACCCGCATCCACCACGCCCGCGTCCTTGAGCACGGGCAGCATGTCCGGAGTGCGAGCCAGCGCATCGGCTCCCTGCACCTGGGCCGCCTCCAACATCGCCACCAGATCCGCGCCTGCCGTCGCAGCCGCAACGGCAGCCTCAGATGCCTCGCGAACCACGGTGAGGATCGTGCCCTCTACCGGGCGCATGACCGCGTCATACGCAGCCGTGGCCGCCTCGGCCAGCGCCCGGGAACCACTGGCGGCGTCGAATCCATCGGCCTCCGCCACCACAGAGGAGATGCCTCTCAGGATCTGGCTCAGAATCACGCCGGAGTTGCCGCGGGCCCCCATGAGCGAGCCGTGGCTGATGGCCTTGCACACCGCGGGGAGATCGTCGCCAGCGCTGTCGAGCTCCTCGGCCACCGCCGCCAGGGTCAGGGCCATGTTCGTGCCCGTGTCGCCATCGGGCACGGGGTACACGTTGAGCTTGTTGATGCCCTCCTTGTGGGCGGCCAACGCGTCGCGGTAGCCCACCACCACCGCACGGAGCTCGCCGGCGCCAAGCCGCGTGAGGGACGTCATCTCCGGGGATACTAGGAGCAGTACCACCCGACTCCCGGGTTGGCGACGGTCGGAAGACACCGGTAGCCTCTCCCGGTCCTGAAGACCGGTCAGACGGCCGGTCCCGATGCATCGAGGTTCGTGGTCATGGCTGCTGTGTGCGAGGTCTGCGGGAAGCACCCGTCGTTCGGTATGAACGTGAGCCACTCGCACCGGCGTACCAAGCGCCGCTGGAACCCGAACATCCAGAAGATCCGCGCGGTGGTCAACGGCACACCGAAGCGCGTCCATGTCTGCACCGGGTGCATCAAGGCCGGCAAGATCACCAAGCACGTCCGCACCGCCCGCCCCTCGTAATGCGGTAGGTGGCGGTGCCAACACCGCCCGTGACATCAGCTTCCTGGCGCAGGCTGCGGCGCCATCGCCACCTCGACTGCGCGCCCGTCTGGCCGGTCGCGAATGAGGGGAACTACGGTGACCCGCACCCCAACGCCCTTTGAAGGAGCCTGTCGATGCAGGGAGTGATCAAGTCGTACGACCCCGGATCGGGCGACGGCGTGCTGCTCTGCGACACGGACTTCCAGGAGTACGACCTCGCCCCCGACGCCCTCGTCGGGTCCGTGTTCCGAATGCTCCGACAGGGCCAGCGAGTGATCTTCGACGTCGACGATCGCGCCTGCGCCACCCGGCTCCGGCTCGGATCCGAGGTCGACATGGGTACCCCCGGCTTCGGCGGGATCCCCGACATCCCAGCGCAAACCGACTGAACCCCCTATCCACGAGCGGACCACGGAGACGGACGATGCCTGGAATCACCGCCAACCAGAAGCTGAAGGACTGGGTCGACCACTGGGCGGGCATCCTGCAGCCCGATTCCATCGAGTGGTGCGACGGCTCGCAGGAGGAGTGGCACCGGCTCACCCAGGAGCTCGTCGACGGCGGCACCTTCATCCAGCTCGACGATGCCAAGCGTCCCAACAGCTTCCTCGCGCTCTCCGATCCCGGCGACGTCGCCCGCGTCGAGGACCGCACCTTCATCAACTCGATGGACGAAGCCGACGCGGGTCCGACGAACAACTGGCGGGCTCCGGCCGAGATGAAGGCCGAGCTCACCGAGCTGTACACGGGCGCCATGCGAGGCCGCACGCTGTACGTCGTGCCGTTCTCGATGGGGCCGCTCGGCTCACCCATCGCCCACATCGGCGTGCAGCTCTCCGACTCAGCGTACGTCGCCGTCAACATGCGGATCATGACCCGGATGGGCCAACCCGTGCTCGACGTGCTCGGCCCCGACGGCGAGTTCGTGCCGTGCGTGCACTCCGTGGGTCACCCGCTCACCCTCGCTGACGGCAGCACCCGAGCAGACGTGCCCTGGCCGTGCGATGCCGAGAACAAGTACATCACCCACTACCCCGAGACCCGCGAGATCTGGAGCTACGGCTCGGGCTACGGCGGCAACGCCCTGCTGGGCAAGAAGTGCTTTGCACTCCGCATCGCCTCGACCATGGCGCGCGATGGCGGCTGGATGGCCGAGCACATGCTGATCCTCGGCCTCACCTCGCCTGCAGGCGAGAAGACCTACGTCGCCGCGGCGTTCCCGTCGGCCTGCGGCAAGACCAACATGGCCATGCTCATCCCCACCCTTCCCGGCTGGAAGGTGGAGACGATCGGCGACGACATCGCGTGGATGAAGTTCGGAGACGATGGCCGCCTGTACGCCATCAACCCCGAGGCTGGCTTCTTCGGGGTGGCCCCGGGCACGGGTGACGACACCAACCCCAACGCCATCGCCTCGCTCGCGAGGAACTCGATCTTCACCAACGTCGCGCTCACCGACGATGGCGACGTCTGGTGGGAGGGGCTCTCCGAGCCGCCCGCCCACGCCGTCGACTGGAAGGGCAACGATTGGGCTCCGGACTCCGACGCTCCGGCCGCTCACCCCAACGCCCGGTTCACCGCCCCGGCGTCGCAGTGCCCGTCGATCGCTCCGGAATGGGAAGACCCGAACGGCGTGCCGATCTCGGCCATCTTGTTCGGTGGGCGCCGGGCCACGAACGTGCCGATCGTGACAGAGAGCTTTGACTGGCAGCACGGCGTGTTCCTTGGCTCGATCATGAGCTCAGAGACCACAGCCGCTCAACAGGGCGCTGTGGGCAAGCTCCGCTTCGACCCCTTCGCCATGCTTCCGTTCTGCGGCTACGACATGGGCCAGTACTTCCAGCACTGGCTGGACATCGGGCAGCACGATGGCGCCAACCTCCCCAAGCTGTTCTGGGTCAACTGGTTCCGCAAGGGCGACGACGGTTCCTTCCTCTGGCCAGGATTTGGCGAGAACAGCCGGGTGCTCAAGTGGATCGTGGAGCGCGCCGCGGGTGGCGACAACGCCGTCGACACCCCGATCGGCCGCGTCCCCGCCCCTGGATCGCTCGACACGGATGGCCTGGGAATCGACGAGGCCACCCTCGCCGAGCTGCTCCAGGTCAACCCTGACTCCTGGCGCGCAGAGGTTCCCCAGCTCGAGGAGCACTACGCGAGCATCGGTGCCACGCTCCCACAGGAGCTCCGCGACGAGCTCAAGGAGCTCGAGAAGCGCCTGGCCCAGTAACCCCTGGGATCAGCCCTGGTAGATCGCCTTCACGATCTGCTCGATATCGGGCTCCTCGACGGAGATGTCGCGCACGTCAGCCAGAGCCGTGACCCGGGTGAGCAGCTCGGAGGCCGTGACCTCATCGCGACGGAAGCGCAACCACTGCCGGGGGCCCTCCACCTGGGTGACCTCGGCACCCTCGATCACGAGAGGCGGCGCTGCCGCGACAAGATCGACCACGAGGGTGCGTTCGGTGCCGTAGTGCTCCGTGATTCCCGTCACCGTGCCATCCTCGATCACGCGGCCGTGGTCGATGATGAGCAGTCGCTCGCACAGCCGTTCGACGTCGGTGAGATCGTGGGTGGTGAGCAGCACCGTGGTGCCCTGCTCCCGGTTGATCGCCACCAGGAACTCCCGCACCGCTTCCTTGCTGATGACATCCAGCCCGATGGTGGGTTCGTCGAGGAGAAGGATGGACGGGTCGTGGAGCAGCGCGGCCGTGAGCTCGCCTCGCATGCGCTGTCCGAGTGAGAGCTGCCGCACCGGCACGTCGAGGAGCGGGCCGAGGTCGAGCCCATCGGCAAAGCGGGCGAGATTGGCCGCGTGGCGTGCCGCCGGCACCCGATAGACGTGTCGGAGCAGGTCGAAGCTGTCCCGAAGCGGCAGATCCCACCAGAGCTGAGAGCGCTGACCGAACACCACACCAATGCGGGCCGCCAGCTCGGTTCGTCGCCGACTCGGCTCGAGACCGTCCACCCGAACGTGTCCGGCCGTTGGCACGAGGATGCCGGTGAACATCTTGATGGTGGTGGACTTCCCGGCGCCGTTCGGCCCGATGTAGCCCACCATCGCTCCCCGCTCGATCTGCAGGTCGATGCCTGCCACCGCCGCTACGTCCTCGCGTCGACGACGTAGGCGGCCCGCCTTTCGGTGAACCGAGAACGTCTTCACCAAGCCACGCACGTCGATGATCGGGTCGGCTGCCATGCGCTAGCTCCCAGTGCTCCGGTAGTGGCGGACGGCGAGGGCCCACAACGCCCGCGCTGCGAAGGCGCACGCCAGTGCGACCATCGGTGTTGCCCAACCGATCGCGTTCGGGAGCCCAAGTGGGCGCGGGCGACCGAGCATGATCACCGCCGGCAGGTAGGCAACGAACGCGAGCGGGATGAGGAACGTGAAGAGGCGCCGCAGCCACGAGCCGAGCACATCGATCGGGTACTGGGCCGCCAGCCCGCCCCCGTAGGTGAAGGCGTTGCCCATCTCCTGGCTCTCAACCGTCCAGAACGCAACGGAGGAGGTGGCCACCCAGACGGAGCCGAAGATCACGGTCCCGCTCAGCAGCGTCACGGGAACGAGGACCACGACTGCGGGACTCCACTCGATCGGGGCGAGCAGCAACGCGACGGCGAGCACAACGAGCGGCTGAAGCAGGCGTCCCAGGCGCCGAAGGGCGAACTCCGAGGCCGAGAGGTGTAGGAGGGTAGGGAGCGGGCGCAACAGGAAGAGGTCGAACGTGCCCTCCTTGATGTGCCGGGAGGCCAGCTCCACCTGGCTGACGAGCAGGTCGGCCAAGCCGAACGCCACCCCCGCCAGCCCGAACAGGAGCGCCACCTCCACCCCTGACCAACCGCCGAGCTCGTCGACTTGGCTGAAGATCGTCGCGATCACCGCTAGATCGAGCGACGCGATCAGCGTCTGACTGATCAGGAACAGGAAGAACGATGTGCGGTACTGCCAGTCGGCGCGGATGCGCGCTCCCACGAGCTGTGCCCAGATCGCGAGCGCCGAACGCATCTCAGCCACCCTGCACCACCACCCGACGGACCGCGCGTCCCATGACAACTCGGCCGAGCGCCACAAGCGCGACCGCCCAGGCGGCCTGCCAAGCCATGGTGGCGAGCAGGTCGACGCCCAGGTGACGCCCGAGCCACACCTCCACGGGCACCTGGAGCATCGACGCGAACGGAAGGACCCGACACAGCTGCTCGAGCCATGCGGGGAAGAACACGATCGGCACGAACGCGCCGCACAGGAACTGTGCAGCCAACCAACCGAGCTGATTGGATCCGCGCACGTCGAGGAGCCAGAAGGCGCTCAGCTGCAGCAAGTACCGCCAGCCGAAGGCCACGGCCACCGCGAGTGTCACGGAGACGAGAAATGCGCCCAGCCGCCACACGCCGGGGGTCTCGAGGTCGAACACCATCGCACCCGCGACAAACGGCGGCACACCGCGGAAGGGGAGGTAGTACGCGGCCTTGCCGTAGTCGACTGCCGCCCACCACGACTGGTGGTCGAAGGGGCGCTGCAGGTCGACGATGACGTCCCCCGTCGTGATCCGGTCGGCGATGTCAGTGCCGCCGAAGAGCCCAACGGTCATCAGCAGACCCTGGGCCACGAAGGTGAAGGTGAGGGCATCCATGGACGAGAAGCCGCCCACATCGCTCCGCTCGCTGTAGACCGCGAGGAGCACGTAGGCCAGCAAGAACCCGAACACGGTGTTCGTGAAGATCCCCGCCAGCGTGGCGCTGCGGTAGGTGCTGAGGCGCGCGTAGGTGCGACGGGCCACCTCGATGTAGAGCCGCATGCGCAGGTGCACCTCCCCCCGGGGACGCGCGTCGGTGCCCGCGCCTGAGCCCGGGTAGGGGGTGGACGTTACCCGAGGTCGCCCGTCAGATCGCTTCGATCTGCGGGGCTAACGTGCGCGTGTCCAAGCACATCTGGAGGCCCGATGGCTGTCAGCGCATACATCCTGATTCAGACCGAGGTCGGCAAGGCGGCCCACGTCGCCCGAGAAGTTGGCGGCATCGACGGTGTCGTGTCGGCGGAGGATGTCACCGGCCCCTACGACGTGATCGCGCGAGCCGAGGCCGCGACGGTGGACGAGCTCGGGAAGATGGTGGTGAGCCGGGTGCAGATGATCGACGGGATCACCCGCACGCTCACGTGCCCCGTCGTCCACCTGTAGGGACTCCTCAGGGAGTCGGCGGCGCGATCGGGGAGATCGCGATCGCGCGGAGTGCGAGCCCCATCATGAACAGCCCACCAAGGCCGTAGAGCACCCAGAGGTGCTCGCGCTTCACCTGGTCCCGGTAGCTGTACAGGATCCCGATGGCAGCGATGCCAGAGAATCCATACAGGGTGTGGAACGGCGCCACGTCATAGTCCTGGATGGCCACGAGGCTGACGCCCAGACACACCTCGATCGCCATGGTGACCTGAGCGACGCCGGTCGCCCACCAGAGTGCACGCGCACGGAGGCGGGTTTGGTAGTGAGCGCCGATTGCCCAACCGCCAACCACGGCGTTCGTGACTACGACCACCCACGCGAAGTCGCCGTGGATCTGGCGCAGGGTCACGGCGTTGGGCTCAGCCCTGAGCGCCGGCGGAACCGCCCGCGACGGCGTAGCTCCACAGCTCCGATGACACGCCGACCGGACGGGGGCTGCTGCCCTCGTCGGCGGTCGTCGCCTCGCTGCGGTGGCCAGCGCCGAAGCCCGGGCTGCTCATCCATGCGTTGAAGGCGGCGTCGTCTCGCCAGCGCGTGACAACCAGCCACGTCGTGCGATCGTCGGTGGGCCGGAGTAGCTCGAATCCCTCGAAGCCGTCCTGGCCATCGACGGCGCCGGCCCGCTTGGCGAACCGTTGGGCCAGTTCGTCGCCACTGTCCGGGGGCACGGTGATGGCGTTGATCTTGATGACGGTCAGGTCTACCCCCAAGGTCGCTGGCATGGTCCATGCCGTTGAGCCCTTGAACCTACCCAGCCGACATGGGATCGGTGGTCACCTGGGCACCCCTGGCCCAACCAGCGCAATGCCGCCGGTGGTAGGGTCGCGCCCACATCCAATGGCTATGACCCCCACATCTCGCGTTCGGGACGCGGCCTTGGAGGCAGCGAGAACCCACCAGGCATCTGGGCGGCTGCTCGACGCGGTTGCTGAGCTCGAGCGAGCCCACCGCGAGCACCCCGACGTCGAGTTCGCTCGCCGCATCGTGCGCCTGCGCCGGGAAGCGGCGGAGGCTCAGCCGAGGGCAGAGCTCCCTCCGCGGCGAGGGCCCGAGGAACTGCCCGACCCGTTCCCCGACCTGCGGGGTGCCCCTGAGATCGACCTGCGAGACCTCACCGGCGACGTACTCGGAGGCGCGATCCTCCACCACGGATGCCTGATCGTCCGCGGCGCCATCCCATCGGACCGAGCCCGAGCGATGCGGGACATGGTGATCCGTTCGATCGAAGCCCGCGATCGGACGATCGCCGAGGCACCCGAACCGACCGACAGCCGGTGGTACAGCCTTTCCAAGCCTCGTTCGGCCGGGACGGGCGTGGCCCGACGCTCGATGGTCGACTACGGCGGGATGCTGGCGGCCGACTCGCCCCTGGTGCTCTGCGACCTGCTCGCCGCGTACGAGGACGCTGGGGTGATCGCCGCCATCCGCGACCACCTCGGTGAGCCGCCACAGCTGACGGTCGACAAGACCGTGCTGCGAAAGGTCCTAGCGTCGAAGGCAATCTGGCACCAAGACGGCCAGTTCATGACGGGGGTGGCGCGAGCCCTCAACGTGTGGCTGTCCCTGTCTGATTGCGGTCCGGGGGCGGCGACCCCGAGCATCGACATCGTGCCGGCCCGCATCGACCAGATCCTGGAGACCCGTACGCGTGGAGCGAAGTACTCGCACATCGCCATCGGGCAGGAGCTCCTCGACGAGGTGGCGCCCGACGACCCCTGGATCACGCCTCGCTTCTCGCCCGGCGACGCCATCATGTTCGACGAGCGCTTCGTGCACCGCAGCGGGTCTGGCGAGGGCTACACCGATCACCGCTACTCGGTGGAGTCGTGGTTCTTCGGAGGATCGCGAATCCCTGCCGGGTACGCCCCGCTACTCGCCTGAGGAGCGGCCGTCGCGGCTAGCTCCGGCGGCCCCTTCACTGAGACGCTGAGCGAGATACACCGGAATCACCATCGCGAGCACCACGAAGGTGGCCGTGACGTTGACGAGCGGGAGGCTCGTATCACGGAACATGTTCTGGAAGATCCAGAGCGGCAGTGTCTGATAGCCGCCCTCTGCAGTGAACGTGGTGACGATGATCTCGTCAAAGCTCAGCGCGAACGCGAGCAGTCCGCCCGCGAGCAGAGAGTTGGCCAGCAATGGCAGCCGGACGTGCCAGAACGTCTGCAGCTGATCCGCGCCGAGGTCCGCCGATGCTTCGTCGATGTTCGGTGAGATCTGCCGCATGCGCGCTCCAACGTTGTTGAACACGATGACGATGCAGAACGTGGCGTGGGCAACCACCAGCGTGACGCGCGAGAGGTCCACATCGAGGCGGGCGAACCCCGAGTTGAGCGCGATCCCGGTGACAATTCCGGGTAGGGCCAACGGCAGGATGAGCATCAGATTGAGGGTGTGCCGCCCGAAGAACTTGAACTTCGTCAACGCCGCGGCCGCAAGCGACCCGAGCACGAGAGCTACGAGCGTTGCCCATCCGGCAATCGTCAACGAGTGAAGGAGCGCGTCACGAGGGCCCGTGGCACTTCGAGCGGCTGTCCAGTGCTCGAAGGTGAAGCCCTTCGGCGGCCAGGTGAACCCACGTGAGGTGGCCACGCTCAGTCGCATGACATAGAGAAGCGGGAAGTAGAGCCCCACGAGCACCACACCGGTGAACAGTCGAAGGCAGAACCGAGCGCCACGCGAAAGAACCATGCGCTACAGCTCCTCCAGCGCGCCGGACGCACGCGCTGCCGCCAGGTAGGCGACCATGATCAGAACTGGCACGGTGGCGTAGGCCGCTGCCAACGGCAGGTTCACACCGAAGTTGCTGTAGATGGTGTTGCCGATGAACTGAGTCGTCCCCCCAAGGAGACGGTTGACGTAGAAGTCGCCGAGGGTCAGCGAAAACGTGAAGATCGACCCCGCCACGATCGAGGGAACGAGCAGGGGGAGCACCACTGATCGCAGCGTGCGGCCGGCCTTACCCCCGAGGTCGGTCGACGCTTCCAAGAGCGAGTTGGGCAACCGATCAAGACCGGCGTAGATCGGGATGATCATGTACGGCAACCACAGGTAGGACAGCGTGGTGATCGAACCCCACAGCCCATAGCCCGGGGTACGGCCGAACACCTCGCGCAGGAGGCCGCTCGCTGGGTTGAGCATCGCCCGCCACGCGTAGCCCTTGACGAGATAGCCGGCCCACAACGGCATGGTGACAGCGATCACGAGCTGCCGCCGCACCCGCGTCGAGGCCACCTTCGCCATGAAGAACGCCACCGGCAGGGCGATCACGAGATCGATCAGCGTGACGGCAGCGGCGGCCAAGACCGTGCGCGCCGCAACGTCTCGATAGACCGACGAATCGACGAGGCTCTGGTAGTTGTCGAGGCGCGGATCGGTGACCATGCGCGTGGCCACCCCCACGGTTTCGTTGTGGTAGAGCGATGTGATCAGAAGGGCCGCGAGCGACCCGATGTAGGCGACGAGCATCCAGAGCAGCGGGCCCGAAAGCGTGAGTCCGAGGCGCAGCCGCGGACGGCGGGCCAGTGCCCGAGCGGCGGTCCGCCGGGCAGTGGAGGGGTGGAGCACTCGGCCCCACCCCTCCGTCGCCAGCCTCAGCCTTTCACCTCGGTCCAGGCCGTGACCCACTCGCTGTAGTCCTTGCAGTCAACGTCGGTGCGCCCGTCGAGGCACGCCTTGGTGGGTGTGGTCCAGTAGTGGAGCTGGTCGTAGTAGGCCGCGTCGTCGGCGTGATAGCTCACACAGTGTTCTGCCATGTCGGCCTCATCGCAGGCCTTGAGGTTGGCCGGCGCCTCCCCGAAGGTAGCGGCGACCGTCGCCTGCACCGGCGGGGAGGTGATGTAGTTCAGCCACTCGTAGGCGCAGTTCGGATGATCGGCCTTCGAATAGACCATCCAGTTGTCGGACCATGCCGTGGAACCCTCCTTCGGAAGCACGGAGTCCACGGGGGTTGGCGGGTCGTCGGCCGTCAGCGTGTTGGCGATGATCTGCCAGCTCGTGCCGAGCACCGTGCTGCCCGATCGGAAGTTGTCCTCATAGGCGACGTAGTCGCCCCAGTACTCAGCCAGGAGGGGCTTCTGCGCCTTGAGCAGAGCGATCGCGGCGTCGAACTGCGCCTGATCCAGGGCATACGGATTCGTGATGGCGAGGCTCGGCTCGGTCGCCATCAGGTAGAGAGCCGCATCGGCGATGTAGATCGGCGAGTCGTACGCGGCAATCTTCCCCGCGTAGGGCGAGTTCTCGTCGAACACTGCGCCCCAGCTGTCGGGGGCGGGCGACACGACGTCGGTGTTGTACTGGAGCACGTTGGCGCCCCAGCCGTGCGGGACGCCGTACACGGTGCCCTCGACCGAGTTCCACGCCTGCTCCTTGAGGAATGGGGCAAGGTCGTCGTAGTTGGTCAGCAGATCGGTGTTGATGGCCGCAGCGTCGCCCGACGCCACGCTCCGCATCGAGGAGTCGCCCGAGGCCGACACCACGTCGTAGTCGCCAGTAGCGAAGAGCGTGAAGGCCTCATCTGAGGTGCCGAAGTACTTGACCGACGCTTCGCAACCGGTATCCGCTTCGAACGCGGACACCCAGTCGTAGTTCTCGTCCTGCGTGCCGTCCTCGGCGTAATAGGGCCAGGCGAGAATCGAGACGGCACCCTCACCATCACCAATCACGTCCTGTGCCGGCACGGTGGTCCCATCAGCGTTGCCGCTGTCGTCACCTCCACATGCCGCGGCGATCAGCGCGAACGCTGAGACCACCAGTGTGAGCCGTAGTGCCTTACTTCGCATGTCCCCTCCTCGGGGTCGGGTTGCTGTGTGTGTATCGATCAACGGGCGAGTGTCGAGCCCACGGGTTGACGATCGGCCTCGCTCCACGCGAGCTCGACCTGATCGCCGACGACAAGGGTCGGGCCGGACACGGTGTTGGGGACCTCAACCGTGAACACATGGCCATCCGCAACGCGGACGCGAAGACGGGTTGCCGGGCCGAGATACTGCACAGCCTCGATCCGGCCCGCTGCACCCGTCTCCTCCGAGGAGGGTGCACCGATGCGGATGCGCTCAGGCCGAACGGTGACGAGCCCGGAGGAGCCCGCGATGAGGTTGGCGGTGCCGACAAAGCTGGCAACGAACTCCGTGGCGGGCTGTTCGTAGATCGCTCGCGGCGTGCCGATCTGCTCGATGCGCCCCTTGTTGAAAACAGCCACCCGGTCGCTCATCGAAAGCGCCTCGCTCTGATCATGGGTGACGAACACGAAGGTGATGCCAACGTTCTGCTGGATGAGCTTCAGCTCGACCTGCATCTCCTCGCGCAGCTTGAGGTCGAGCGCACCGAGCGGCTCATCAAGGAGGAGCACCTTGGGCCGGTTGATGAGCGCTCGGGCCAGGGCCACCCGTTGGCGTTGGCCGCCCGAGAGCTGATTGGGCTTCCGGCCGGCGAGGTCCTCAAGGCGCACACTCGCCAGCGCCTCCTCCACGCGCGGTCCCCTCTCCGCTTTGGGCACGCGCTTCACCTTGAGGCCGTACTCGACGTTCTTCGCCACGGACATGTGCGGGAACAG
Source organism: Actinomycetes bacterium (assembly GCA_031422255.1). Taxonomy (GTDB): domain Bacteria; phylum Actinomycetota; class Acidimicrobiia; order Acidimicrobiales; family VFJN01; genus VFJN01. The sequence continues at coordinate 7,033 of JANOQG010000157.1, read as the reverse complement.
CGCGTAGTCCTGGAAGACGGTGTTGACGTCTCGGTCGAATGGCGGCGCACCGGTCACATCAGCGCCTGCCAGCTCGATCGTGCCCGCATTCGGAAGATCGAAGCCGGCGATCAGACGCAGCATCGTCGTCTTGCCGGAACCGGACGGGCCGAGCATGGCGAAGAACTCGCCCTCAGCGACATCGAGGTCGACGTCGTCGACCGCCACGACGGCGTCGAACCGCTTCGTGACGCCTCGAAGGCGCACTGCGCTCTGCTGGCTCGTTGTCACGATCCGCCTGGACCTCCGTGTTCCGACCGTGACAGTAGGCCCGCCGATGCGTTTGGTGCTGTGATCGTTGGCGATCGGCTACCAGGCGGCCCGGAGGATGGCCAGGGCGTCGGACTCCGAGACCGGGCGCGGGTTGCTCGCCACGTTGTGGTTCGATTGCGACAACCGTGCCACCGCCGCGAGCTCGCCTTCGTCCACCCCCGCCTCGGACAAGGTCGCAGGCAGGCCGAGGGAGCCACGCAGGCGGTCGACCGCACCTGCAGGGTCGGTCTCCGCGCCCAGGGCAATGCCGAGCCGAGCGACCGCGTCGGGCACGGCGGCGGCGTTGAAGGCGATCGTGTGCGTGAGCAGCACGGCGTTGGCGAGGCCGTGAGGGATGCCCGTACGCCCGCCAACCAGCTGCGCCAGGCCATGGTGGACCCCCATGCCGGCATTGAGCAGGCATCGCCCCGCGAGGCAGGCGCCTTCGAGCATCGCCGTGCGAGCGTCAACGTTCTCGGGCGCGCCGACCACCGCTGGCAATGCGCCAGCGATGACCGCTGCTCCTGCCAGCGCAATTGCTTCAGCCTCGGGTGTGCGACGAGGCGACCACGCCGCTTCCACGCAGTGGGCCAGCGCGTTCATCCCGGTCTCGGCACTCACTCGGGCTGGCGTCGAGAGCGTGAGCATGGGGTCGTAGATTGCGGTGATGGGCGCAGAGGTGGGTCCACCGGCGCCCTGCTTCTGACGGGTGGCGGGGTCGGTCATCCCGAAGAACGGCGTCAGCTCCGCACCCGAATAGGTGGTGGGGATGCTCACGTGTGGCACGAGGGGGCGATCGACGTGACTGGAGCCGGCCATCCCCGCCTCCTGCTCGAGGAAGTAGCACACCGCCTTGGCGAGGTCGGCGCAAGACCCACCGCCGAACGAGACGACCAGATCAATCCCGTCGCGGCGAGCCTGGAGCACCCCCTGTTGCACCGAGGGCACGGGCACGTGCGACTCCACCGCTGAGAACGTCGATGCCAGTGACCGGCCGAGCGCGGCGACGACCTGGGCGCCCTCCTCGGACCTCAGCCGACCAGCAGTGGTAACGAGGAGCACCTTGCGTGCGCCGGTGACCTTGACCACCTCAGGGAGGCGACGGAGCGAGCCCGCCCCGAACACGATCTGCTGCGCGAGCGCTGTGTGGGTCCAGGCCGCGGACATCAGCCGAGGTCTGTGAACAGATCGTCGTCGCGGTGGCCCTCTGGCACGCCGTGCCGGATGAACCACTCCTGACCGAACGATGCCGCGAACGCTTCGTCGGGCATCTGCAGGAAGAAGGAGTCCTCGCCGATCTGGCTGGCGTGAGCACGCATCGAGGCCCGTTTGGCATCCAAGAACTCGCGCACGTCGACCGTGGTCGTGATGGCAGATTCCGGCCTGCCGAAGGTGCTCTCCTCGGTGACATCGGGAACAGCGTCCGGCGGGATGGCCCCCGCCTTCACGCCCTCCTCGATGACCCGTCGGAGGTGATCGCGGTTCATCGTCCCCTCGAACACCCGGGGGGTTCCGGCCAGCTCGGCGGCTCGCTTGCCAACCCGATGCACCTGGATGTGGTCGGGGTGCCCGTAGCCACCGTCGCTGTCGTAGATCGTGAGCACATGAGCACCCTCCGCACGGAGGATGTCGGCTAGTCGCCCAGCCGCTTCATCGAGGTCGGCCTGCCAGAACGCCTCGTGACGATCGTTCTCGGGGGTCCCCATCATCCCCGAGTCCTCGTACCCGAGGAACTCGACTCGCTGCACGCCCAGGATCTCGGCGGAGCGGTGCACCTCCTGCTCGCGGCGCTGCCAGAGCGTCTCGCCGTCGTCGAGGAAGTCCTCGGCCACCTCGCCATGCTCGCCCCGTGTGCCGAACACGAGCACAGTGCGATGTCCGGCTGCCGCCGCTTTGGCCAGCGTGCCGCCGGCCCCAATCGACTCGTCATCCGGGTGGGCTTGAAAGGACACCAACGTCGCCATGGCGGCGAGGCTACCGATCCGCCTAGGCGATGGCTCCAGCGTCGCGAAGCTTCACGAGGTGCTCGGCGCCCATGCCCCAGTCGGCAAGGACCTCATCGGTGTGCTGGCCAGCGTGAGACGGGGAGCGTTGCACCTCGACCGGCGTGCCGGAGAAGCGCGGGGCCGGCGCGGGCTGCACAACGCCGTCGCGCTCGATGAAGGTGCCACGGTGCACGTTGTGAGGGTGGAGCGGCGCCTCGCCGAGGGAGAGCACCGGAGCGAAGCACACATCGGTGCCCTCCATGAGCGTGCACCACTCCTCGCGTGTCTTGGCCTTGAAGATCTCGGCAAGACGATCCTTGAGGGCGGGCCACGCCGTGCGGTCCTGTTGCCAGGGCAGCTCTTCGCCCTCGAGCCCGGTGAGGCGGAGGAGCTCCTTGTAGAACTGTGGCTCGATCGACCCGATCGACACGTACTTGCCGTCGGCGGTCTCGTAGACGTCGTAGTAGTGCGCACCCGTGTCGAGCATGTTCGTGCCGCGCTCGTCCTCCCAGATGCCCATGGCCCGAAACGAGTGGAACATCGTCGTGAGGACCGCGGAGCCATCGACCATCGCGGCGTCAACGACCTGACCAACGCCGGTGCGCTGAGCGTTCACGATTCCGCATGCCATGCCGAAGGCAAGGAGCATGCCGCCGCCGCCGAAGTCGCCCACCAGGTTCAGGGGCGGGACCGGCGGACCTCCCCGGCGCCCGATCGGTTCAAGCGCTCCCGCAAGTGCGATGTAGTTGATGTCGTGGCCAGCGGCGAGGGCGTACGGGCCGTCCTGACCCCAGCCAGTCATGCGGCCGTACACGAGCTTTGGGTTCCGAGCGAGCGCAACGTCGGGGCCGAGGCCGAGGCGCTCCATGACGCCGGGACGAAATCCTTCGAGGATGCCATCGGCCTGCTCGAGCAGCGTGAGCACGGTCTCGACGCCATCGGGGTGCTTGAGGTCGATGCCGATGCTGCGGCGACCCCGGTTGAGCACATCAGCGGGCGGCGAGGCTGGGTCGCCTCCCGAAACGTTCTGGGCGCGGTCGACCCGCACGACCTCCGCGCCCATGTCGGCGAGCATCATTGCGCAGAACGGGCCGGGGCCGATTCCCGCGATCTCGAGGATCTTCAGGCCAGCGAGCGGACCGGGCATCAGGGAGATTCCTTCCAGGGGTTCAAACGTGGGCGCGAGAAGCGAGGGCGGTGACCGCCTCGACCACCTGGCCGATGACGGCGGGCGGGAGGTCGTGGCCCATGCCCTCGATCATGATGAGCTCGGCCCCTGGGATGAGCTCAGCCGTGCGCACTCCCCCGCTAGGGGTGACGAGCGGGTCAGCGTCGCCGTGGATGACCACCGTCGGCACGTCGAGTGAGGCCAGGCCCCCTGCGCGGCTGCCGGACGCGACGATCGCCAGCAGCTGACGAACGGTGCCGGCCGGGTTGTAGCAGCGGTCGTAGGCGGCCTCGGCCCGCTCCCTGGCGACCGCTTCGTCGAAGAGCGCGGGACTCGCGATCGCCTTGGATCCACGGACGCTGACCTCGATCGCTTCCTCGCGATTCCTGCCCGGCGGGCCCAGCAGCACCGCGAGCGCTTCCGGTATCGGTGTGCCGACGTCGCTGTCGCCTGTCGTGGACATGATCGAGGTGAGCGTGCGCACCCGGGTTGGGTGCTCGATCGCCATCGCCTGGGAGATCATCCCGCCCATCGATGCCCCCACGATGTGGGCCGACGCGATCCCAAGGTGGTCGAGAAGGGCCATCCCATCGGCGGCCATGTCGCTCAGGAGATAGGGCGCAGTCACCGGCTCACCCTGGACTGCCTGCATCAGGCTGGTCATCACGTCGAGGCCATCGTCGCTGAACTTCGTCGACAACCCGACGTCGCGGTTGTCATAGCGGATGACGAAGAAGCCGCGGTCCACCAGGGCATCGACGAGCTCGATGGGCCACGCGATGAGCTGGGCGCCGAGCCCCATGACGAGAAGGAGGGGTTCGTCACCGGGATCACCGTGCGTCTCGTAGGCGATCTCGATGCCGTTGGCAGGGGCGATGGCGGTTGTCACCTGGTCATCCTGTTCGTCCTTGACCGAACGGTCAAGGAGGGCACGCGAGCGCGGTTCCCGGCACGGCAACCATCCCCTCCTGGGGCGCTAGGTTCCCGCGCATGACCGTCTTCGGCGTGCACACTGGCCTGCAGAACACCACCATCGAGGAGCTCCGCACCCTCTGGACCCGCATCGAAGACGCCGGGTTCGACTGGATCTCGATCTGGGACCACTTCTACTCGGCCGACTTCAACGGCTACGAGTGCCATGAAGCCGTCGCGTGTCACGCCGCACTCGCCTGCCACACCAAGCGGGTGCGCGTCGGCTCGCTGGTTTACTGCGTCGGCTACCGCCACCCCGCGGTGCTGGCCAACGCCATTGCCACGATCGATCACCTCTCCGGCGGGCGAGCCGACCTCGGACTCGGAGCTGGATGGGCGCAGAACGAGTACGCCGCCTATGGCATCCCGTTCCCGTCTGCCAAGGAGCGCCTCGACCTGCTCGAAGAGTCAATCCAGGCGATTCGGGGCCTGCTGCGCCACCCCGTCACCGACTTCATCGGCCAGCACGTGCAGATGAGCGATGCCCGCTGCGAGCCCAAACCCGTGCAGGCGGCGTTGCCCATCTGGGTCGGTGGAGGGGGGGAACGGCGCACGCTGCGCATCGCCGCCAAGTGGGCCGACGGCTGGAACGTGCCCTTCATCTCCCCCGAGGAGCTGGCGCGCAAGCGGCACGTGCTGCACGACCACTGCGCCGCCGTCGGGCGCGACCCGTCGGAGATCCGCACTGCAGTCAATGTGGGCCTTTGCGAGGACGACGTCGCACTGAAGGCTCAGTTCGGCAAGATCGCCGAGATCGTGCGGCCGGGGGTGCTCATCGGTTCTCCCGACCAGCTCGTACAGCGGATGGGCGACTACGTCGACGCGGGTGCCGACCAGATCAACATCGCCATGCGAGCCCCCTGGGACCTCTCGCTTCTCGACCTGGCCACTGCGGCAATCGACCAACTGCGGTGATTCGAGCCTTCGCGCCGGGCCGAGTGAACCTCATCGGGGACCACACCGACCACACCGGGGGCCTCGTTCTCCCCATGGCGATCGACCTGGGCACGACTGTTTCGGGTTCACTCGAAGGCGACGTCGTCGAGCTCCGCTCCGCCATCGAGTCCGCCCCGGCAGTCGTTTCGATCGACATCGTCGACCCGGCCGGGATCGCCCCGTCGTGGGCTCGCTACGTCGCGGGGGTCGTGGCGGAGCTACGCCCCGATCGCGGGCTCGTTGGGACGGTGGCCACCACGCTGCCGGTGGGTGCCGGGCTCTCGTCCTCCGCCGCCCTTGAGGTAGCTGTGGCACTGGCGCTCGGATTCGAGGGCACCCCCTTGGCCTTGGCGCAGCTCGGACAGGTTGCCGAGCAGCGGGCGTCGGGGGTGCCCTGCGGAATCATGGACCAGCTTGCGAGCGCCGCTGGGGTCGACGGCCATGCGCTCCGGATCGATTGCACGACGCTGTCCGTCACTCCGGTGCCGATCCCCGCCGACGTCGAGGTCGTCGTGGTCGACTCCGGGCAGCGCCGCGAGCTGGCCACCAGCGCCTATGCCGAGCGGGCCGCCGCGTGCCAGGCCGCGCAGCGCGAGCTCGGTCCTCTGCGGTCCGCTTCGTTGGCCGACGTGGCGCGCCTTGCCGACGGCGTGATCCGTCGACGGGCGCGCCACGTGGTGACCGAGAACGGGCGGGTCGATGAGCTCGTGGCGGCCCTCTCCGCCGGCGATCGGCGCACCATGGCCATGCTGATGGCTGCCAGCCATGCCAGCCTGCGCGACGACTTCGAGGTCAGCACCCCTGTGCTCGATGCCCTGGTCGAACGGCTCGACTCGACGGACGGCGTCATCGGTGCCCGCCTCACCGGCGCCGGCTTCGGTGGCTGCGTGGTCTCCCTCGTGGAACGCGGCGCTCCCCTGCCCACCGACCTCGTTCTCTGGCGAGTGCGTCCCTCCGCCGGCGCCCGCAGGGAGGCACAGACATGAAGATCGATCGACTCAGACCCGACGACATCGATCGCGTTGTCGCCGCAGGGACGCTGTTCGACCACCAGACGACACCGGAGTGGGCCGCTCGGCACCTCACCTCGGACGGCCACCATCTCCTCCTCGCCTCGATCGATGGTGTGGAGGTTGGGTTCGTGACGGGGATCGAGATGACCCATCCCGACAAGGGAACCGAGATGTTCCTCTACGAGATGGGGGTGGACCCGTCGTCCGACGTCGGGGCGTCGGCACCGCTCTGGTGGCCGCCCTCCAGGAGGTCGCCATCGAACACGGCTGCTATGGCATGTGGGTAGCGACGGAGCCAGACAACACTGCCGCGCTCGCCACCTACCGAGCCACTGGCGCCGAGGCGCCAGAACCCAGCGTCACGCTCACCTGGACCCTCTGATCCCGCGGGCCGAGGCCGGGCGAAGCTCGGTCACTCAGGCAGGGTGTAGGTGTTCTCGAGCTCGTCTTGGAGCACGGTGGCGATGGTGGCGGTGGTGTCGACCACAAGCTCCTCGTCGAGGATCCTCGTTCTGTAGGCCCAGCCCTCTGGCAGGGCGAGGCGGTCGCCGAGGATGCCAAGCGCCTCCTGGGTGAGGGTCGGGTCGACCCCGATGCAATAGGCCTGCATGACGTACGCGACGCCATCGGGGTTCACAAGCTCGTAGACCGGCATTCCCGCATCGAAG
>JANOQG010000156.1:0-2216 GCA_031422255.1 Actinomycetes bacterium | reverse complement strand
TCTCACCCAGCTCGAGCACCTCTGCGCTGAACTCGTGGCCCATCACCACGTCATGAGCAGGATCCATGATCCGAGGGCGCATGACATCAGGCACGCCCTCGGTGGACTCCTCCGACATGAGCACCATCTGGTCGGCGTGCTTCAGGGCATGCAGGTCGGACCCACAGATCCCGCAAGCGATGGTGCGGACGAGCACCTGTCCGGCGACCGGGACCGGCTCGGCCACCTCGTCGACGACCAGCGCACCTTGACGCATCACCGCGGCTCGCATGGCCGCCGACCCTACCGGGACCCCCGGGTACTGTCGGCGGCCATGCCGCAGCTACTCCTGGCGTTCCTCGCGTGATCGACGAGATCGTTGCCGCGCTCGAAGCGGGTCAGGCAGTCGTGCTCCCGACAGACACCGTCTATGGCTTGGCCGCTCGCGCCGCCGATCACCAAGCCACCGCCCGCCTGTTCGAGCTGAAGGGGCGTTCGGCTGGGGTGCCCGTGGCTGTCCTCTGTGCGGATGCCGGGCAGGCCCTCGGTCTCGCGGAGGCCCCGGACCGCGCGGTGCTGGCTGTGGCCGATCGGTGGTGGCCCGGTCCGCTCACCCTCGTGGTCCGGCGACGCGGCGACCTCGACCTGCACCTCGGCGACCCGGAGCACACCATTGGCTTGCGGGTGCCCGACCACGAGCTGGTGCGGGCGGTGGCGGCCAGAGTCGGGCCCTTGGCAACCACCAGTGCCAACCGGCATGGGGAGCCCACCGCGGCGACAGCGCAAGCGGCGTCCGATGCGTTGGGTCCTGATCTCGGCCTTGTCGTGGATGGCGGGCTCCTGGAAGGTCAGCCCTCAACCGTGCTCGACACGACCACCTGGCCATGGGTGGTGCTCCGGGCCGGAGCGGCGGACGTTTCGGACATCCTGCGAACAGCGGACGCGGCCTCGGGGCCAGGCGGGTAGGTTGACGCGCCATGGCCGGACGGCCGCCACACCATCACGCTCCGGGAGACTTCGATGGCGTCCCACAAGGTTGATCCAGCGATCATCAGCGATCTGCACCACATCGCGCTCTTCGCCAGGATGTCGGAGGCCGAGCTGGCTCGTTTCGCCGCCCTTGGCGAACCGGTCGACGCAGAGCCCGGTGCCGTGCTCATCGACCAGGGCGACGTCGGCACCGAGTGCTTCTTCGTGATCGAGGGGGAGGCGGGCGTCTTCAGCGGAAACGAGCCCGTCGCCCACATCGGCTCCGGATCCATCGTCGGCGAGATGGCCCTCGTCGGCCACCGGCCCCGCAATGCCTCCGTGATCGCGCAGAGCCCGATGCGCCTGCTGGCCTTCGACATCAGCCACTTCCGCACCCTGCTCGACGAGATGCCAGCGGCGCGGGACTACATCATGGGTCTCCTCGAGGCCCGCATTGCCAAGAACAGCGACGGCTGAAGCCGCTTAGAAGTCGACGGCACCGTCCGGGTGCACGTGCACCCGTTGGCCACCGATCTCCTCGGTCACCATCGCGGTGAGCTGATCGGCGTCGGTTGTGGTGCCCCACGCGCGGCGTCCGTCGTCGAGCAGACCCGCGAGGATGCCGGTCTCAGGAGCGCCCTCGCGGCCGTGCATCACGGTCCAGGTCTCCACGGTGACGTCGTCGTCGGGGTCCTCGCACAGCTCTCGACAGGGCAACGCGTCCACCTCGGCCTGCGGGTTCGAGTGCCGGAACGGGGTGGCGGGGGGCTCGGTGCCGTACACGCCAAAGGCGTGCTTGGTGATGTAGCCGCCATTGGCGGTCACCAGCCCGAGGCTGCCCGGATCGTCGCGAAGCACGTCCGCCATCGTTGCGATGGAGTGCATCACGTAGTTGTTCCAGGGACCGCCGGCGAACGACAGGCCACCTGTGACGGTGAGGGCCCGATCCAGGCCGATCCCAAGCTCATGCGCTGCGATCTCCACGGCGGATGGGAAGCACGAGTAGAGGTCGACGTGGGCAAGGTCGTCCACGCCGACGCCGGCCAGGTCGAGCGCGCGTTGTCCGCCGATGCGCATGCCGGGTGATCGCCCGAGGTGCTCCCGATTCGAGATGAAGTAGTGGTCGTGCGTGTCGGTTCCGCTGTGCGGGAACACCCAACGATCACGGGGCACACCGAGGGACTCAGCCCGCTCAGCGGAGCAGAGGATGACGCCAGCGCCCTGCTCCACGGCGTTGTTCGAGTTCATCAGCTTTGTGTACGGGAAGC
>JANOQG010000155.1:0-1639 GCA_031422255.1 Actinomycetes bacterium | reverse complement strand
CCGCAGAGGTTCACTCCAGCGGCCGCGGCGGCGGTCAGCAGCGACTGCAGCGACCCGGCGATCGACGCGGCGACGGTGATTCGACCGCCTGAGGGGCACGAAGCCGAGCCGAGGCTCGGGTTCAGGGAACCGCCAGGACTTCCGCCAGGGCCACCCGGAGCGCGGCCACCGCCGCGTGGAGAGATGGCGGCTGTCTGGCGGGCGAGGGCAACCTGGCGGTCGCGGATCTGCTTGGAGAGGTTCGCATCGAGCTGGGCGAGGCTGTCGGCCTCGGCGAGTGCTCGGTCGAGACGCCCCTGCACCTGCTCTGCATAGGCCGATTGCTGATCGAGCGCCGAGGTGAGCTCATTGAGCCGGCCCTCCTCGGCGGCCTTCTTGGCCTTGGCCCGGGCCGCTGCGTCTTCCGCGAGGCCGCGCTCCACTTCGAGATCCTCCTCGGCAGCGCTGAGGCGATCGAGCAGGTCTGCGTCGTTCGTGTTCTGCAGCTCCAGGAGGGCGCGCTTCTCGGCTGCCTCTCCCGGATCGTCGGAGTCGAGCGCGGCCAGGGCGTCGTCAGACGGCGGATGCACGAAGGCCTCTACGGCGAAGTCGCGGATCTCGTCGCGGAGCACGGCGATCTCTTCGGTCTTGGCAGCGACAGCCACGTTGGCGTCAGCGAGCGCCTGATCGGCCTGCTCGGCGGCCCGCTGAGCCTCTGCGTACATCGCCTTCTGGCCCGCCACATTGGCCTGGAGGTCGGCGAGGGCACGAGATACCTGGGCGTCAGTGGCCTTGAGGGCATCGACCCGGGTCGCTACTTGGGCCTTTTGTGACCGCACTCGCTCCCGCTCAGCCGAAGGATCGCCGCTGCCCTTCTGGGCCGACCCCACCAGGGGGGCTGACACCAGGCAGATCGCCAGCAGCACGCCCAGGGCGGTGATCAGCAAGCGGGGGGACAGCAGGGGAACGCGCACGGACCTCACCAGGGGTTCGACAACAGGAGCACCAGTACCCACATGGTCCCCGGGGGCCTCATGAACCACAAGCCCCTCATTTCTCGGCGACCGCATTACGGCAGACACAGAACTGTAACAATACCGGGGCCCAAAGTCACGTCATCGACACACCGGGTGCCAAACTCGGCGGCATGCCTCTTGTCCACACCGACATCGCCGACGGCGTCGCCACGGTCACGCTCACCGACCCCGACCGCCGAAACGCGCTGACCCTCCCCATGGTTGGCGAGATCACCGACCTCTTCGATGACCTTGAAGCGAACCCGGCCGTGGGGGCAGTCGTCGTCACAGGCGAGGCCCCCGCGTTCTGCGCGGGTGCCGACCTGTCGCACCTGTCGTCGAGTTCAGCGGGTGGCGCGGAAGAGGGTCTCAGGGCCATCTACGAGGGCTTCCTGCGGATCGGACGCTCACCACTCCCCACGATCGCTGCGGTGAACGGCGCAGCCGTCGGCGCGGGGATGAACCTGGCTTTGGTCTGCGATGTGCGCCTTGCCGCCACTCGTGCGCGGTTCGACACCCGGTTTCTCAACCTCGGCCTTCACCCTGGTGGAGGTCATACCTGGATGGCGCATCGCATTGCTGGGCCCCAGACCGTCGCTGCCACCGTGCTGTTCGGCGAGGTGCTCGACGGCCCCGAAGCGGAG
>JANOQG010000154.1:0-6473 GCA_031422255.1 Actinomycetes bacterium | reverse complement strand
CGAGGTTCCGGCGATTGGTCAAGCAGCAGGTTGCGCTTGGCGTTTCAAGCGTGACGTTCCGCCAGCTCGCGTGGCGCCGTTCAGGTGGGCCTGGGCGAAGTGCCCAGGGGGACGGCCACCCTGTCCTTGAGGAACGCCTCGGCTGGGCCGATGTTCCAGTGGGAGGGCCACCGATGGCGGAAGACACTGAGGCGCACGACGCAGTAGCAGCACGGCTCGCGGCTGGCCTGTCCCCATCGTTCGTGGCCTACGCGGTCGGGCCGCTCGCACTCGTTCTGCTGCTGGTGTGTCGGAACTGGGGGCTCGTGTCGAACGCGTCGCCCTGGGCCTATGCAGGGGTGATCGCCTGGGCGCACGTATCTGGCCGGATGGTGGAGCGCTGGCCGACGGCCTCACGCGGATCGTGGCGGCTCCACGTCCGCGTGGTCGTCCACGTCAGCGCGGTCACGATGGTCATCTACCTGAGCGGGTGGGGGCCGGCGCTTGGCATGGCCTACGCGTTCGCCGCCCTGGCCGACCTCCAGCAGTCAGGTGCAGCGGCCTGGCGAGCTGCGCTCGGGTGGTCGTGGGTGGGGTGTGCGGTTGCGCAGGTGCTGGTTCTGCAGGGCGTTGTGCCCTCGTTGCTCAGCAGCTCGCAGTCGCAGGCGATCGGACTCCTCGGGGCCTTCGTGTTCAGCATCGCGATCCGGATGGCTGGGGCCGTCGCCGAGAACCAAGAACGAGCCGATGCCCTGCTCGCCGAGGAGATGCAGCGGGCGTCGCTGGCGCGGGATGACGCCAACAGAAGCCGGGACGCAGCCCGACGGAGCGAGGCGCACCACCGGTCGGTGGTGGAGAACGCGGCCGAGGGGATCCTCACCTTTGGGCTGGACGGCACCCTCGCCTCGTTCAATGCCGCCGCCGAGGCAATCTTCGGCTGGAGCGCCGCGGAGATCGTGGGGGAGCCCGTCACCCGCATCGTTCCACCCGAGCTCCACGAACCGCTCAGAGACTTCCTCACCTCGTACAACCTCCAGGGTTCCGCTGCCACCCAGCGCAACGACGTTGAGATCGAGGGAGTTCGGCGGGACGGAACTCGCTTCCCGATGATGGTCTCGACCACCGCAATCGTGCTGGCGGGATCAGCGCCGGTGATCTCAGGCATCGTGCGCGACCTCTCCGACCAGAAGCGCGTCGAGGCCCAGCTCGCCCATCAGGCGCTGCACGACTCACTCACGGGTCTGGCCAATCGGGTGATGCTCACCGACCACCTCGAGCAGGCGCTGGCCCGTGTTCGTCGTCATGGCCGGATGTTCGGCGTGCTCTACGTGGATCTCGATCGGTTCAAAGCCGTGAACGACACCCTGGGTCACGTGGTCGGCGACCGACTCCTCGCCGAGGTTGCCGTGCGAATTCTCGCCACCGTGCGGGAGACCGACACCGTGGCCCGCCTTGGTGGCGACGAGTTCGTCGTGCTCTGCGAGGACATCGACGGCATCCACCAGGCGACCGATCTCGCCCAGCGGATCGTCAGCACCATCGCCGTCCCCTTCCAGCTCGGTGACGACGAACCGCAGGTGTCCGCCAGCATCGGGATCGCCCTTTCCGATGACGGCAGCGAGACGGCCGACGCCGTCCTGGCGAACGCGGATCTGGCGATGTACCGCGCCAAGAGCAGCGGGCGAGGCTGCTACGAGCTCTTCGACGCTGCCATGCAGCAGTGGGTCACGCGTCAGCTGGCGGTGGAGACCGACCTTCGCCAAGCGGTGCCGAGGAACGAGCTGCGGCTCTTCTGCCAGCCGATCATCGATGTCGGTAGCGAGGACATCGACGGATTCGAAGCGCTGGTGCGCTGGGAGCGGCCTGGGGTGGGGCTGGTGTCGCCGGCCGACTTCATCCCCGTTGCCGAGGAGACCGGGCTGATCGTCGAGATCGGCGCGTGGGTCCTCGACGAAGCGTGCCACCACGCCGCCGAGTGGGCACGTCGCTGGCCCTCCAGACACCTCGGGATCTCCGTGAACCTGTCGGGCCGCCAGCTCCTTGCCGGCGACATCGTCGAGCTGGTGACCGGGGCTCTGGCCCGCAGCGGCCTCGACCCGACTCTGCTCACCCTCGAGCTCACCGAGAGCACCCTGGTCGACGACGCCGTGAGCGTGCAGCCGCTCCTGTGCGAGCTCCGCGCCCTCGGCGTGAACCTCGCCCTCGACGACTTCGGCACCGGCTATTCCTCGCTCACGTACCTGCGCATGTTCCCGATCAACATCGTCAAGATCGACAAGACCTTCGTACTGGCGATCGGCACCGCGCGGGAGGACACCGCAATCGTCGCGGCAGTGATCGCGCTCGCCAAGGACCTCGGGATCCATGTCATCGCCGAGGGAGTTGAGAACCAGAAGCAGCTCGCGGTGTTGCGTCGGTTGGCCTGTCCGCAGGTGCAGGGGTTCCTGTTCGCTCGCCCGCGGCCGATCCAGGAGGCCGACGCCCTCGTCGAGCCGGGACAGCCTCGGCTCCGGATCGTCCCCGCGTAGACACCGCGGTCCCGAACGCCGTGCGGGCCGGTGCTGATCCGGCCCGCTGACGAGGATGCCGACGTGGGTGACGGAACAGCTTCGGCGACCTGAGCCGGGTCACCTTTGGTCGGTGCCGCCACGACAGGCGAGCGGCGGGCTCAGTGGGCAGAGGTGGCCCCTGAGGTTGAGCGATGCGGTCGGTGCCGCACGCCCGCGTCTCCGCAAGTCGCAGGCAGGTGGCCGTCCCCAACCTGCGGCAAAGAACGACCGGTCGGGGCTCGATCGGCCGCAGGTCCCTCACCGCTCGATCGGTCGCTAGAACATGCGGCACAGAGCGCCCGCTCTGGGCTTGATCTGCCGCAGATTGACGGCGGCGGGTCCCGCTGGTTCGGCGGCGGGCTACCAGGTGCCGCATTGTCGACGTTTGAGAGGTTTCGGCTCGTCGTGCGCGGTGGGGTCGTTATTCTCGGCGGTCGCACCACTGAGAGGAGGCGATCCGACGTGGGACTCGCACCAATCATCGAGTTCAAGACATCTCGATACGGCGAGATCAAGCGAGTCGGCGTCTGGTCGGCTGCCAAGTGAGCACCATCGAGGTGTTTGCCGACGTGCGGTGCCCCTTCACGCACGTCGGGCTCCGCCGGCTTGTCGCGCACCGCGACGCAGTTGGCGCCGACCTCGCCCTGCGCGTCCGAGCCTGGCCCCTCGAGCTCGTCAACGGCGGCCCGCTCGACGCTCGCCTCATCGCTGATGAGGTCAGCGAGCTGCGCCGGCAGGTGGCGCCCGATCTCTTCGTCGGCTTCGACACGGTCGACTTCCCGGAGTCCTCGCTGCCCGCGCTCGGGCTCGCGGCAACTGCCTATCAGCACGATCTCGGCACTGGTGAGCGGGTGAGTTTGCTCCTGCGTGACGCCCTGTTCGAAGGCAACCGCGACATCAGCCGACCCGACGTGCTTGCCCAGATCGCCGCGGCTGCGGGGCTGACGGACCCGTCGGTCGATGACAGCGCGGTGCTCGACGACTGGCACGAAGGTCAGGAGCGCGGCGTCGTCGGGTCACCCCACTTCTTCGTCGGCGACGACGGCTTCTTCTGCCCGTCGCTCACCATCGAGCACACCGAAGCTGGATTGCAGATCAGCGTTGATCGAGTCGGGTTCGACGCGTTCCTCGCTCGCTGCGTTGCGGGCTGAACCCGCGGCGTGACGCCGGGTTGGTCACCCTGGCGAAGGTGGCCCCCGTTGGGGGGCGGGAGCGCGCCGTCGTGGCCCGGTGATCACGGCGGCGCCTCGCGGGGGTGGCTCAGCTGAGTGACGATCTCGTCGGTGAAGCCGCCGCTGCGCCGCGTGCCCGTCACGAGTGCATAGGAGATCGCACCCAAGGGGATGGGCAGCCAGAAGTTCGCCAGCCGGTAGGTGACGACTCCGATTGCCGCCACCGCTCGAGGGGCGCCGAATCCGACGAGGGCTGGGATCAGCACCGCCTCCACGATGCCGAGGCCGCCGGGGCTCAGCGGCACCGCCGCGATCACGTTGGCGAGGCAGTAGGCCACGAGCAGACCCGCTGGGTCCGTCCGGTGCCCGAAGGCCGCGATGGCCACCCAGAGCGCGGCGGCATCGAGAAGCCAGTTGGCCGCGGCCAGCCCCACCACCGTCCAAAGTCGACGGCGATCGTCGACGAGGCCCGCGAGCTGGTGGGCTACCGACTCGATCCGGGTGCGCACGCTGTCCCCGTTCACTCGTGGAAGCCGCCCGACGGCGCGCGCCACCGCTGCGGCCACCGCATCTCGTCCCCGCAGCAGTCCGATCACGGCGCCAAAGAACGCGGCCATGATCACGGTCCCCACCACCGCCGCGGTGGCATAGATGGGCTGGAAGCCGCTCGTCGGGATCGACACCAGGAGCGCCCCCCACAGCAGGAGGTTCAGCACAACGGCCGATCCGAGCGCCTGGAGGCCGAGCGCGAAGCCGATCGCCTCCGTCGGGACCCCGGCGCCATTCAGGAGGCGGTAGTTCACCGCAGCCGTTGCGGCCGGCCCGCCCGGCACCACGTGGTTCACACCCGTAGAGGCCAGCACTGTCCCGAAGGTCACGCGAAGGCTCGGGCGCCATCGCGCCGGAATGAGCTGCTGGCTAAGTCGTGCGTATGCGAGCAGCGATGCCAGCTCGAGCGCCACCACGAGCGCGAGCAGCAGCCCATTCACCGACCCCAGAACCCCGAGCGCGCGCCGCGCGCCTCCGATCTGTGGCAGCACGAACACCTGGAAGACGAGCGCGAAGGCCAGGAGCTTGGCCGCCCGCGCCGCACGTCCGCTCAGTCGACCGGCCATCAGTGGGCTCGCCCGCGGGCGAGCCTGGCCGACGCCGATGTCATGGAGCATGTCTACCGGCAGGGACTGGCTGACGGTCCGCTTCGAGGGGCAGGCCAGCGGCGGAATCTGATGCCGCGGGCCGTCAGCCTGAGCGCGGTCCGAGGGGAAGGAGCGGGCCCGGAGGGGTGCCGCGAGCGGCTGGATGCTGTTGGTAGAAGTCTGAGAGCACCTCGTAGAGGTGGGGCTCTTGGGCTGCGAGCTGGGCGGCGACATCGAAGAACGCCTCGGTGGCCACGGCGAAGAACTCGGCAGGGTTGGTGGCGCCGTACGGGCGCAGCGGAGGACGCGGCCGACCGGCTCGGAGGTCGTTGAAGACCTCGGTGCAGGCTTCGACCCACGGCTTCATTGCCGGACGGCTGAGTGGGGGCGTCCCGTCGACGAGCCCATCGAGCATGTCGATCTTGTGAGCGAACTCGTGGATGACGACGTTGTGGCCCCGGCCGGGATGGCGCGCCGAGGCCTGTGCTTCATCCCAGGCGATGAGGACAGGGCCCCGACGATCTTGGGCGAGCCCGTGGACGGCCATCGGCTGATCAGTAAGCGTGCCGGCGACGGGACCTTGCCGCGTTCCGGAGGTGAGCAACGCCGACGGGTACACGATGATGGCGCTCACCAGGCGGTAGTGGTCAGCACTCAGACCGAGGATCAGCAGGGCTGCTTGGGCCGCGATGACCACCCGGATCGTGTCATCGATCTCGAAGCCGGAAGTTGCTTCCCAGTGCTTGCGACTGAGTAGCAAGTCGGTGTCCTGAAGCAGCCGCTCCCGTTCGGTCGAGTCGAGATGCGACCAGTGCGCGAGGTTCATCGCGATGATGCGCTCGCCGTCGTCGGGCAGGCCGCGTCGGTGCAGCTTCATTGGTGCTCGATGACTGTGCGCAGCACGTCGGCCCGCATCGCTCGAGGCCCACGTGTTGCCGCGCGACCGCTGCGTCCGAGACGACGAGCGCACCACGGCACAGTCAACGGGTCAGAGTGCAGTGGGGGCTGAGACGGCGAGGTTGAAGCGGGCGGCCACGTCGTTCCAGTTGATGAGGTGCCAGATGGCGTCGACGAAGTCGGCTCGCACATTGCGGTACTGCAGGTAGTAAGCGTGCTCCCAGGCGTCGATGACCAGCAGTGGGACGGCAGCCTGCCCGATGTTGCCCTGATGGTCGTAGACCTGTTCGACGACAAGACGCTGACCGGTTGGTTCCCAGGCGAGGGCGCCCCATCCCACCCCCTGGACCGACACGGTGGCGGCGCTGAGGTGTCGTTGGAACCGGTCGAAGCTGCCGAACTGCTCGTCGATCGCTGCCGCCAGTTCGCCCTCGGGTCGTTGATCGACGTCGGGCGTGAGGTTTGCCCAGAACACCGAGTGCAGCACGTGGCCAGAGAGGTGGAACGCCAGGTTCTTCTCCAACATCGTGAGCTGGGTGAAGTCGTCGGACTCCCGCGCTGCGGCTAGCGCGTCGAGCGTGTCGTTGGCCCCCTTCACGTACGCGGCGTGGTGCTTGCCGTGGTGGAGCTCCAGTAGCTCGGCGGAGTACCACGGCTCGAGAGCGTCGTAGCCATAGCCGAGGTCGGGCAGTGTGTACTTGATCATCGTGCCTTCTTTGGTTCTTGTGGGGCCCGTCGTC
>JANOQG010000153.1:0-8517 GCA_031422255.1 Actinomycetes bacterium | reverse complement strand
CCGCGGGGCGCCGGCGCGTCACGGACGGTGAGGGTGGGGTCGTCGGTGCGCACCGTGCCCGCGCCGACGAGGATGCTGTCGCTCTCGGCACGCAGCGCATGGGCGTCTGCCCGAGCCTG
The DNA here is from genome assembly GCA_031422255.1 of Actinomycetes bacterium. GTDB lineage: Bacteria > Actinomycetota > Acidimicrobiia > Acidimicrobiales > VFJN01 > VFJN01. The sequence goes on along the minus strand of JANOQG010000153.1, from coordinate 8,398 downwards.
GGGGCCGGTGATCCATTGACTGGAGCCATCTGGCGCCGCGGTCCGGCCGTCGAGCGATGACGCGCTCTTCAGCACGACGTAGGGCCTGCCCGTGCGCCGATGGTGGAGGTAGGGGGCGAGCAGGTCGCTGGCGGCGTCGGCTTGTTCGCCCACGCTCACGTCGATCCCAGCATCGAGAAAGCGCCGAACTCCCGCTCCCCTGACGCGGTCGTCGGCATCCTCGACGGCGATCACGACCCGACTCACGCCAGCGGTGATGAGGGCGTCGGCGCAGGGCGGTGTGCGGCCGTGATGCGAGCACGGTTCGAGGCTGACCCACACGGTGGCGCCATGCAGATCGTGACCGTTCGCCGCTGCGAGTGCGGCCGCCTCGGCATGGTGGCCGCCCGCTGGTTGCGTGGCTCCTTCGAACACCGTGCCGTCGGATGCCTCGATCACGCAGCCGACCCAAGGGTTCGGGGGCGCCGAAGCCCGCACCGACGCGGCGAGCTCGAGGGCTCGGGTCATGCGTTGGATGTCGGATGCGGTGGTCATGTCGTCTCCGGGCCAGTGGGACCGCACGCGGGGATGACGACGGCCGCCGACCTGGGTCGACCACCTTCCGTCCTCGCTCCCATCCGGACTCTCACCGTCGGCTCCGGGATCACACCGGATCGGCCGCCCTGCTGGCGGCAGGGAGGTTCGCGGGCTACACCGCCGGTCGGGACTTTCACCCAACCCCGCGAGGGCTTGCTCAGTTGTGGCGTCAGCGTACAACTAGAACACGTTCTAGTTCCAGTGACGTTTGTCCTAGTCAGGGCTAATGAGGCCGCCCACCGGCCAGCAGATCAAGAGCATGTGGAAGCACCTCGATCACGGCGTCGAGCGTCTCGATGCATCCGCTGCTGGATCCAGGCGTGTTCAGGATGAGACAGGGGCCCAGCGTCCCCGCAGCCGCTCGGGAGAGGCGGCCGAGGGGGCTGACGAGGCGCATGGCCTCCGCCAGGCCCGGTGCCTCACGCTCAACGACGGCGAGGGTCCCCTCGGGGGTGAGGTCCCGCGGGCCGAAGCCGGTGCCGCCGGTGGTGACCACCAGCCCGGCGAAGCCGCCGCAGGCATCTCGCAGCGCCGCCGCCACGGCCTCAGTGCCGTCGGGCGTGACGATCCGCTCGACGACGTCAAAACCTGCCGCCGCCAGGTGGGCCTCGACGGCCGCCCCGGAGCGATCTTCCCGCGTTCCGTCCGCAACTCCGTCAGACACCGTGATGACCTTCGCGACCAACGCCATGTCCGCAGTCTGCCCCTCCTTCCGGGGCCGCGGGCACGGGGCCCGAGGCCAGAGTCGTGCCCGGTGCCTCCAGGCCCGCGTTCGACCGCGAGCACCGACACAATCTGCGGCAGATCCCACCCGATTCGGGCGCTCCATGACACAGGTTCGGCGAGGTTGCGCCGTCGCCACCAAAGTGCGGCAGACACCGCCCGAAACGGGCTCGGTCGGCCGCAGATTGCGTCGGCGCCTTGAGCCGTTGGCGCGGGCTAGGAGCGGCGCCGCAACCGCAGGAGATACATGCCGTCGGTGCCCGCGGCCTGGGGCAGAAGACGGAACCCTCGACCGCGTGGCTCCCAGGGGTCACTCAATGCAGCAACCGACTCGAGCTCGGGGTGGGTGACGGCGAGGTGATCGTCGACCGATTGGCCTTCCGCGTCGGTCAGCGTGCACACGGAGTAGACGAGGGTTCCGCCAGGTCGAAGGAGGTGGGCGGCGGCATCGACCAAGTGCTTCTGGACAGTGCCGAGCCGTTCGGGTGATGCCGCGTCGATGCGCCAACGGGCGTCGGGGCGCCGGCGAAGCGTGCCCAGCCCGGAGCACGGCGCGTCGATCAGCACGCGGTCGAGCGAGCCTGGAGCGAACGGGGGGCGGGCCGCATCAGCGGCCAGCACCGGCAGCGTGGCCGCGTTGGAGCGGATCAACCCGACTCGGCTCGGACGGATGTCCCCCGCGACGACATGGGCGCCGGTGGCCGCGAGCATCGTGGCCTTGCCGCCGGGGGCCGCACAGAGGTCGGCCACCCGCTCCCCTGCCCGCGCACCCACTGCCTCGGCGACCCACTGCGACGCGAGGTCCTGAACATACCCATCGTCTCGTTCGGTGACCGACGGTGCTTCATTCATGATGGTCAACGCTGCGTGAGCGGCGTCGACCCCGAGATCCTCTTCGAGTGCGCGCACGATCCAGTCGGGGTAGCTCAGGCGTGTGGCGTCGTCGGGCCACACGACCGCGTGGTCAGACACCCGACGCAGCACCGCGTTGACGAGCCCCCTTGCGGCCTTGGGCGCTACCTCCACCGTCTCCCCTACCGCGGCGTGCGGCTTCATGGCCAGGAAGTGCAGCTGATAGGCACCCAGCCGCAACGCGTTGCGAACCCGGGGCTCGAGATCACGCGTCAAGAAGCGGTCGACGAGGAAGTCGCACGCCCGGCGCATGCGCGTGGTGCCGTAGACCAGCTCGGTTGCGAAGTTCCGGTCGCGCTGCTCCATGCCCGTGCGACTGAGCAGCTCGGGCAGCAGCAGGTTTGCGTATGCGCCGTCGCGCTCGATGCGATCAAGGGCATCCAGTGCCAGAGCGCGAGCGGTCACGCTCACGTGCCGAGCCCGTCAGCAGGCTTCCAATGGGCCCCATTGGCCCACGCGCTCGCCGCCATGCGGCCCTTGCCCTCCGGTTGCACCTCGACCAGCTCAACGGGCCCGTCGGCGGCCGCCACGGTCGGGCCGTCACCAGTGGGCGGAACGCTGGTGCGCCAGACCTTGAGGCGCCTTCCCTCATGCGTCGTCCAGGCTCCCCCCAGGCGAACCACCCGATGGATGGCGACGGCTGGGTCGGTCCAGCGCAGACGAAGGTCCTCTGGGGCGATCTTGGCCGCGTGGGTGGCCTCGCCGACCTGCGGCACGGGTTCGCCCAGGCCCTTCTGGAGCTCCTCCACGAGGACGGTCGTGCCCAGTCGGACCAGGGTGTCTCGCAGCACATCGAGGGTGTCGTCCGCCCCGATCGGCATCTCTACACGCCGGTAGATCCCACCGGTGTCGAGCCCTTCCTCGACCGCCATCAGATCGACACCTGTGCGGTCATCGCCGGCGAGGATCGCTCGCTCGACCGGGGCCGCACCCCGCCAGCGCGGCAACAGAGAGAAGTGGAGGTTCACCATCGGCACCGCATCCAGGACCGACACCCGGATCAGTTGGCCGAAGGCCACCACCACGCCAAGCTGCACGTCCGCGCCCACAACATCGGCCACGACATCCGTCACGGGAAGTCCGAGGCCCAGGGCCGCCTGCTTCACCGGAGAAGGCGATCGTGAACTGCCCCGACCACGGCGGCGATCGGGCTGCGACACGACCAGCGCCACCTCGATCCCCGCTGCCACGAGTGCTTCGAGCGGCGGCACGGCCAGCTCTGGCGTGCCCAGGTAGGCGACGCGCAGCACGGGGCCCGACGGGGCGAGCGCGATCGTCATCGGAAGGAGATCAGCGGAGGCTGAAGCCGCGACGGGGGGCGGCGGGAGCGGCGATCTCAGCGTCCAGGAGGTCCTGGGCGTCGAGCTTCTGCTCGCGGATGAACTTCATCGCTGCCCTGCGGTCATCGTCGTCGAGACGCTCGATGAAGAGGATGCCGTCGAGGTGGTCCATCTCGTGCTGGAAGCAGCGGGCGGTGAGCTCGTCGGCCTCGATGGAGATCTCGTTGCCGTCGAGGTCGTACCCGACCAGGTGGACCTCCTTCGGCCGGATCAGCTCGAAGGCGAGCTCGGGGATCGACAGACAGCCCTCGTCGTACGCCCACTCACCGCGGGACTCCCGGATCTCCGGGTTGACGACGACCTGAGGTCCCTCGCCAACGTCGTACACGAAGAGGCGCTTCTGCACGCCCACTTGCGGTGCAGCCAGGCCAAGACCCGGAGCGTCGTACATCGTGGTGAGCATGTCGGCGGCCAGACGTGCGAGCCGCCCATCCACATCGGTGATCTCGCCCGCGCGCTGGCGAAGAACGGGATCGCCGATCAGGCGGATCTCGTAGGGCGCAGTCACAGGGGCCAGGCTACCGGTAGGTTCGGCCCATGCCAGAACCGGTCGGCCACTACTTCGATGGCGACCCGGCTGTGCCATCTCGCCCCTCGACCGTTCGACTCGACCTCCCGGACCGATCGCTGTCGCTCGCCACCGATCGGGGCGGGTTCGCAGCGAGCGGTGTGGACCCTGGCACGAAGTACCTGCTCCTGGAGGCACCCGCTCCCCCTCCCGAGGGCACCTTCGTCGACCTCGGCTGTGGCTATGGCCCCATTGCGTGCACGTTGGCCCTGCGTGCGCCGTCCGCCACCGTGTGGGCGGTCGACGTCAACCAGCGAGCCCTCGATCTTTGCCGGGCCAACGCTGAGGCAGTGCAGGCCGCCAACGTGGTCGTCGCACTCGCGGGCGAGGAACCTGACGACCTCGAGATCGACCTGCTCTGGTCCAACCCGCCGATCCGAATCGGCAAGCCGGCGCTGCACCTGCTCCTCCGGACTTGGCTCTCGCGCCTGTCGCCCAACGGCGCGGCCATCATCGTGGTGCAGAAGCACCTCGGCGCCGACTCACTCCAGCGCTGGCTGGAGGCAGAGGGCTTCGGCACGGAGCGCTTGGGCTCCCGCACCGGATATCGCCTCCTGCAGGTGACGCGTCCATGAAGCAGCTCGATGGCACCGGCATGAAGCGGCTCCACCGCGACTGGCGACGACGTACCGAGGGGCGCCTGGCGCTGATCCTCCACGACGTGCAGGGCCCGTTCAACGTGGGGGCGATCATCCGCACCGCGGCCGCCCTTCGGGTGGACGACGTGTGGCTGAGCGGTCGCACCCCCGACCCGGAGGACACCAAGGTCGGCAAGACGGCCCTCGGCACCCAGCGCTACCTGACGTTCCACCGCGTCGAGGATGGGGTCGCCGCGGTCACCGACGCCCAAGCGGCGGGCTACAAGGTGGTGGCCGTCGAGCTGGCCGACGAGGCTGTCCCACTGCACGAGGTGCCCCTCGGTGAGGCGACCTGCCTCGTGGTTGGCCATGAGGACCGGGGTTGCACAGCGGCGGTGCTCGCCGCCGCCGACGCCGTCGCCTTCCTCCCGCTGCTCGGCAAGGTCGGCTCGCTCAACGTGGCCACGGCCGCATCGATCGCCAGCTACGAGGTGCGCCGGCGAGCGTGGACAGCGTGAACGCGCTTCAGCCACAGCGCAGTCGTCCCCTACGGTGCGCGCATGGCTGAACCCACGGTGCGCACCCTCACCGCCGACGAGATCCCAGCCGCGGTTCGACTCGTGGGCCGCGCCATGCTCTCGGACTCCCGCGATGAGGTGCAGGACGCCTGGGGCGCCGAGTTCGAGCCCGAGCGAACCCACGGCGCCTTTGACGGGCATGGAGCGCTCGGGGGCGTAGTCCGCTGGTTCCACAGCGATCTCTCGGTCCCGGGCGGGTCGCTCCCCGCTGGGCTTGTCAGCGCCGTGGCGGTGGCACCCACCCACCGCCGGCGCGGCTACTTGCGGCGCATGATCGAGGCCCAGCTCGCCGCCATCACAGCCGAAGGGCGGGCGATCGCCACCCTGATCTCAGCCGAATGGCCGATCTACGGACGCTACGGCTACGGACCATCGGTCGAGGCCTGCACCTGGCGGGTCGACGCCCTCACGGCCGCGTTTCTGGCTCCCCCCAGCGGAGCCATCGAGCTCGTCACGCCAGCGGAGCTCCGTCCCCACCTGGAAGCCGTGCACGATCTCCGGTGGACCCGCACGCCTGGTGCGGTCACCCGCCTGCCGCTGGTCTGGGATCGATTGGCAGGCACCACGCCTCACCCCGGGTCAACCGACCCCGCCGGGTTTCTTCGGGGCGCGATCTGGCGGGACGACGCTGGGGCCGTACTCGGCGCTGTGGCCTACAAGGTGACGGATCGCTGGACCGACAACCGCCCGCGCAGCACCGCCGAGGCCACCCTCCTCGTGGGCGCCACCCCCGAGGCCGAACGCGAGCTGTGGCGGCACCTGTGCGAATCCGACTGGATCAGCACTGTGGTGGCCGAGGGCCGAGGGGTCGACGATCCGCTCCCCTACTTCCTCACCGACGGCCGCGCCGCTACCTCACAGGACCGGTTCGATCTCATCTGGTCGCGGATCCTGGACGTCCCGGCCACCTTCGCCGCTTATCGCACGGTTGAGGAGCGCCAGGCGGTCATCGACGTAACCGACGACCTCGGCTTCACATCGGGGCGCTGGCGGATCGAGCTCGGCCCCGATGGGAGCCAGGCGGTGGCCACCACCGACACGGCCGACGTGCGCCTCCCGATCAGCGCGCTCGGCGCCACGCACCTCGGCGGCACCTCGGTCGGCCGCCTGCACGACGCAGGGTGGATCGACGAGGAGTCACCGGGTGGAGTCAGCAGGCTGAGCGCGCTGCTCGCCACACCAACCGCGCCCTGGTCACCCACCACCTACTAGCGCCGTGTCAGGCTGCCCTCGTGGACGGTGACGAGGAACAGCAGCCAGGCCACATCACCGGCATCGGGGGTGTGTTCTTCCGGGCAAAGAACCGGGAGCTGCTGGCCGGCTGGTACGGCACGGTGCTGGGCCTGCCGGTCACCGACGCTGCCACCGCCCAACTCGGCCCAACCGTCTGGGCCGCCTTTGATCGCGAGACCACCTACTTCGGCCCGAGCCATCCGGGGTACATGATCAACTACCAAGTCGACGATCTCGAGGCTGCTCTCCAGCGCATCCGCGCCGACGGCAGTGAGGTGGCTCCCGAGATCGACGAGGACGACTATGGCCGCTTCGCGTGGGCCGTGGATCCCGAGGGCAACCGATTCGAGCTCTGGCAGCCCGCTCCCGACCGCTGACCACCGAGGCGGATGCACCGTTCCACGGTTCTCCACCACCCGACTCACACGCGCAGCGGGTCTACCTCGATACGGAGGCGGCCAGCGGGGCGGCGAGCGCTCGCTAGGGCGTCGCTGAGGGTGACGTGGTCGGGAGCCCGTACCAGCCAGCGACCCTCCGAGCTCTCCACGATCTGCACCGCGTCGGGCTTGCCCAGGGCCTGGACGTAGAGCGGCGCGGCGGCACCGGTGAGCTCAGCCATGGCGGTGAACGGCGGGAAGCGGAGCAGCTCGCGGCGGGCACGCTCCGCGTCGCTGACACCGCTGACGTCGGCACGCACGACGGCCTGGATGACCTCGTGGTCGGGGCTGCGGGTCTGAAGCAGCAATCGGCCGGCGGCCCGGTCGCCCGCGCGACCTGATGCGGCCACCACTCGGGCGGCGCGAGCCAGGAGCGCCAAGGCCTGCTCGCTTGCCCGATAGCGGGGCGCGAGGAGCTCTTGATCGAGGTCGAGGAAGGCGACCGCGTCGGCTTGGTCGATCCGTTGGAGCACGGCTTCGGTGCCCACCACGACGCGCGTGGCTGGAGCGCCGGCTTCGGTCTTGGCCGTCAGCTCGGTGATCGGCTCCCCCACCAGTGCCTCCAGCTCCTCGCGCACTCGACTGACGCCAACCCGGGCGTTCTTGAAGCGACCGGCACCGCAGGACTGACAAACCGGCGGCCGCGTGGTGCCGCAGCGCCGGCAGTGGAGCTCCTCCTCTGGTTGCTCGACAGCCGCAGCGCACGCACCGCAGCGGGCGAGCTCGCCGCATGCCGTACACGCGAGCAAGCGGGCCCGGCCGGTGCGGTTGAGCACGCAGAGCACCCGCTCGTCGGAGCGCAGGAGTCGCACGAGCGCATCGGAGTACAGGCCGGCCGTTCGAGGATCCTCGTCGCGCCGGTCCACCACCTCGACGGGGGGCCACCCTGCCCGTTCTCGGCGACGATCGGCCGGGTGCAGCGTGCCCCATGCCAGCGCTTCGAGCGTTGGACATGGGCTGGTGAGCACACAGGGGACGCCGGCTCTCGCTGCTCGTTCGATCGCGACGTCGCGGGCGTTCCAGGTGGGGGCCTGCTCCTGCTGGTGAGCGTCGTCATGCTCGTCGAGCACCACGACGATCGCGAGGTCGGCCACCGGTGCCCACGCGGCAGCCCGCGTGCCCACGACGGTGGCGCCGGCAGCACCGACTGCCCAGTCGCGCGGATGGACCGCCACCGCTACGCCCGCCCGCCGCAGCCCCGCCGTCACTCGTTGCACCATCGCGACCGATGGGCAGAGCACCAGCGCGTTGCCCCGCGACGCGGCGGCCAGTGCGACATGCACCAGGTTCGTGGCTGGCGGGACCCGCAACACCGATCTCGGTCCCTCGACCGCATGGGCCAGCAAGTCGTGGCTCGGCTTCGGCCGAGCGGAGGCCGGCTTCGAGGGCAGCCGCGACACGACGCGCTGCGGAGTGGCCGTCTTGAGGAACGACGCAGGACGGCCCGCCCAGC
>JANOQG010000152.1:0-1622 GCA_031422255.1 Actinomycetes bacterium | reverse complement strand
CAGCTCGGCCTCGTCGTCCGACGGTGTCGGCGGGACGAGGCGCTGGGTCGAGCGGTGCTGCCCGACCACCCGGCACGCCCGACGCTGGGAGACCCCGAACCGCTCCCGCAGCATCCTCACGGCGCTGCGTCGACGGCCCGGGGTCAGAAGTTTCCCTCGGCCAGCTCCTTGAGCATCGACTTGTCGAGCTCGGCCTCCGCCAGGAGCTTCTTCAGACGAGCGTTCTCGCCCTCGAGCTCCTTCAGCCGCTTCGCGTCGCTCGCCTTCATGCCGCCGTACTGCGCGACCCAGCGATGCCAGGTCGACTCCGCGATCTGGAGATGGCGGCACACCTCATCGAGCTCGGTGCCGCCTGCGAGGAGCTTGTGGCCCTCGGCGAGCTTGCGGATGATCTGGTCGGGCGTATGCCGACGTCGGGTCATGGTGTCTGTCCTCCTGCCCCATCTTGGGGCAACGGACTCGCACACCACCTGGACCACTACAGGGGGGTCACCTCAGGAGGGCATCGTGAGCGGCCGTCGCACCTTCGGCTCTCTGCGCCAGCTCCCGAGCGGACGCTGGCTGGCCCGCTACCGAGACCCCGACAGCTCAGTGCGCGCTGCCGGCGAGACCTTCGGGGGTTCAGCGCCGAGGAGGTCGAGCGTGTCGCCAACAGCATCGACGAGCGAAACAAGTCGCTGGTCCACGTCCTCGCGAATGTCGGCAGCACGACGGAGCGTTGTTGGTACGTCTTCGTCTCCCCGACGTACGGGCGTGTCGGATGCTCGAATCATGCCGAGGGCGCAAGAAGCGCCGGGCTCACGAGTGGCGCGCTAGATGCCTGGCAGGTCTGCTTCGAGGCCTAGGTGGATCTTGGCTGCGTCGATGTAGGTCTTCTCAGAGATGAACGCGTGTTGGCTCCCGGTGTACATGTCGCGGAACGCTCGCTCGAGGCGCGAGCCCTCGCGGATGGCACTCGTGCCTGCGGCGAGGTGAGCCCATTGGGCGACCTCGCGGCTGGCCTCGGTCGCGTACGTCGCAGCGACACGCAGGTCGGCTCGCATCGAAGGAGTGAACTCTCCTCCTGCCGCCACCGTTGATTCAACCGAGGTGAAGGCGTCGAGTACGCCCGCATGGGCTGCCCGCCACATCCCGGTGTGATGGCTGAGGTTCCGCTGGAACGTCTGGCGAAGCGCGAGCGTCTCCAGGTCCGACATGCGCACCTTCTCCTTGGCGAGCTCGGCGACATCCTCGAGCATCGAGCGTGCAACACCGAGGGCCCATGCAGCGTGTCCGGCTGCGGTCACCGGCAGGATGCCGAGGCGGTACATCGTCGAACTGCCACGCAGCGGTTCGCGGGTGAACAACCCGAAGGTTCGATGCTCGGGCACAAAGACGTCTGTGACCTCGTAGTCGTAGCTACCGGTGCCCTTGAGGCCTTGGACATACCACCCGTCGGTGAGGGTGACGTCCTGTGCGTCGATCACCGCCACGCTGAACTGGTCGAGGTCCAGGATGGGTTCGCCGTCGACGACCTTCATGAACCCGGCGGACACGACGGAAGAGTGCGCGATTCCAGAGCCGAAGTTCCAGGCTCCACTGATCTCGAACCCGCCCTCGACGGCGTTCCCCATTCCGTTGGG
>JANOQG010000151.1:0-4690 GCA_031422255.1 Actinomycetes bacterium | reverse complement strand
GCACTGTAAAGCACTGAAACGCTGTCTACTAGCGTGACGATGATGCCGAACGACCTGTTCTCCTCCGCTGCGGAGGACGCGCTGGCGGCCCACGCTCCGCTGGCCGCCCGCCTGCGGCCGCGGACGCTCGACGACATCATCGGGCAGGACCACCTCCTGGGCGCTGGCCAGCCACTCCGGACCCTCGTAGAGGCCGATCGGTTGTCGTCGGTCATCCTCTGGGGCCCGCCGGGCACCGGGAAGACCACACTGGCGCAGGCCATCGCCGCCCATACGAGCAAGGCGTTCGAGCAGCTGAGCGCAGTGAGCGCGGGCGTGAAAGACGTCCGTGAGGTGTTGGAGCGGGCGAAGCAGCGCCTCGGGGAGCGCGGGCAGGGCACGATCCTGTTCCTCGACGAGGTGCATCGGTTCTCGAAGTCACAACAAGATGCGTTGCTTCCTGGGGTGGAGAGCGGTCTGATCACCCTCATCGGTGCCACGACCGAGAACCCCTTCTTCGAGGTGAACCCGCCGTTGCTCAGCCGTTCCACGTTGTTCCGGCTGCACGCCCTTGATGTGGACGCGGCGGCAGCGCTGATCCAGCGAGGGCTCAACGCCGAGGGGGCGTCAATGGCCGACGACGCCGTCGCGCATCTCGCCGGTCATGCCAACGGCGACGGCCGACACGTCCTCACCAGCCTCGAGGTGGCAGTGGCGATCGCCCGGGCGCGAGCCACCCCGCCGGCCGTGACCCTTGCCGATGCAGAGGCGGCGCTGGGCACGAAGGCGCTCCGCTACGGGCGCGATGAGCACTACGACGTGATCTCCGCCTTCATCAAGAGCATCCGCGGGTCGGATCCGAGCGCTGGGCTCTACTGGCTGGCCCGGATGCTCGAGGCGGGGGAAGACGCCCGCTTCATCGTCCGCCGCCTGATCGTCCTCGCGAGCGAAGACGTGGGCGAGGCCGATCCGCAGTCGCTCCTCATTGCCGTCGCGGCGGCCCACGCCGTTGAGCATGTGGGACTCCCGGAAGCGCAACTCAACCTGGCGCAGGCGGTGGTGCACCTTGCCACCGCCCCCAAGTCGAACCGAGCCGCACTGGGGATCTGGAAGGCGCGGGAGGACGTGCAGCATGGTCCCTCTGTTGAGGTTCCCGCCCACCTCCGAGACGCGCACTATCAGGGCGCCCAGAAGCTCGGTCATGGCGCAGGGTACGACTATCCTCACGACCATCCCGAGGGCTGGGTGCCGCAGCAACATCTCCCCGATGAGGTAGCGGACCGCACCTACTACGACCCCTCCGACCATGGTTTCGAGAAAGAGATCCGCACGCGAATGGAACGTAGGACCGATCGATGACTGCTACCGAGCTGGCCTCGCTGATCGTGGCAATCGCAAGCGTTGCCGCCGTGGTGCTGCTCGCGTTCGCCTTGGTTTCGATCACCCGCACACTCAAAGAGGTGCGTGCCGTTGTTGAGCTGCTGCGCATGGAGACCATCCCCGTCGTATTGGAGCTGGGCGACACGGTCCGGACCGCCAACGGCGAGCTCGAGCGCGTGGGTTCGTTGTTGGGCACGGCGGAGTCCATCTCGGGCACCGTCGACTCAGCGTCGCGCTTGGCCTACCTCACCCTGTCCAACCCCGCGATCAAGGCATTGGCCCTCGCGTCGGGCACCGGCCGCGCGGCTCAGGCGTTTCGGCGAAAGCGGGCCAAGTAGCCATGTTCCGCCGACTGTTCTGGCTCATGATCGGCATCGGGTTCGGGTTTGGCTCGTCGTTCTGGGTGATGCGGTTCGTCAAGCAGACGGCCGCCCGCTACGCGCCGGATCGGGTGTCCTCCGACCTCACCGACGCAGTCAAGGGCCTCGGCACCGATCTTCGCCTGGCGGTGGCCGACGGCCGCGCCGCCATGCGGGAGCGTGAGGCACAGCTGCACTCCGACCTCGACCGATCTCGCTGACGGTCGGCCGCATACCCACAAGTAGGCTCGCCGGGTCATGGATGCGAACGGGCTGCGCAAGGTCTGGAACGAGTTCTTCGCCGAGCGCGGACATACCCTCGCGCCGTCTTCGAGCCTCATCCCGACGCACCCCACCGCCCCGATGTTCACCAACTCGGGGATGATGCAGTTCGTCCCTGTGTTCCTTGGTGAGGAGCCCGCGCCGTACGACCCGCCCCGTGCCGCCACGGTGCAGAAGTGCGTGCGAGCCGGCGGCAAGCACAACGACCTTGACGCCATCGGACGCACACCGAGGCACCTCAGCTTCTTCGAGATGCTCGGCAACTTCAGCTTCGGCGACTACTTCAAGGCCGAGGCGATTCCGTGGGCGTGGGAGCTGCTCACCGAGGAGCTCGGGCTCGACGGCGATCGTCTCTGGGTCACCGTCCACGTCAGTGACGACGAAGCGGAGGAGCTTTGGGCGGACGGCGTCGGCTTCCCGCGCGAGCGCATCCAGCGGCTCGACAAGGACAACTTCTGGGAGATGGGCGACACGGGTCCGTGTGGCCCGAGCTCCGAGATCTTCTGGGACTACGGCGCGGATGCCGGTCCTCCCGGCGGCCCCGCCAATCCTGATGCCGAGAACCGCTATGTCGAGATCTGGAACCTTGTGTTCCCGCAGTACTTCCGCGGGGCGGATGGGTCGCTGTCCGATCTCCCGAAGCCTGGCATCGATACAGGAGCGGGACTCGAGCGCATGCTCACCGCGCTCAACGGCACCACCACGGTCTACGACGTCGACCCACTGCAGCGGCTCGTCGAGGTGGCCCAGTCCATCACCGGTCGAACGCTGGGCGCCGACGAGCGCACCGATGTGGCGCTAAAGGTGCTGGCCGACCACTCGCGAACCATGACGTTTCTCGTGGCCGATGGAATCGTGCCCTCCAACGAGGACCGCGGGTATGTGCTGCGGCGAATCATTCGACGGGCTGTGCGCTATGCGTACCTGCTCGGCGTCGAACGAGACCTCTCGGAGCGTCTCATCGGTGCGGTCGTGGACGCGATGGCCGACGGCTATCCCGAGCTGCGGCGGGACCAGGAGCGCATCGTCGGCATCGTGAGTCGCGAGGAGGAGCGATTCCGCGAGACCCTCAAGCGCGGCACCAGCCTGCTCGACTCGAAGCTCGCGGAGCTGACAGCCGGCCAAGCCCTCGCGGGCGATGTCGCGTTCGACCTCTATGAGACCTTCGGCTTCCCTCTGGAGGTCACCCAAGAGATCACCGCTGAGCTCGGCATCGAAGTGGACGACGCCGGCTACCGGACCGCGCTCGCCCACGCCCAGCAGGTTTCGAAGGCCGGGGCACGCTCAGGCAAGGACCTCTACGCCAACCTCTCCTCGTTTCAGCAGATCCTGGATGACCATGGCGCCACTGAGTTCGTTGGGCGTGAGGAGCTCGAGGCGAAGGCAACGGTGCTCGCCGTCATCCCGTCCGACGACGCGACGGTGTCCGTCTTCCTCGATCGCACGCCGTTCTACGCCGAGTCCGGCGGACAGGTGGGCGACACCGGCCGCATCACCACAAGCACCGGCGCGGGCGACGTACTCGACACCACCTACGGCCTTCCCGGGCTCCACTGCCATGTGGTGCGCATTGCGGAGGGTTCGATCGACGTCGGCCAGGAAGCCACCGCGTCCATCGACGTGGGTCGACGCGACGCCATCCGCCGCAACCACACGGGCACCCACATCCTCCATTGGGCACTTCGGAAGGTGCTCGGCGACACCGTGAAGCAGCAGGGTTCGCTGGTCGATCCGGAGCGTCTCCGGTTCGACTTCGGGCCCGCCGATGCCCTCACCCCGGCGCAGATCGCGGAGATCGAGGATCTTGCCAATCAGGAGATCCTCGCCAACGAGTCGGTGCGCCACTTCGAGACCACCAAGCCCGAGGCCGCCAAGCTTGGGGCGATTGCCTTCTTCGGCGACAAGTACGGCGACATCGTTCGTGTGCTGGAGGCTGGCCGACACTCCACCGAGCTCTGCGGCGGCACGCACGTGCGCGCGCTGGGCGACATCGGGCCCGTGAAGATCATCTCGGAGTCGTCGATCGGTTCCAACCTGCGGCGCATCGAAGCCGTCACCGGCACTGGCCCGATCGAGCGCCTCCGAGCTGAGGAGCGGGTGCTGGCCGAAGTTGCCGAGGTGCTGAACGTCCCGGTGGCCGACGTCGTCGATGGTGCCCGCAAGCGACTCGATGACATCAAGGCCCTTCGTGCCGAGGTGAAGGTGCTCAAGCGACAGGCGGCTGGCGGACAAGCCGACGCGCTCGCGAGCCAAGCGGTCGACGGCGTCCTCGTGGCCAGGGTTGGGCCCATGGAACGCGACACCCTGCGCGATCTGGCTCTGGGACTGCGTGATCAGGGGCTTCGGGTCGTCGTGCTGGCCACAGCGCCCGAGGCGGGTGGCGCCGCAATCGTCGCGGCTGTCATGCCTGAGAGCGGATTCAACGCCTCCAGCCTCTTGGAGGGAGCGAAGAGGCTCATCAAGGGCGGCGGCGGTCAAGACCCAGTGTTGGCCGTGGCCGGGGGGAAGGACGCGGCAGGCATCGATGCTGCGCTGGACAGCGTTCGGGCGGCGGCGGGCCTGGGTGGCTCGTGAGGGCCATGGGCATCGACCTCGGCTCGAAGCGAATCGGGGTTGAGTTGGCGAACTCCGAGGGCACGGTGGCAACCCCATACGAGGTGCTGTCCCGCTCCGGCGATCGGGCCCGAGAC
>JANOQG010000150.1:0-21582 GCA_031422255.1 Actinomycetes bacterium | reverse complement strand
GGTGCGCCTCAGGCCAGCTGGAACTCGGGGGACAGGAGCAGAAGGAGTACGAGGTTCGGAGGGATCGACCAGGACTCCCCAGCAGCCTTGGTCTGGGTGACCCAGGCCTCCAGCGCAGCACGCGTGGTGGGCGAGGGGTCGACGATCCCGAACTGCTCAAACCCTGCAGTGACGATGGCGGGCGCTGACTGCGACTGGATCCCAGCGAACAGGCCGGCCGTGTTGGCCTTCCATCGCACGTATGAGGCCCAACTGGAGCGGGCCCAGCTCGACGCGGTCGAGATCCAGTAGGCGTTCTGCTTCCAACCGGCCACATTCGGCGGATAGAAGAGCTGCTGGCCGGTGCCTTCCATCCACCACTCGGGATGAAGCGCCGATGCGGGCTGGTTGACGGCCTCCATCCCGGCCACAAACCACTCGGTCGGGTTGCGGGCGAGGCCGTAGCGCGCCGTCGGGCTCCAGAAGGCATCCGACGTCAGGATGGCCTGCACCAGCGAGAGGATCGACAGGTTGGCGGCTCGGAAGCCATCCGCGAGGGTGGTAACGAGCGGATCCGTGACGGCAATGGGGTAGGCGAGGTACGAGAAGAGCTTGGCGGTGATGAACCGAGAAGCCGCCGCTTCGCGTGAGCCCTTGAGGATCTCGGTGAGCGTCTCCGGACCGTCCCAGTTGCGGGAGATGCCGAACAGCACCTTTGTGCTCGAATCGTGGGCGGCCGAGCGGTATTGGTACTGGCGGCCATCCGAGGTCACGTTGTGGCCAGTCCATGCCTTCGCCATCGCGATGACGTCAGCTTCGGTGAAGTTCCCTTGCCCCATTGTGAAGAGCTCCATCACCTCACGGGCGAAGTTCTCCTGCTCGCGACCCGCCACGTTCTCGGCGTTGTCGAGGTACCAGAGCATGGCGGGATCGACTGCCATCGCCTGCACCAGGGCGTGGTAGTCGCCAAGTGCGTGCGTGCGAAACAGCTGGTTCTGCGTGTAGAGCAGACCCATGTCGAAGAGCTTGTCCTGGCTGCTCACAAAGTGGTTGTGCCAGAACAGCACCATCTTCTCGACCAGCGGCACGGGGCTGGTGCGCATGCGGTCCATCCACCACCAGGTGAGCTGGTACCAGGCCGGCCATTGGGTCTCGACCCAACCAGGGCCGATGGGCGCTCCGGTTGCCGGAGGAGCCAGGGAGACGTCGGTGACCCGTGCGATGGCCGCGGCCCGGTCTGGCAGCGCCATGATCTCCGCGAGGCGGGCGGTGGTGACTCCGAACCCAGTGCGCCGCAGCAAGTGGGCGGCGTCACCGCTGGGTACCGCCATCTACCTGAACCTCCCAGCCGCCCCGTTGTGGTGTGATCCCAGGAGGCATCGGCCGTTCGAAGCCCCGCCTTGACTGACTTCTGGGCCGTCCTACCCAGAAGACGTCCCCTAACCGCCCATAATCATGGTTACGTCAAGTAACCACGAGTTCTGGCCCGGCCACCACGACCGATAGGTCGGTCCCGCCGGGCCAGAACTCGTGGGGTAGCCTGCGTGGGCTGATGACCCCCTGTGGGAGAGTCCCGGCGCTCGGCCTCGGTCGGGAGTCGGGCGCCGAAGGTGCAACCGCCCCGAACCTCTCAGGCCACAGGACCACAGGGGTGAGGCGACGCTGGAGCCACAGGCCACGGCGGGGGAACCTAGCCATCGACCGTCCCCGGAGCCTGCGATGCCCCTCCCCTTCCCGGCCACAACCTTCGCCGATCGCCACCTTGGCCCGCGCCCAGCGGACGTGGAGCGCATGCTCGCCGTCCTCGGCGTGGCCACCCTCGGTGAGCTCATCGACCAGGCGGTGCCCAAGACCATCCGCAGCGACCAGCCGCTACAGCTGCCGGATGCGAGGTCCGAGCCGGAGGTCCTCGCACTGCTGCGCACCCTCGCCGACCGCAACGAGGTGGTGACCTCCCTCATCGGCACCGGCTACTCCGGCACCCACACGCCCGGCGTGATCCAGCGCAACGTGCTGGAGGACCCGGCCTGGTACACCGCCTACACGCCATACCAGCCCGAGATCAGCCAGGGTCGCCTCGAGGCGCTGCTGAACTTCCAGACGATGGTCACGGACCTGACCGGCATGGACATCGCCGGCGCCTCGATGCTCGACGAGTCCACCGCGGCCGCCGAGGCCATGACGCTGATCCGACGCTCCACCAAGCACACCAGCTCGACCTTCTTCGTTGACGCCGAGACTCACCCCCAAACCATTGCGGTGGTCGCCGCTCGGGCCGAGCCCATCGGGATCGACCTGCTGGTGGCGCCACTGTCGGCGCTCGACGCCTCGGCCGTGTTCGGCGCCCTTCTCCAGCATCCAGGAACCAGTGGGGTGGTGCGCGACCTGTCCCCCACCATCGCTGCCGTCCACGAGGCGGGCGGCCTGGTGGCGGTCGCCACCGACCTGCTCGCGTGCACGATCCTGACGCCCCCCGGTGAGCAGGGCGCCGACGTCTGTGTTGGTTCGTCCCAACGCTTCGGCGTGCCGCTCGGTTACGGCGGTCCCCATGCCGGGTTCCTCGCCACCCGCGACGCTCTGCGCCGATCCATGCCAGGCCGACTGGTGGGCGTGTCCGTGGACGCAGCCGGCCGTCCCGCTCATCGGCTGGCGCTCCAAACGCGCGAGCAGCACATCCGTCGGGAGAAGGCGACCTCGAACATCTGCACCGCTCAGGTGCTGCTGGCCGTGATCGCGTCGATGTACGCGGTGTACCACGGGCCCGAGGGTCTTCGGCACATCGCCGAGGCGGTCCACCGCCGGACGGCCCGGCTGGCAGCAGCCCTACGGGCCGACGGGATCTCTGTTCGACACGCCGCGTTCTTCGACACGCTCACGATCGACGTTCCGGGTCGGGCCGACGAGGTGACGAGTGCTGCCCTCGCCCGCGGGCTCAACCTGCGCCGGGTAGACGCGCACACAGTGGGCATCTCCCTCGATGAGACCACCGACGATGCCATCCTCGAGCAGCTCGGTACTGCGCTCGGCGTCGCTGTTCCGGACTCGGCTGAGACTGCGGTGCCGGCGACGCTACGACGATCCACCGACTACCTCACCCACCCGGTGTTCTCTGCGCACCGTTCCGAGACCGAGATGCTGCGCTACTTGCGTGCGCTGGCCGACAAAGACATCGCGTTGGACCGCTCGATGATCCCGCTCGGCTCCTGCACCATGAAGCTCAACGCCACCACCGAGATGGCAGCGGTCACCTGGCCCGAGTTCGGCCAGCTCCATCCCTTCTGCCCACCCGGGCAGGCCGAGGGCTACCGCGAGCTCATCACGTCGTTGGAAGCATGGCTGGCGGAGATCACCGGCTACGACAAGGTGTCGATTCAGCCCAACGCCGGCTCTCAGGGCGAGCTTGCCGGCCTCCTCGCCATCCGCGGCTATCACGCATCACGCGGCGAGTCCGAGCGCGATGTGTGCCTGATCCCGTCCTCCGCCCACGGCACCAATGCCGCATCCGCGGTGATGGCGGGCATGCGGGTGGTTGTGGTTGCGTGCGACGACGCGGGCAACGTGGACGTCGCCGATCTCGAGGCAAAGGTCACCGACCACGGAGCCGACCTGGCGGTACTGATGGTCACCTACCCCTCAACCCACGGGGTGTTCGAGGAGCACATCACCGACCTGTGCGATCTCGTGCACAGTCACGGCGGACAGGTGTACGTCGACGGCGCCAATCTGAACGCCCTCGTCGGCATCGCTCGGCCGGGGTGGTTCGGGGGGGACGTCAGCCACCTGAACCTGCACAAGACGTTCTGCATCCCCCACGGCGGAGGCGGCCCCGGCGTGGGCCCGGTTGCGGTGCGCGCCCACCTGGCCCCGTTCTTGCCAAACCACCCGCTCGACCCGGACGCCGGTCCCGCCACCGGTCCCGGCCCCATCTCCGGAGCGCCCTACGGCTCTGCTTCGATCCTGCCCATCTCCTGGGCCTACATCGCGCTGATGGGACCCGACGGCCTCCGTCGTGCAACCGAGCTGGCGATCCTCAACGCCAACTACGTAGCCGCTCGCTTGGATGCCGCCTTCCCCGTGCTCTACACGGGCGACCACGACCGCGTGGCCCACGAGTGCATCCTCGACCTGAGGCCCATCACGGCTGCCACTGGTGTGACGGTCGACGACGTGGCCAAGCGACTCATCGACTACGGCTTCCACGCCCCCACCATGAGCTTCCCGGTGGCCGGCACGTTCATGGTCGAGCCCACAGAGAGTGAGTCGCTCCACGAGCTCGACCGTTTCGTGGATGCGATGTTGGCAATACGTGAGGAGATCGCGCAGGTGGAACGGGGCGAGGTGGCGCACGACGACAGCCCGCTCGCCCACGCCCCCCACACGGCCGAGGACCTCCTCGCGCCCGGGTGGGACCGCGCCTACACGCGTGAGCAAGCTGCCTACCCGCTGCACTCCTTGCGGGATGGAAAGTACTGGCCGCCAGTGAGCCGCATCGACGGCGGCTACGGCGACCGCAACCTCGTCTGCGCCTGTCCCCCACCCGAGGCTTTCCAAGTTCTGTGAACGGATACGTCCGCTATGCGGACGTATCCGTTCACAGAACGCCGTAGTCTCGGCGCGCATGGCACCTGAGGATCGACGCGCGCTCGGCTTGGCCGCGTTCATCGGGTCGGCCGGGGTGATGCACTTCGTGCGACCTGAGTTCTTCGATGCCCTCGTGCCCACCTGGATGCCCGGCTCGGCCCGCACAACGACCTCGGTGAGTGGTGGCTTTGAGTTGGCCGGGGCTCTGCTCGTAGGCAACAGGCGCACGCGGAAGCTCGGCGCGCTGGTGTGCCTGCTCACCTTCCTCGGCGTCTACCCCGCCAACATCCAGTCTGCCCTCGATGGCGGCATCGCTGACGCGCCGGAGCCGTTCAACACCGCCGCTGCCGCCTGGCTGCGCCTCCCGCTCCAGGTCCCGATGCTCCTCTGGGCCCGCCGGGTCTACCGCGATCAGCGATGACCCGTTCTGTGAACGGATACGTCCGCTATGCGGACGTATCCGTTCACAGAACTAGAGAACCAGCTCGGCGATCTCCTCGAGGAGGAAGGGCGGGCCGCTCACGAGGAGTTGCGTGACGCAGGTCTCGCGCCAGGCCTCAAGGTCGTCGCGGATCTTCTCCTTCGGGCCTACGAGGTAGACGTCCTCAACCATCTGCGTCGGCACGAAGCTGGCGGCTTCATCCTTGCGGCCAGCTAGGTAGGCCTCCTGGATCTTCTCGCACTCCGCCGCGTAGCCGAGGCGGGCGAAGACGTCGAGGTGGAAGTTGCGATCCTTGGCACCCATGCCACCGACGTACAGCGCCAGCGTGGGCCGCAGCAGGTCGGCACACGCCTCGACGTCGGCCCCCACGATGGTGGGCACGACACAGGCCACCTCGAAGGTGTCGAGCGTCTGGCGCGCTCCAGGACGGCTGAACCCTTCCGCGAGCGCCTCTCGATAGAAGCCATCGGCCTTTGGAGAGAAGAACATCGGCAGCCATCCATCACAGATCTCAGCGGCGAGGGCCACGTTCTTCGGGCCCTCAGCGCCGAGATAGATGGGGATGTCGGTGCGCAACGGTCGCACGATCGACTTCAGCGGCTTGCCAAAGCCGGTGCCGCCGACGAGCGGCATCTGGTAGTGCTCGCCGACGTACTCCACAGGCTTGTCGCGCGCGACGATCGCTCGAATGATGTCGACGTACTCGCGCGTGCGCGCGAGGGGCTTGGCGTACTCCTGGGAGTACCACCCCTCTACCACCTGTGGGCCGCTCACTCCGAGGCCGAGGATGAACCGGCCACCGGTGAGATGGTCGAGGGTGATTGCCGTCATCGCCGTCGACGCTGGCGTACGAGCGGAGATCTGCGTGATGGCCGTCCCGAGCTGCACCCGCTCGGTCGCGCTCCCCCACCAGGCCAGCGGCGTGAAGCAATCGGAGCCGTAGGCCTCTGACATCCACACGCTCTTGAACCCGAGTCGCTCAGCGGTTGCGATCTGCTCTGCGGCGTCCGGTGGCGGGCCCGAGGATGGCCAGTATCCGATGATGAGTCCGAGATCCATGCCGCGGACCCTAGCGTCGGATGTTCGCTCAGAACTAGAACGTGTTCTAGTCTGGACGCATGGGCTTTCCGTCTGATGTAGGCGTCATCGACCTGATGCTGGGCATACCGGAAGGCACCAAGAAGGAGTGGTACGGCTTCCTCCGCGCCGGGCTCATGGACGACGAGTCCAAAGCGATGGAGTTCCCCGCTCAGTACATGTTCAAGGACGTTCCCAAGGACATGGACCCCGACGCCGACCCGGTGGCCATCGTGCTCGGCGAGATGGATCACTTCGGGATCGACAAGGCCATGCTCGGTGTGAGCTTCGAGCGCAGCACCTCTACGCGCGCCATCGTCGAGCACCCCGATCGCTTCTTCGCCTCCTATGAGGTGAACCCCAACCTGGGCATGCAGGCCGTGCGCGATCTGGTGAAGGCCCATGAGACCCTCGGCATCAAGGCGGCGAGCGCCTTCCCCGCCGGCATGACGCCTCAGGTGCCGATCAACGACAAGCGCTTCTACCCGATCTACGCCAAGTGCATCGAGCTCGACATCCCCATCTGCATCACCACCGGCGTGCCCGGCCCACGGGTGCCGATGCTCTGCCAGAAGACGGAGCTGCTCGACGAGGTCTGTTGGTTCTTCCCGGAGCTGAAGATCGTGATGCGCCACGGAGCGGAGCCATGGGATGCACTCGCGGTGAAGCTCATGTTGAAGTGGCCGAACCTCTACTACTCCACGTCGGCCTTTGCTCCGCGGTACTACCCGCAGACGATCATTGACTTCGCCAACAGCCGCGGCGCCGACAAGGTCATGTACGCCGGCTACTTCCCGATGGGGCTCTCGCTCGAGCGCATCTTTGCTGAGCTCCCCAACGTGCAGCTCAAGGACGATGTCTGGCCGAAGTTCCTGCGCGACAACGCCGTGCGCGTGTTCAACCTGGAGACCTCATGACCCTCACCGTCAGCACCGAGCGCTCGCCATTTCCTGTTCCGTTCGGCTGGTTCTCCATCGGGTACCCGGAGGACTACCCCGAGGGTGAGCCGCGAGCGATCTTCTACTTCGACCATCACCTGGTTGCCTGGCGAGATGAGACCGGTGAGCTGCATGTGCAGGATCCGTTCTGCCCCCACCTCGGTGCGCACCTCGGTCACGGCGGCACCGTGAAGGACTGCCAGCTCGTGTGCCCCTTCCACGGCTGGACGTTCGACGGCGACGGAGTGAACACCGACATCCCCTACTCCAAGCGCACCAACAAGAAGGGCACGCTGCGCACGTTCCCCGTCGTGGAACGCAACGGCGTGTCCCTTGTCTGGTACCACCCCGACGCGTCGGTGGAGCCGATGTGGGAGATCCGCGAGCTCGCAGAGTTCGCTGGTGATCCCGAATGGTCCACGGTCATCCGCACGGAGCACACCGTCGAGGCGCCCTGGCAGGAGATGGCCGAGAACGGCGTCGATTCCGCACACTTCCGCTACGTGCACAACACCGCCGAAGTACCGGTCATGGAGAGCTATGAGACGGGCTTCCCCAACACGCAGATGAAGTCGTGTCAGAAGTTCCCGACACCGCGCGGCGTGATGGAGGGCCGGATCGACTCCGAACAGATCGGCCCTGGCGTGGCCATCGTGCGCTTCGCCGGCATCGTCGACACCGTGAGCTTGGCCGTCACCACCCCGATCACTGCCAACCGGTGCATCACCCGCTTCAACTTCCGGTTCAAGACCATGGGCGATGAGGAGACCACTCGCAACGTGGGCCAGGCCTTCGTGCGCGAGGTGGACAAGCAGTTCCTCGAGGACAAGCCCATCTGGGAGCACAAGGCCCATCTCGTGCGGCCTGCCCTCGCCGACAACGACGGCCCCTTCATGAAGTTCCGCAAGTGGGCCGCCCAGTTCTACGCCGAAGGCGTCAGCGACGAGCGCACGATCTTCCCGCCTCCGTGGTGGCCGGAACGTGCCGATGAAGCCCCCGCAAAGGCGACTGCGAGCGCGAAGCTGGGCGATGCCTGACCGGCATCGGGTGCCGGGAGAGCGATGACGATGCGCCGACCCCTCTATGAGGACATCGGCGTCGGGTATCAAGCGGTGCGGCAGGAGGACCCGCGGGTTCGCGAGCAGCTCCACGCCCCACTTGCCGGGGTCATGTCGCTGCTGAACGTCGGGGCGGGGACGGGCTCCTACGAACCTCGTGGGCCCAGACTCGTGGCCATCGAGCCCTCGCCGACCATGATCCGCCAGCGGGCGTCGGATGCGGCGCCGGTGGCGCGAGGGGTCGCCCAGCACCTCCCCTTCGCCGACGACGCCTTCGCTGGGTCCATGGCCTTCCTCACGGTCCACCACTGGCCCGACCCGATCGCTGGCTTGGCGGAGCTGCGCCGGGTGACGGTGGGACCGGTCGTCGTCCTCACCTTCGACAATGCCGTCCACTCGAGGCAGTGGCTGGTGACGGACTACCTACCGGAGATGCTCGCTCTGGACGATGGGCTTCCCTCGCCCGACACCATCGCGACGACGCTCGGTGGCGGCCGCGTCGAGGTGGTTCCGGTGCCCGCAGACTGCGTCGACGGCTTCTGCCACGCGTGGTGGCGTCGTCCGGGCGCCTACCTCTCCCCCGCTGTCCGAGCTGGCATCTCCGGCATTGCGCGGCAGCCGGTGGCAGTGGTCGATCGGGCGATGGCGCAACTGGAGCGGGATCTCGACGACGGAACGTGGACACGAGCACACGGAGACCTTCTCGACCGCGACAGCATCGACGCGGGCTATCGGCTGGTCGTCTCCCCCGGCCGATGACTGTGCTCGTGGACCCGGCTGTTTGGCCTTGGCGAGACCGGCGCTGGGCACACCTCGTGAGTGACGAGAGCTACGACGAGCTGCACGCCATGGCCGAAGCGCTCGGCATTCCACGCAAGGCCTTCCAGGGCGACCACTACGACATTCCCAGCGAGTACCGCGTCCGCGCCATCGATCTCGGAGCGACGCCCGTGAGCAGTCGAGAGCTGATTCGCCGCCTCATCGACTCCGGCCTCCGCCTTCGCAAGGCTCGCACCTAGCCCTGGGTGCCGATCTGGCGACCGAGGTAGCGACAAAGATGGGGCATGCGCGTTCTCCCTCGCTCTCGTCGGAGCCGAACCACGGCGGCCGTGTTGCTCGTCCTCCTACTAGCGACAGCCTGGGTGAAGCGGGACGAGATCACCTTCCTCGCGAAGCTCGTGCTCCCGGGTCGCACCTACGCACAGGCCGAGCGACGCACCTCCGGTCCAGCTGAGGAGGGCGAGGCACTGGCCTTGCCCGTTGCCTCCGCCCCGAGCGGCGCTACTGGCGAAGCACCGGCCCTAGCGGTGGCTGGCGGCATCCCGCTTCCGGGCGCGTCCGCGCTCGCGGACCCGACGGGCCCCGGCCCGGTGCTTGTGACGACGTTGGACGGACTTGTTCACGCCGTGAACCTCGAGACCGGCGAGGCGACGATTGTGCTCGACATCGGCAACCGGACGTCGGCCGAGGGCGAGCGAGGGTTGCTGGGAATCGCGGTCGACCCGGACGACGACCGCATGTATCTCAACTTCACCAACGCGCGTGGCGACACGGAGATCCGCTCGTGGGCCCTTGACGGGGACGGTCTACCCATCGAGACCGACGAGCTGCTGCACCTCGAGATCGGTCAGCCGTTTGAGAACCACAACGGCGGGAACCTGGTCTTTGGCCCCGATGGCGCCCTCTGGATCGGCACTGGGGACGGCGGAGGGGGCGGCGACGCTGGCGAGGTGGCCCAGGACGACAGCTCCCTACTGGGCAAGATGCTCCGGGTCCTCCCCAACCCTGACGGTGGGCTCTTCGCTCCCAGCACGAACCCCATCTGGGACAGGCCCGAGATCTGGGGCATCGGGCTCCGCAACCCGTGGCGGTACAGCTTCGATCGAGAGACAGGCCGGCTGTGGATCGCTGACGTCGGCCAGAACACCATCGAGGAGGTGACGGTGATCGACGGAGATGCCGACCATCCCAACTTCGGCTGGGACACCGTCGAGGGGGCCAACGACTACGAGGGAACGTCTGATCCGTCCTTCACCGCCCCTGTCGTCACGTACAACCACGATGAAGGCTGTTCGATCACAGGTGGGTACGTCTACCGAGGCGAAGCCATCCCACGTCTCTACGGTTGGTACCTCTTCGCCGACTACTGCACCGGCTTCATTCGCGCCGTCCCCGCCGATGATCCGACGGCCACGCCGGTGGTCCTGGCCACCGACCTTGGGAACATCGTCAGCTTCGGTGAGCTCGAGAACGGCGAGCTGATCCTCCTGACTGCTGCAGGGCTGCAACCGATCCTGCCCGGCTGAGGTTGACGAGAACGTTCCCTGGGCTCGCTGGCTGATCGGCCCTTGGTCAGAGCTGCGTCAGGAAGCCGCGGATCACACTCTGGTTCGCAACAGTGGGCGTCGCCGTGCCCGCCATCAAGATCGGGCTTTCGACAATTGGCGTCAGGGTGAGATCGAAGTCGTTCGGTCTGGTGCCTGAGAACAGGGGGCCGGTGGCCGTACCTGTTACGACAGGGCCGCTGGGGGGCCGAAGGAAGAACGTTCCGTCAAAGGAGAACTGAGCGTTGCCGACGAAGTTGGAGGCTAGTCCCCCGACCCGACGAAGAACCCAGGGAGCGTGTCACCGACCTAAAGCGGGTTGCTGATCGTTGAGAACCCGCCCGTGCCGACTGCATTGATGGCGCGAACCCGGAACCTGTAAGCGACCCCGTTGATCAGCCCGGGCACGGTCTGGGTTGTCGCCGTGGAGGCGTAGGTAACCGGAGCGAGCGGGAAGTAGCCGACGTACGGAGTGACCACGTAGCCGGTAATCGCCGAGCCGCCATTCGAGCTGGGAGCGGTCCATGACAAGGTCGCAGACGCGTCGCCGCGCACCGCAGCCCCGATCGTCGGGGGCCCCGGTACTGTCGCGAGCGGGCTAGCCGGGTAGCTCGACTTCGATTGCGGTCCGACCCCGATGGCATTCACCGCAGCGACCCTGAACCGGTAGGCGAATCCAGGGGGCACTGGCACGTTCTGCACCGTGAGATCTGAAGCGAAGGTGATCGGCGGGAACGCGAAGTAGCCGACCACGGGGGTGACAACGTAGGCGGTGATCGGGCGGCCGCCGTCCGACGCCGGCGCCGTCCACGACACACGCACGAAACCAGGCCCCGGTTCGGTGTCAAGTCCGATCCACGGAGCCCCAGGGACCGTGGCCGGTGCAGTGCTGTGGAAGACGGAGACGTTGTTGGCAGCAATGTTGGCGGTAACCACATCGGGTGCTGCATCACCATCGAGGTCCTCGAGCGTGAGCGCCACGGGCTGGCTGCCCGTCGGAACGGTCACCAATTCGCTGAACACACCGGTTCCGCTTCCTCGGAGGACGGTGAGGTTGCTGCTGCTCGCGTCGGTCGTGACGATGTCGGTTGCACCATCGCCGTCGAGGTCACCGAGTGCCACCGCGGATGGCTCCAGTCCGATCCGGAACGTCGCCATCGGCGCGAACCCGCCAGGCGTGCCGAGGTGCACGGAGACGGTCTCTGCCCCAGCCGTGGCGACGACGAGATCCGGGATCGCGTCGCCGTTGAGGTTCGCGACACCGAGCGACGTTGGGAGCGGCCCGGTCGCGTAGCTGGTACGCGGGCCGAAGCGGCCCGTACCGTTGCCATGGCGTACTGAGACCGTCCGGTCGTACCGGTTGGCGACGATGACATCGACGTGGTGGTCGCCATTGAGGTCGGCCGCGACGACGGCGAAGGGACCGGACCGCGTTGCGTAGTCGACCTTGGGGGCGAAGCTGCCAGAACCGTTGGCAAGCAAGACCGACATGGTGTCTCCACCGCTGTTCGCTGTGACGAGATCGGCGGCGCCGTCGCCGTTGAGGTCTGTGACAGCGACCGCACGCGGGACGGCTCCGGCGGGCAGGTCCGTCTTGGGCCCGAACCGACCGTCGCCAAGCCCACGAAGGATCGAGACGCTGTCATCGTTGCTGTTGGCGGTGGCCAGGTCTGGTAACGCATCACCGGTCAGATCTGCGACGACCACGAAGTTCGGGTACCCCCCGGTGGGGAAGTCCGCCTTCGGCTCGAATCCACCAAAGCCATCCCCGAGGAGCACCGACACGGTGGAGTCGCCCGAGTTAGACGTCACGAGGTCGGCCGCGCCGTCGCCGTTGAGGTCGCCGGAGGCAACCGAGAGCGGTAGCTGCGCTGTGGCGTAGTCCACGCGAGGCCCCAACCACATCAGGTCCGTCGGTACAGCTGCGGCCGGGAGCATCGCCACGACCGATCCAACCGCCAGCGCGGCAACAGCGAAGACGTTGCGAGCTGCCCGACCGCTGTCTGAAATGCACCTCGTGCCCGATCGCAGCATCACGGCCTCCGCTGTCCCCCGGGGCAGTCCGCAGTGGGCTGGCCCGGTCGGAACGCTATCGGTCAGCCGAGGAGGCTGCGGTCGCCAGCCGTGGCGCCGCCATCGACCGACCACTCGGCGCCGGTGACGTAGCTGGCTTCGTCGGAGGCGAGGAAGGTGACCACGTTGGCGATCTCGTCGACGTGGCCGAAGCGGCCCATCGGCAGGCTCTTGGCGAAAAGCGTCTCGTTCGGCTCCTGGCCAGGCAGACGCGTCATCGGCGTGTCGACCCCGCCGGGGTGGAGCGAGTTCACCCGAATGCCGCGCTTGCCGAGGTCCATGGCAGCCGTCTTTGAAAGGCCACGAACGGCCCACTTGCTCGACACGTAGGCCCCCAGACCGGGGAGGCCCATGATCCCGCCGTTGCTCGAGATGTTGATGATCGACCCACCACCGGCTCGACGCATCGAAGGGGTGACCGACTTCATGCCGATCATGGTGCCGACGAGGTTCACATCGATGACGCGGCGGAACTTCTCCACGTCCTGATGTTCGATCGAACCGAAGTCGAGGATGCCGGCATTGTTGACGAGGATCGTCACCGGTCCGAACCGTTCCTCGGCATCGGCTACCGCGGCGATCCACTCGTCCTCTGAGCTGACGTCGAGGTGGCGGTACGCGGCGTGCTCCCCGAGGTCTGCGGCCACCGCCTCACCCTCAACGTCAAGCACATCGGTGAGCAGCACCGATGCGCCCTCGGCCACGAATCGGCGCGCCTCGGCCTCGCCCTGACCGCGAGCTGCGCCGGTGACGATTGCGACCTTGCCTTCCAGGCGACCGGTCACGGCTTGTCTGAGCCCACTACCCACATGGCGAAGAATTGGGAGCCGCCGCCGTAGGCGTGACCCACTCCGACGCGTGCATCGGGCACCTGGTGATCACCGGCCATGCCGCGCACCTGGAGGGCGACCTCTGCAAAGCGGAGCATGCCTGACGCCCCGATGGGGTTGGACGACAACACTCCACCGGACATGTTCACCGGTAGGTCTCCATCAAGCTGCGTGACGCCGTCCTCCACGAACTTCCAGCCTTCGCCGCTCGGAGCGAAGTGCAGGTTCTCGAGCCACATCGGCTCGAACCACGAGAAGGGCACGTACATCTCGACGCAGTCGACCTGGCTCCGGGGATCGGTGATGCCTGCCTGCCGGTAGACGTCGGCGGCACAGTCGCTGCCACCGCGCGGCAGCACCGGATCACGATCGGCCGACATCGTGGGCTCGGAGCGCATCGCCGTGCCCTTCACCCAGGCCACCGGCTTCGTGGAACGGTCGGCGACGGCCTCGCTCCCCAGCACCATCGCACAGGCACCGTCGGAGCTGGGGCAGGTCTCGGCGTAGCGGATCGGGTCCCAGAGCATCATCGAGTCTTTGATGGAGTCGAAGGAGATGTCGGGCTCATGCAGATGCGCGTAAGGGTTCTTGAGCGCATTCGTGCGGTCCTTCAGGGCCACCAGGATCCCGATGTGATCGGGAGCGTTTGAGCGCGCCATGTAGGAGCGAATGTGCGGGGCGAAGTAGCCGCCAGCGCCAGCGTGCAGCGGCGGCTGAAACGGAATGGGCATCGAAAGCGCCCACATGGCCTCGCTCTCGCTCTGCTTCTCGAAGGCGACGGTGAGCACCCGCTCGTGGATCCCTGCCTGCACGAGCTGGGCCGCCACGATGGCCGTGGACCCGCCGACCGACCCGGCAGTGTGCACCCGGAACAGCGGCTTGCCCGTCGCGCCCAGGGCGTCGGCGAGGTACAGCTCGGGCATCATCACGCCCTCGAAGAAGTCGGGTGCCTTGCCGACCACCACAGCGTCGATGTCGCCCCACGTCATCTCGGCATCGGCGAGTGCTCGCGAGGCGGCTTCGCGCACGAGGCCGGCCATCGAGACATCCCCGCGTGTGGCCTGATGCTTCGTCTGGCCAACGCCGACTACTGCAACGCGTTCCTTCGGCATGCGGCTCAGCCCTCCCCTTCGAGCACGGTGACAAGGTTCTGCTGGAGACACGGGCCTGACGTGGCGTGGGCCACTCCTCTGGTCGCCGTGCCGTCCATGATCCGCTGGGCCACCTCTCCGATGCGAGTGAGGCCCGCCACCATCACCGGGTTCGCGGCCAACGGTCCACCGGAGGGATTGACGTTGTCGTGGCCACCAAGTCCCAGGGCCTCGCGCAGGATGAGCTCCTGTGGGGCAAAAGGAGCATGGAGCTCGGCGACATCGACCGGGGCGGTGGAGAGGCCCGCCTTCGCTGCGGCTGCGCGGGTGGAGACCGAAACAGTGAGGTCGCGCAATCCCAACGCCATGGGCTCGATGCGGTGATCGATGCCGCGAATCCATGCCGGTCGCTGTCGCAGCTCTCGGGCTCGATCCCCCGACGCCAGGATCACTGCGCACGCACCGTCGGTGATGGGCGGACAGTCGCTCTTGCGGAGCGGATCGATCATCATCGGCTCATCGAGGAGCTCGGCGGTGGTGGAATCCCACGCGAGCTGCGCGTTGGGGTTGTTGATCGCGTTTCGCCGACTCCGGGAGACGACCTCGGCGAAGTCGGCTTCGGTTGCCTTGCCGGCGTCCAGCAGCATGCGCGCTTGGAGGGCGGCAAGGCTGATGGCATCAGGCCAAAGCGGTGCGACGTGGTACGGATCGAGCTGGCGGGACAGCACCTCGTGCAAGGGGCCGGGGGCCGACTTGCCGTAGCAGTAGACCAAGGCTGTGTCGACGTCGCCGAGCTGGAGCTTCACCCACGCCTCGTAGAGCGCCCACGCACCGTCCATCTCGACATGGCTCTCCTGAATGGGCGGCCACGGGCCGACCCCATCAAGGGTGGACACGAAGCTGAAGGCCTGGCCAGAGAGGTAGTCGGTGGAGCCCGAGCAGGTGAAGCCGATGTCGGCCTGTGTGAGCCCCGCCTTGGCCCGAACGTCCGCGATCACAGGCATGAGCATCTCGACGTCGTTGAGCGCCGTCTCGGCACGGACGTTGGGCATTTGCGCGAAGGCGATGACTGCGACGTCGATCACCACGTCACCCCCGCGCCTGGCTGGGTCACGACCACATCGGGCTCCCCGGTTGGACGAAAGTAGCGAATGCTCTCGAGGTTCGGTGCCAGCTCGCTCTTGTCGACCCAGACGGCCTCGACGCGCATGCCGATCCGAACGTCCTCAACAGGGCACTCCTGGATCAGGTGCATGAGCGGCAGGTCGGAGCCGTCGAGGAGGATCAACCCCGACGTGTACGGGATCTCCATGCCCTGCCCGTAGAACGCGACGTTGACGACGCAGAAGCTGACGAGGGTCCCGACATGCGGTAGGTCGACCTGCTCTGAGGTGGGCACGCCGAGCTGGGGGTCAGCGCCGCGAGAAGGCACGTAGACCTTGCCTCCCGGAGCCCGCTCCCCGAGGATCTTGCCCTCGGCGATGCCAGCGAGGAACCGGGTGGTGGCCATTCCTGCCGTGTACACAAAGTCCATCCGTGCAGGGGTTCGAACGGAGCGAACCAGCTCCTTGCCATCGAGGATGGCGGGGATCTTGATGTCGGCCATCAGACGTCGGCCTCCCAGCACTCGAGATCGTGGATGCTGCCTTCGCGCTCGGCGGCCCAGCGCGGGCGCACCCGCATGCCAGTGCGCATGGCCTCGGCAGAGCCGGCGTCGACCACCTGCAGGAACCCGACATCGGCACCGTCAGGCTTGACCAGCGCCCAGGCGAAGGGCGTCTGCATCGGATGCTTGGGCATCGGCTCGCGGACCCAGGCCCAGGTGAGCACCTCCGCCCCGGGACCAACCTCAACGAGTTCGGTCAGCTCCTCACCGGTGAAGCTGTCGTACTCGGTGGGGGGCACGATCACCGTTCCATCGGAGCCCTTGATCCCGAGCAAGACCTGCTCACGCAGGCCCGTGAGGAAGGCGCCGATCACCGGACCGGTGGTACGAGAGAACGGATACTCGATGATGAGGGGCGCGCGGAGCACCCCGGAGTCGTCAGCCATGAGCGCCTCGCGTGTCTAGAAGGAGATGACCTGGCGGATTACCTCGCCGCGCTTCATGGCCTCGAAGGCATCGTTGATGTCGTCGAGCTTGATGCGCCGCGTGATCATGCCGTCGAGATCGAGCTGACCGTCCTTCCAATAGCCCAGGAGCTTGTGGAAGTCGGTGCGAACGTCAGCGGAGCCGTAGTAGCTACCGACAAGGACCTTCTCGGAGAAGAACAGCTCGAACGCTGAGAAGCTCACGAACTCGTCGAGCTTGCCCACGCCGACGATGCACGCCGTGCCGCCACGACGGGCGTTGTCGTAGGCAGCCCGCATCGTGCTGGCAAGACCGATGGCCTCGAAGGCGTAGTCGAATCCCTCGCCGCCAGTGAGGCTGCCCTTGAGGCTCTCGAGCTCCTCCGGCTTGCAGGCGTGCGTGGCGCCGAAGCGCTTCGCGTCCTCCAGCTTGCCGTCGTTCAGGTCGACGGCGACGATCACCGAAGCACCGGCGAGCTTGGCGCCCATGATGCACGAGATCCCAACACCACCGCAGCCGAACACCACGACTGACGAGCCAGCGGTGACCTTCGCCGTGTTGATGACGGAGCCCACGCCGGTCATCACACCGCAGCCGACGAGACTGCCGATCTCGAGCGGGATGTCATCGTCGATCTTCACCACACCCTGGTGCGGGATGATCATCTCCTCCGCAAACGTCCCGGCCCCAGCCATGCCGGCGATCGGAGCGCCGTCGAGCGTGAAGTGCGGCGTGCCGCCCATCACCATCTGGATGTTGAAGCAGAGGTTGGGCTGGTGGCGCGGCCCGCAATAGGCGCATTCGCCGCAGGGGGGGCTCCAAGCGATGATCACGTGGTCGCCAGCCTTGACGTTGGTGACTCCCTCCCCCACCTCCGCGACGATGCCGGCTCCCTCGTGGCCGAGAATGCATGGAGCGGGCTGCGGAATCGTCCCGGTCATCACGGAGAGGTCGGAGTGGCAGACGCCAGTGGCCTCGATCTTCACCCGGACTTCGCCGGGGCCGACCGCCACAAGCTCGATGTCGTCACGGATCTCGAGCTCGGCATCGCCGATGTTGCGGAGCAGAGCAGCGCGCATTGTGATCCCCCTGGGAGCGGCGTCGCGGCGTGCGACGGGCGGAGCGTACCGGTTGGAGCCGGACTGGAACCCGTTCTAGTCTGACGGTCCGTCAGATGGGAAACCGGGGGTAGGCACCGTCATGTCAGGCTTCTACAAGTACGCCCAGGCCGAGCCGGACTTCGTGGCTGTCGTGGATCCCGACGGCACCGAGCACGCCGCGGGCGATCTCCTCAGGCGGGCCAACCAATATGTCCACCTGCTCCGTTCTCTGGGCTTGCAGCAAGGCGACGCGGTCGCGACGGTGCTGCCCAACGGCGTGCTGCCCGTGGAGGTCTATCTCGCGGCCCTGCAGGCCGGTTGGTACTACGTACCGATCAACTATCGGCTCTCGGCGCCCGAGATCGCGTACATCATTCAGGACTCTGGCGCGAAGGCCATTGTGTCCCACGAGCGCTACGCCGCCGTGATCGCGGCCGCGGCCGACGAGGCGGGCATCTCCGCTGATGCACGCCTGTCGCACGGCGTGATCCCTGGCTTCCGCGACGTTGCGGCCGCCCTCGCCGCCCAGCCCGACACCCTTCCGGAGAATCGATCTGCGGGGGCGGCGATGCACTACACCTCTGGCACCACAGGGAAGCCCAAGGGCGTCCGCCGAAAGCTGAACGACGTCGACCCTGATGTGATGGCGGAGCTCTTCACAGCCTTCTTCGGCCTGTTCGGCATCCCCCATCGTGACGACCAGGTGCACCTCTGCACCTCGCCGAACTACCACACCGCCGTCACCACCTTCGCCGGCAACGCGCTGAACTCCGGCCACCGGGTCGTGTTCATGGACAAGTGGGACCCGGCTGAGACGCTGGCCAAGATCGAGCAGCACTCGGTCACCCACACGCACATGGTCCCCACGCAGTTCCACCGGATGCTCCAGCTCCCGGATGAGGTGAAGAGCCAGTACGACCTCTCCTCGATGCGATGGGCGATCCATGCCGCAGCGCCGTGCCCCATCGACGTCAAGCAGAAGATGCTCGACTGGTGGGGTCCCGTGATCTGGGAGTACTACGGCGCCACTGAGGGTGGCGGCACCACCGCCACGCCCGAGGACTGGCTCAAGTACCCAGGCACGGTCGGGAGCCCCTGGGCCATCTCAGAGCTGAAGATCACCGACGACAGTGGGGCTGCAGTCCCCCCCGATGTGCCCGGCACCGTCTGGATGAAGATGGGTGGCCAGGACTTCGAGTACAAGGGCGACAAGGCCAAGACCGACGACAACCACGACGCCGATGGGTTCTTCACGGTCGGTGACGTTGGCTATCTGAACGCGGACGGCTTCCTGTTCCTCTGCGATCGCAAGAGCGACATGATCATCGCCGGGGGCGTGAACATCTACCCGGCCGAGATCGAGGGCGAGATCCTCGCTCACCCCGGCGTCGGCGACGTTGCGGTGTTCGGCGTGCCAGACGACGACATGGGTGAGCAGATCAAGGCCGTGATCGAGCCGGCACCTGGCTACGAAGCCGGCGAGGAGCTGGCCGCCTCGGTCATGGAGCACCTGGCGGGGCGGCTGGCCAAGTTCAAGTGGCCCCGATCGATCGACTTCTCTTCGGAGCTCCCGCGCGAACCCACGGGCAAGCTCCTCAAGCGCCAGCTTCGCGACCCCTACTGGGAAGGCCGCGACCGAGCGATCTGACGATGGACGTCGTCGTGAGGGTTCTGGCGTTCCTGGCCGGGGCGACGCTGGCCTTGAGCATCGTGGGGTCGGCTCTGCGCACGGTCGTGGTGCCGCGCGCTGAGTCGAGCGTTCTGACCCGGGCGGTGTTCTCAGGCGTGCGACGGGTGTTTGACCTTCGGGTGCGCCGAACTGCTCGCTGGGAGGACGCCGACCGGATCATGGCGCGCTACGCGCCGGTCGCGCTCGTCGTCCTTCCCGGTGTCTGGATCGCTGGCACCATCATTGCGTTCGCCCCGATGTTCTGGGCGTTGGGGACGGGCTTCCCTCGGGAGTCCTTCACGCTCAGCGGGTCTTCTCTGCTCACGCTCGGCTTCGCCTTCTCCAAGGACCTCCCCGCGACCACGTTGTCCTTCGTGGCCGCCACAATCGGCCTGGGTCTGGTGGCCCTCTTGATCTCGTTCTTGCCGTCGATCTACTCCCAGTTCTCCCGACGGGAGGTGTTGGTGGGTCAGCTCGACGTGCGGGCGGGGACACCGCCCGACCCCGCGGTGCTGATCGAGCGGGCCATGCGGATCGGATGGCTCGACCAGCTCGACGACCTCTGGGCGGACTGGGACCGCTGGTTCGTCGAGGTCGAGGAGAGCCACACCTCCAACGCTGCTCTCCCCTTCTTCCGCAGCCAGCACCCGGAGCGCTCCTGGCTCACCGCCGCCGGATGCGTCCTCGACACCGCGGCCCTCCGTTCGTCATGCCTCGATCTGCCCCGCACGTTCGCTGCCGAGCTGTGCCTACGTTCCGGGTTCTTGGCCCTGCGCCACATCGCTGACGTCTTCGACATCGTCTACGACCCAGACCCACAGCCCGGCGACCCGATCGCGGTGACTCGGCTGGAGTTCGAGGAGGTGTGGGATCGCCTCGAGGCGGTGGGAGCACCTCTGAAGGCGGATCGCGACGAAGCCTGGCGCGAGTTCGCGGGTTGGCGGGTCAACTACGACCAGGTGCTCATCACGCTTTGCAGCCTGATCGTGCCGCCACGCGCCCCCTGGTCCTCGGACCGCTCCGCGATGAGATATCGCCCACCGATGCGCGGCGGGCGCTAGCCCAGGTGATCGCAGAGCAGGTGACAGGCGGTCTCCAGCTCGTCGGCCACCCAGGTGAGGTCGCCCACACCATTGCTCCAGGCCACGAGGCAGGAGAACCAGACGTGGCCCAGCACGCGCGCGATGTTGGCCTCCATCTGCGGGTCGGTTCCTTCGGGGAACGCCCGGAGCATGACGCGCTGCATCACCTCGGTGGTGGCGGTCGAGGCGCCGCCGGCCTCGCGATCGTCGGAGGTGAGCGCGGTGATCACGGCCTCAGCCAACTTCGGCTGACGCTCCATGGTGCCCACCGCCCTCCGCAGCACGTCGTACACGCGCTCCGCAGTGGTGGCGCCCTGGGGCGCCCGGGTGGTGACCCGACGTTCGAGGTCCTCCATCCACTCGACCATGGCCGCGGCGAGGAGGGCATCTTTCGACGGGAAGTAGCGATAGATGGTGCCCAGCGCCACCTCGGCTGACGTCGCGACGTCGCGCATCTGCACGGCGTCGTAGCCGCCTTCAGCACCGAGCTGCAACGCTGCGACGAGGACGCGCTGCCGACGGGCCGCCTGGCTCTTGGTGAGTGCTTCCGCCGTGGTCACCATCGTCCGAACCTACCCAACGGCCTTCGCCAGATCGCGGAAGGGCGTGTCCTTGTCGGCCCGCGCCTCTGCTGGCAGGCCCAACACCCGCTCGCCGATGATGTTCCCCTGGATCTGGTCCGAACCACCAGCGATCCGCAGTGACGGGGAGTAGAGGAACTTCGTCGTCCACACGCCACCTCGCGGGAGCAGCGTGGGGTCGGCCAGCATTGCCGTCGCACCCTGAACATGGATCGCTGCAGCGGTCATCTGCTGCATGAACCTGGCGTAGGCGAGCTTCATCACCGAGGTTTCGGGGCCAGGGCGGGTTCCCTGCGACAAGGCCGTCTGCGAGCGCAGCCGCAAGAAGCGAAGAAGCTCGCCGCGCAGGTAAGCATCGACCACCATCTGTCGGATGATCGGGTCTTGGGCCCGCCCGAGGTTCTGCGCCAGCTCGATGAGTCCGGGCGGATCGGCACCCCCGGATCCTGCGGCGATCGCGGTGCGCTCGCTGGCGAGCGTGGTCTGCGCGACTCGCCACCCCTCCCCCACCTCCCCAAGCACCTGGTCGGCGGGGATCCGAACCTCGTCGAGAAACACCTCGCTGAAATGGGAATCGCCCGTCATCTGGCGCAGCGGACGAACCTCGATCCCCGGTGAGGCCATGTCGACCACGAAGTACGTGATCCCGCGGTGCTTTGGCGCGTCGAGATCGGTGCGAGCGAGGA
>JANOQG010000149.1:0-8633 GCA_031422255.1 Actinomycetes bacterium | reverse complement strand
GGCGATCGGCCGCACCCGACTCGACGAGCAGGATGAGCACACCTCGCTCCCCTTCGCTGGAATGAGCAATCTCGAGGTCGGCGATGTTGACGTCGAGCGTTCCCGCGAGCGTGGTCACCTCGGCGAGCACTCCGGCACGGTCGGGTACGGGGATGCGCACCTCGCACAGGTCACCGACGCCGCTGAGTCGTGATGGCAGGTTGGCTCGCGCCGACCGCGCCTGCTCGAGCAGGGACAGAAGGCCGGCCCGGTCGCCAGCGGCCACTACGGAGCGCACCTCCTGCAAGGAGGTGATCAGCCCGTCAAGCACGTCGACGATCGCCGGACGGTTCTCTGCGCAGATGTCGGGCCAGATGCCGGGATGACCCGAGGCGATGCGCGTCATGTCGCGGAACCCACCCGCAGCAAGTCGGAGAAGCGCTCGATGCTCGGTGCCCCGCTCATCGGCGAGGCGCATCAGCGATGCGGCCGTGAGGTGCGGAACGTGTGAGACGACGGCCACCAGGGCGTCGTGATGCTCGGGAGTCAGCGCAACGATGTCGGCTCCGAGGTCGTGGATCACCGAGCGAAGGAGGCTCAACTGCCCATCATCGGTGGCGGCGGTTGGCGTGAGCACCCACACCGCCCCAGCGAACAGGTCGGCGTCGGCGCCGTCGATCCCCTCCTGCTCGGAACCGGCCATCGGGTGCCCCCCGATGAAGCGGGGGTGGGCGACGGCCTCGACGATCGACCGCTTCACGCTGCCGACGTCGGTGACGATGCCGCCGGTGGCGGCAAGGGCTTCGCGGGCGGCCGCAGCTACCGCGCGCACAGGCGTCGCGAGAAAGGTGATCTCGGCGGTGGGATCGATACCCACCGCGTCGATCGCGCCGAGGACGAGCGCCCGCTGGGAGATCGCCGGGTCGTGGTCGATGCCGCTGACATGCCATCCCCGGCGGCGCAGCGCCAGACCTATCGAGCCTCCCATGAGGCCAGTGCCGACCACGGCGGCACGTCGTTGGGTCATCGCGCTAGCCCGGGAGGTCATCTCGAAGGTTGATCGCACCTTCGAGGTAGACGTGGTGGAGTTCGGCCCGAGTTCGCTGCGTGGTGAGGTGCATCATCACGCGGAGGCATCGTGGGGTGCCGCCGGTGATCGCAAGCTCGCGCGCACAGATCAATGGCACGTCGCCCAGTCCCATCTTGCGAGCCCCGGCGGCCGGGAACGTGGAGTGGATGTCGTCCGTGGCCGTGAAGAGGATGCTGACGATGTCGTCATGGGCAACGCCGTTGCGTTCACACATCGCTTCGAGCAGCGCGATGGTGCGCGCGTGCACGTGCTCCTCTTCGTCTTCATCGACGGTGGTGGCGCCGCGGAGGGCACGAACGGCGGCAGGCACGGTGGGTGAGGTTACTTCCGTGGCCTGGCAACGACCGCACGTTCAAGCGCCCGCACCTCGTCCTGCTCGAGTGGACGCCATGCCCCCGGCGCAAGTGTGCGGTCGGTGAGGGTGCCGATTCGAGTGCGAACGAGGCGCACCACGGGGAAGCCCACCGATTCGCACATTCGTCGGATCTGGCGATTCCGCCCCTCGTGAATCGTGATGCGGAGGAGGTTCGCGTCGAGCAGAGCCACCTTGGCCGGCATCGTGATGCCGTCGTCGAGCTCGACGCCTTCCCGGAGACGCCGGATCGCACCGCGGTGCGGCTCCCCTTCCACAGACACCAGATACTCCTTGTCCACACCAAAGGACGGGTGGGTGAGGCGATGGGTGAGATCGCCATCATTCGTGAGGATCAGCAGACCTTCACTGTCGGCGTCGAGGCGGCCGACCGGGAAGACCCGCGGCTCAGCGGGCACGATCTCCGTGACCGTCGGGCGGCCGTGGGTGTCGGATGCAGTGGTGATGGTGCCAGTGGGCTTGTTGAGCAGGTAGTGCACCAGCCCCGCCTTCACCCCGATCTGAGCGCCGTTCACCTCTACGACATCGGTCTCCGGATCCACCCGACGACCGAGCACCGCCACCTCGCCGTTCACGCGTACTCTGCGTCGTTCGATGAGGTCCTCGCAAACCCTCCGGCTGCCGATTCCTGCCTGCGCCAACACCTTCTGGAGCCGAACGCCGTCGCCCTCCTCCAAGGAGGACATCAGTCCTCGGGGTCGTCGACGTCGTCGAGCCGGATCTCGTCCAACTGAATCTCATGCGGAATACCGACCGGGTTGCGCTGTGCGTTGCTGGCCTCGATGTCGTCCAGCCGTTCGCTCAGGCTGGGACCCGGCGGGGGACGCAGCCCAGACTCGAGGTGCTCGACGACGTCGGCCCCCGGCACGAACTCGCTCAGGGGCGGCAGCTGGTGCAGGTCGTTGAGGCCGAGCCGTTCGAGGAACAACGGCGTGGTACCGAAGAGGACGGCCTGACCGGGCCCCGGGTCCTTGCCGATCTCCGCGATAAAGCCGCGCACGTGAAGCGTTCGCATGACGCCATCGACGTTCACCCCTCGGATGGCCGCCACCTGAGCCCTCGACACGGGCTGCTTGTACGCCACGATGGCGAGCGTCTCGAGCGCGGCACCGGACAGCCGCGCCGACTGGCCTTCGAGCACGAAGCGCTCCACATAGGGAGCCAAATCGGCGTGACTCTGGTAGCGCCAACCGCCGGCCACCTGCACCAGCACAAACCCTCGCTCGGACGCGGCGTACTCCGCCGCCAGCGCCTCGCACAGCTCGCCGACCCGAGCCACAGAGATCTCCAGAAGCTGGGCGAGGAGCTGAGGATCGACCGGGATCTCGGCCACCATCAGCACCGCTTCTAGCGCTCGCCGGGTCTCCGTGGAGGTGTCAGACATGGCGTCAGCCATCGTAGGCGTCGACGGCGGCCAGCTCTTCCAGCTCCGAGCGGTCACGCCCGAGCCACACGATCTGGATGTCGCCAAAGCTACGAGGCTGATCGAGGTCGATGAACCCCTGCTTGAAGAGTTCGAGGATCGCCAAGAAGCGCACGACGACATCGAGGCGTTCGACAAGGTCGCCGGTGAGGGCACGGAAGCTGATCGTGCCTGCGATCGGTAGCTCGTCGAGCAGCTCAGCCACGGCGTCGATGACCGAGGCTCGAATCGGCGCGACATGGTCGAGGTCGATTCGGACCTGCAGCTTGGGAGTGACTGCCCGAAGGAAGGCTGCACGGAGGTCGCTGGGTGTAACACCGGCCAAGACGTCGGGGGTGAGCTCGAGAAAGCGATCGTCAGGCCCCGCGACCCTTGGGTAGGAGCGCCCGGCATCGTTTGCCAAGTGCTCGAGGGCCACTGCCGCGTCCTTGAAGGTCTTGCACTCGACCAGGCGAGTGAGGAGCATGTCCCGTTCGCTCCACAGGGCCAGCTCTTCGTCGAGATCGAGATCGTCCTCGCCAGGCAGGAGCCGGCGGGTCTTCAGCTCGATGAGCGTTGCGGCGATGAGCAAGAACTCCGTGGCAACATCGAGGCTGAAGTGCTCCATCTTCTCCAGCTCGGCGAGGTAGGCGTTCACGATCTTCGTGAGCGACACCTCGTAGAGCTCCACCTGCTCGCGCAGGATGAGGTGCAGGAGAAGGTCGAAGGGACCTTCGAATACCGGCGTGGTCACCTCGTAGGACATCGCCGCAATGCTAATCACATCGGTGTCGTTTGGGAAGAAGGTCCCGATCATCGCTCCCCCGCCGCCTACGATCCCGGGCTGTGACCCCCCACGTCTTCTCAGGGATCCAACCCACGGGCGAGCTCACGCTCGGCACCTACCTGGGCGCCCTGCGGCGCTTCGTGGCCAATCAGGACTCCACCCAGTCGGTGTTCTGTGTGGTGGATCTGCACGCCCTCACCGTCCCTCAGGAGCCCGCGCTCCTCCGTGAGCGCACCCTGGACACAGCCGCTCTCTACCTCGCCTGTGGCATCGATCCTGCTGTCAGCACCCTGTTCGTGCAGAGCCATGTCGCTGAGCACAGCCAGCTGGCATGGCTCATGGAGTGCACCGCCAGCTTCGGCGAGCTCAGTCGGATGACGCAGTTCAAGGAGAAGTCCGAGCAGCAGCAGTTCGTCTCAGCTGGCCTCTTCACCTACCCGGCGCTGATGGCGGCCGACATCCTCCTCTACGACACTGACCGGGTCCCGGTCGGAGATGATCAGCGGCAACACCTCGAGCTCACGCGGGACGCGGCCGAGCGCTTCAACAGCCGGTATGGCCACACCTTCGTGGTGCCTGCCGCCGACATCCCGAAGGTCGGGGCTCGTGTCATGGATCTTCAGGACCCGGTGCGCAAGATGTCCAAGTCGATTGACTCTCCTCAGGGCACGGTCTTGATGCTCGACGAACCTGCGGTGATCGAGAAGAAGTTCAAGCGGGCCGTCACAGACAACGACGGCGAGGTGCGGTTCGATCCCAAAGCGAAGCCGGGGGTATCGAACCTGCTCGCGATCCTCGGGGCGGCCACGGACTCAAGCCCGGAAGCCCTGGCGGACAAGTACACGCAGTACGGCCCTCTCAAGGCCGACGCGGCGAGCGCTGTGGTCGAGCTCCTGCGCCCAGTGCAAGCGAACTACCGCGAGCTGACCGCCGATCCAGCCGCACTGCGTCTGCTCCTCGGCCAGGGCGCCGACCGTGCACGTTCCGTGGCTTCCGTCACGCTCGCCCGAGCGCAGCATGCCGTCGGCCTCCGCTAGCGCCCAAGAGCGACCGCACCCTTCGATTCAGTCGTCGTCGGCGGCCTTGAGTGCATCAGCCGCAACCCGGGGCACGGTCCACTCCTGCTCCGGCAGGTGATGCTCACGGGCCCAGGCGACCGTGAGGGGGTCGCTCCCGGCGAGCTCGAGCAGGTCGCCACCGATCTGGTCGTGTTGGAGGTAGAGCCCCACTCGTCGCACGAAGCCGCGCTGGCGTCCCCAGGCGACGGCGGTATCCGCTCCGGCAACCTTGGCCGACAGCGTCGCGACCACCCGCCCGTAGGTTCTCAGGCCGGATTCCACCTTGCCGACATCATGAAGCAATGCCGCGGCCAGGACGGGCCGGGTGGCCTCATGACCGAGGGCCACTTCGACGCGTTGCGCAACCGCGGACGCGTGCCGTTGGTCAGGGCCGGACATCCGTGCCCACAGGGTTCGTTCTCCGGGCAGAAGCTGATCGTTCACCCAGGCTGTCAGCGCGGGCCCCGGTCCCCCAGGGCGCAGAGATCCGACAAAGCGCCTGACGAGGTGGCCGTTCGACCCCAATGGAGGGACCTAGGCGTGGTCGATGCAGAACCGCGCGGCCGGCATGGCCTCGAGGCGGTCGGCCCCGATGGCGTTGCCGCATGTCTCGCACTGTCCGTACACGCCTTCGTCCAGCTTCGCCAACGCTCGTTCCACCTCATCAAGCTCTGCGCGAAGCTCAGAGGCGAGCAGCTTGTTCTCGCCCTGTTCGGCTGCGACCTGACCCGAGTCGGCGAAGTTGTCATCGAACTCGGGACTGGACCCAGAACCTTGCTCGAGGTTGGCGACCTGACCTTCAAGGCGCGTCCGCTCTTCGTTCAGCACGTCACGGACGGAGGTTTCCACGGAGGGTTCGGACACCCCGCGAGGCTACCGCTCCGCCAGTGCTCTCGGGTGCGCGGAGCGGTAGACCTCCCACAACCGCTCCTTCGAGACCAGCGTGTACAGCTGCGTCGTGCTGATCGAGGCGTGGCCGAGCAACTCCTGGACGGCTCGGATGTCGGCGCCGTGGTCAAGCATGTGGGTGGCACACGAATGACGCAGAACATGGGGACTCAGCTTCCCTTGCAACCCCACCCGCTCGCCGTGACGGCGCAACACGTCCCACGCTCCCTGGCGAGTGAGTCGGCCACCGCGGGCATTCAGGAACACTGCATCCGCGTCTCCGCGTCGGGCCCACTGCGTTGGAACCACCTCGGGGCGCCCGCCCGCACCAAGCCATGCGACCAGCGCTCGAAGCGCGTGGTTGCCGACAGGAACGATCCGCTCCCTCGACCCCTTGCCGAACGCCCGGATGAGCGCATCGTCGAGATCGAGGTCGCCCATCGACAGGCCCACGAGCTCGGACACACGCAAGCCTGTGCCGTAGAGCACCTCGAGCATCGCACGGTCGCGACGAGCAAGCGGCTCGTCGCCTGTGGGAGATGCCAGGAGGCGCAGGATCTCCGGTTCGCTCAAGGCCTTAGGCACGCCACGCGGGACGCGTGGGAGCTCGAGCTGGGCACCGGGATCGGAGGGGGCACGCCCTTCCTCCGCCAGGAACCGATGGAGCGATCGGACGGGCACCAGTGATCGGGCCACGGATGCCGGCGCGAGATCCCGACTCCGCAGCTCCATCACGTAGTCGATGAGGTCGGCCTCGGTGACCTCAGCGAGGCTCCGCTCCCGGGTGGACAACCACGCGATGTAGCCGCGGAGGTCGCGACGGTACGCAGAGATCGTGTTCGCGGCGCGTCCGCGCTCGGCCGTGAGCCACGTGAGGAGATCTTCCACGTCAATCGGGAGCTCGGTGGTGCCCGACGCGACAATCGGGTCCATGGCTCAGCGAGTTCGGCTGGCCGTCAGCGTGAGGCCGATCACCGTCTTGGCGTCGGTGATGCGGCCGTCCTCGATCATGGCAAGTGCGTCATCCAGCGGCACCCGGTGCACGACCATCGCCTCTTCCTCGGGACCCTCTCGACGGTGCGGCACCTGCGTCAGACCGGTGCCGAGGAACACCCAAACTGCTTCGTCGCAGAAACCCGGGGAGTTGTGGAACGTGATGAGGTGATCGAGGCGCTGGGCGTGCAGGCCCACCTCCTCGGTGAGCTCGCGATTGGCGGTTACCGCCTCGACTTCGCCGGCGACGTCGCGCACCCCAGCCGGCAGCTCCAACAGGTCTGCATCGAGCGCCGTACGGAACTGCGAGACGAGCGTCACGGTGCCGTCGTCATGGAGCGGCACCACGGCCACAGCCCCGGGATGATGGACCACGTCACGCTCCACAATGGACCCATCGGGGGTGCGGTACTTCGCCACCGCCACCTGAATGCGAAACCCCTGATGCATCACGGTCTCACCCAGCCTGGCGAAGCCGACCATCAGCGGGCGGCCGCTAGGCCGTGACGGAGCGCGACTCGGTGGTGAGGTCGAAGAGGTGCGGCTTGCGCCCGTCGGCCCGAGCCAGAGCCGCGCCGACCATCTCCCGAAAGAGGGGGGCGGGACGGGTAGGACGGCTCTTCAGCTCCGGGTGCGCCTGTGTGCCCACCCAGAACGGATGGTTGCGAAGCTCGATGAACTCCACGAGGCGACCATCGGGCGACGCGCCGGAGCACCAGAAGTCGGTCTCCTCGAAGCGGGCGCGGTACCGAGCGTTGAACTCATAGCGGTGACGGTGGCGCTCGGAAACCACCGTGGTGCCGTAGGCCTTCGCAACCTGCGAACCCTCCTCCACCTGGGCCACATACGCACCGAGGCGCATCGTGCCACCCATGTCGGTCACACCCCGCTGCGTCTCCATGAGATCGATGACCGGGTAGGGGGTGGTGGGGTCGAACTCGCTGGAGTTCGCCCCGGCCATGCCGAGCACGTTGCGAGCGAACTCGATTGTCATCATCTGCAACCCCAGGCAGAGGCCGAGGCAGGGGATGTCGTGCTCGCGGGCGTAGCCCGCCGCCATGATCTTCCCCTCGGTCCCGCGCTCGCCGAAGCCTCCGG
This sequence comes from Actinomycetes bacterium, assembly GCA_031422255.1. Lineage (GTDB taxonomy): Bacteria > Actinomycetota > Acidimicrobiia > Acidimicrobiales > VFJN01 > VFJN01. The sequence continues at coordinate 965 of JANOQG010000149.1, read as the reverse complement.
GAATGACGATGCCGTCGAGGTCGCGAAGCCGACCTTCAGCGAGGAGGCCCTCCACCTCCTCAGCCTGGATCCAGTCGATCTCCACGTCGCACCCGTGGTGGAAGCCTCCGTGCTTCAGGGCCTCGACCACGGAGAGATAGGCATCCTGCAGGCTGACGTACTTGCCGATGATCCCGATCCGCACCGTCCGATCGAGCGAGTCGACCCTGTCGACCAGCGTCTCCCACTCTCGGAGGTCTGGCTCGCCCACATCGAGGCGAAGCAGATCGCACACCACCTTGTCGAGCCCCTCCTCGTGCAACACGAGCGGGATCTCGTAGAGGTTCCGAGCGTCTGCCGCATTCACCACGGCGTCGATCGGCACATCACAGAGGTTCGAAATCTTGCGCTTGAGGCCCTCAGCAAGGGGCTGCTGGCTCCGCACGACGATCGCGTCCGGCTGGATCCCCCGACCGCGCAGCTCGGTGACCGAGTGCTGCGTGGGTTTCGTCTTCTGCTCAGCCACGATCAGCGGAGCCAAGGTGACATGCAGGTAGAAGACGTTGTCACGGCCGACGTCGAGCCTGAACTGTCGGATTGCCTCGAGGAACGGAAGGATCTCGATGTCGCCCACCGTGCCGCCGACCTCGGTGATGACGACGTCGCGATCCTCGCCGGCCAGCCGAGTGATCCGGCGCTTGATCTCGTCGGTGATGTGCGGGATGACCTGCACGGTCTTTCCGAGGTAGTCGCCGCGGCGCTCTGCCGCCAACACTGCCGAGTAGATCGATCCGGTGGTTGCGTTCGAATCCCGCGTGAGGTTTTCGTCGATGAAGCGCTCGTAGTGCCCGAGATCGAGGTCGGTCTCACCGCCGTCGTCGGTGACGAAGACCTCGCCGTGCTCACACGGGTTCATCGTGCCGGGATCGACGTTGATGTACGGATCGAGCTTCTGCATCGTCACCCGAAGCCCTCGGGCTTTCAGC
>JANOQG010000148.1:0-6056 GCA_031422255.1 Actinomycetes bacterium | reverse complement strand
CAGCGCGCCCACGACGATGTCACCGGCGAAGATGTAGACGGCCGCCGTCAGCGCCACGTAGAAGGTGATGCGCTCCAATCCGACGTGGAGCCGGTCCTTGATGGCGGCGTGCCCGAGTCGGCCCAGCCGCGAGAGCTCGGGGAGCTCCGCCGCGGCCACCGCCATGCCGAAGAGGCTGATGGGCAGCAGGTACAGCACCTGCCCGTACGTGAGAGCCGAGACGCCGCCGACCGCGAGCAGGCTGGCGAGCACCAGCTCGGTGTAGACGATGAGCTGGACGACGCCGCGCCCCAGCACCACCGGCGTGAACCGCGTGAGTACGTCCCGCACCTCGGGTGAACGTCGATCGAGGGACAGCTCGGCGCCCTGGGTGAGCCGGCGAACGGCCGGAACCTGAATGGCTACTTCGAGAACGGCCCCGATGAGCACGCCCCATGCGAGGGCGTGGGCGATCCCCACCTTGGTAGCCCCAGCGAGCAGGGCAGCCGAGATGAACGCGATCTGCGTGGCGTTCCACACCACCGGCGAGACGTAGGAGAGAAAGAACTGGCGGTGGCTGTTGAGCACACCAGTGCAGAACGCAGAGAGCACCAGGAAGGCGATTCCCGGGAACATGATTCGCAGGAGGGTGGTGGCCAGCTCGAGGCGCTCACCGGAAAAGCCCGGGGTGATGACTCGCGTGATGACGCCAGCGAAGAGGATGCCGATGGCCACAACGGCTGCCATCACGGCGAGCAGCAGTCCGAGGATCTTGCCCGCCAGCCGATTCGCCTCGCGCTCGTCCTTCTCGAGGAGCCGGGAGTACACCGGGATGAAGGAGGCCGACAGCACCCCCTCACCAAGGAGGTTCTGCAGGAGGTTTGGGATCCGCAGGGCGGCTTTGAAGACATCAGCGACGCCACCCACACCGAGGGCCGCAGCGATGGCGACCTCGCGGATCAGCCCCGCGATGCGAGAGAGAAAGATCCCTGCGGCGACGAGGTAGGAGCCCCGCTGGCTCTCGACCTCAGCGGCAGGTCCGTGCGCGCTGTCGAGTGGCCCGTCGGGCTCCGGTCGATCCTCCGTCACCCGGGCTCCGCGACTGAGGTGCCGCCGCCTGTCTCCTCGATCGCCTGCCGCAAGGATTCCATCTCGTCGACCATCTGGTCGACGTCGTCGCCGAGACCGCCGAGGTCGGCGACGTCGTGCGCTTCGATCGACAGCTCGATCGTGCGGGCGGCGGCTTCGTCGAGCCGGGCGTTGAGCAAGCGCAGGCGACCATCAGCGTCGTTGATCACCGCTTCGATGCGTTCGACCGTGGCGAGCTGGGCCCGGAGCGACTCCATCATGCGTTGGTCGATGGAGGTGGTGGAGGCTGATCCGGCCCCGAGCGCAGCGGCGCGCGTCAGCTCGGCGCGAATCGCGTCTGGGTCCACTCGTCGGCGGGCGTCCACCAGATCGTGGCCACGTCGTGCGATGCGCCACACCTCACGCACGCCGGTGTCGACCCGATCCTGGATCTCGCGCAGTCGATCCTGGAGTGGTCCGGCTCGGGCGCCTTCGACCGATTCTTGGAAGCGGGTCTTGGCCTGCAAGGCATCGGCCACGTATCGCCGCCACGGCTCGGAGAGCGTGAACGGATCGATGCGGGAGTCGGCGGGAGCTCGAGGGATCGCTGCCCCGATGCGAGCGGCCCAGGCCAGGACCCCGAAGAGCGCCGCCCCGAGAAGGCCCCCGCCCGTGAGGATTCCGACCGAGGCACCGACGCCCAGCAGCAGGATCCCCGAAGGGGAGGTCACGGCCCGCGCCACCGGGGGCGTGAAGAAGCGATCACGCAGCGAAAGGGCAGGCACCAAGCAAGGCTACGGCAGCCACCGGCCGCAGAGGACGACGCTGCGGCACAACGCCGAGTTAGAAGTTGGAGACGACCGCCACAAAGACCTTGTTGATGCTGCGGGGATCGCTGGAGTCGTAGACCGCAGCCTGGCTGGCCTCGGCGATGCGGCGCAGTGTGGCGAGGTCGGCGCTGTCGCCGTAGGAGATCGTGAAGACGCGCACCTCCTGGCTCTGCTGTCCCTCGGCGTTGCGGGTGAGTGCATCAAGGAGCGATTGGAGCTGCTGGCGGTCGTCGTCGGGCTCGCCGTCGTCGTTGACGCCATCGGACAGCAGCACGACTGCGTTGATCCGGGTGGGGTCGTATCCCTCGACCTGGTTGTCGTAAGCCAGCTCCGTGGCGGAGTAGAGCGGCGTGCCCTTCAGCGGAACGAGGTCGCGCAGACTGGCCTTGAGCGTCTCGCCGACATCGCCTACTCGTCCCGGCGCGACGAGCTCGAGGTGCTCCGTCGGTTGTCCATCCGGGTCGGTGAGGGCGGTGGTGAAGACCCACAGCCCCACCTCGTCATCGTCATTGAAGTCGTCGAGAGCGGTGAGGGCGGCGCTCTTCGCGAGGTCCAGCTTCGTGGCGCCGGTCTCCGGGTCGGCTACTTCCCCCATGGAGCCCGACACGTCGACGAGGAGCAGGACCCGGGCCGGCTTGCGCTGGTCCTGCCAATCGTCGAGCAGTCGGGTGAGCACCTCCGGCTCCGGCACCTCGAGCAGGGTCTGGGGCTGGTTCGGATCCACGCCGTTGCTGAGGTCGATCGGCTTGGCGAGGGCGACATCCGGGTTGCCAGGTCGAAATCCGAACTCGAGGATCTTCTCCTGGTTGGCACGCTCCCCGAGGAAGTCGATGAAGCGGGCGGCTCCTGATGCCTGCGCTTGGTCGACCCACGGCGCGTCGAGCACATAGAGGGGATTGTCGGAGTACACCGTGCCCTCCTCGGGGTAGATCGCCACGAGTGGCACCCGAGGCGGGCGAGGCTCCTCCCCGTCCTGCAGCACACCGTCCGGGTTCCCCCGGTTGTAATCGATCACCGACTTCTCCTCCACGGCCACCGCGGACACGTAGCCGAAGGGATTGCCGCGCTGGTCGGCGCGATACCAGTTGTTCAGAAAGGTGAGGGTGGTGTCGCCGTAGTGCACGACCGAGGACTCGATGGCGCGTGCGAAGTCGTCGGTGCTCGGCTTCTCCAGGTCCTCGATCGAAAGGCCCGTGGTCTTGCCGCTGGCGGCGTAGGCCTGTGCGAGCAGGGCTGATAGTCCGCTCGTTGAGAAGTTGGGGTTCGTCTTGCCGAGTCGGAACGCGCCCCACTCGGGGTGGCCGTGCGCGCTCCAGCCTGCCGGATCCTGTGACAACGCAAGGATGTCGGCGAAGCCCAGCGGCTCGTCGGGCCAGCCGAGGGCTTGGGCCATGGGCTTGGGCATGGCGATCACCAGCGGCGTGAGCTGGAACGAGGTGAACTCGCCAGTGATGGGCGGCTCGCCCTGTTCGTCGAGACGCTGGTTCACGACCGCCCCCCAGGTCGAGGCCGAGGGCGACCAGATCACGGGTCGGGGCCCCTCCACGGTTTCGTCCCAGTCGTCGCTGGACAGCAGCTGCGCCGTCGCGCCGGACGACTTTGCCTGCACGCGTGCGAAGTAGCAGCCGTCGTCGTACTTGGCCTGGTCGCTCGCGTTGAAGTCCTGCGCCAGCTCCACGAGCAGGTCCCGCTTCTCGGGCGAGGCGGCGACGTCGACGACGGTGCAGTCGCCAGGGTCCTCCAGGCCGTCGGTCGGTTGGTCGCTGGCGGTCGAGCACGCCGCGGCCACCAGCGCAAGTACGACGGTCAGGGTCACAAATCGGGAACGGATCATCGGGTGGCCTCCAGCCAGACCTCGTGAAGCGCAACCATCACACCATCCTTGAGCGTCGGTTTGGTGTCGGACCCGGAGGCCGCTGTCCAGCTTTCGGCCGCGAAGGCCTGTCGCACGGCCGCCGGGTTCGGGAGCTTGTCGCCTCCGCGCACCGGCACGAGCACGATTGTGGTGACGACCTCTGGGGTGGTGTCCAGGACCACGACCGCGTCGTTGCGAAGCTCGACGACTCGTGCGAGTGGCACCCCAGCCGCGGAGTACTTGCCTCGCTGCGTCACCATCGTGCGCAACGGGTCGCGGTCGGTCCGTCCCGAGGCGTCTGCGAGGGTGCCGAGTTGGGCTCGGAAGGTGGCATCGAAGTCGTTGGACGCGAAGCCCACCCCACCGAGCGATCCGGCAGCGGCAGACACGAGGACCGAAAGCCCAGTGGCAGAGTTGGCGTCGGGGAAGCCAACAGCGAGGCGTCCGGGCAGCTCCTGGCCCAGCTCGGCCCACGGCGCGCCGGCGGATTCAGACAGGCAGCCCCAGAGAGGCTGTGCACGACACAGGCCCTGGACAGCGTCGGCGCGGTCGGCAAGTGCCGCCACGGTGATCGGGGAGGTGGCGAGTCGCTCGGGCGCGCCCAACGGGGCGACGTCGTCGCCCAGGAGCTCGAGCCACGCACTTGAGGTGACCCAGCCGTCAACGTCGTCGTTGAGCGAGCCCGTACGGATGGCCTCGGCCGTGTCGGCCGCCGTGGCGATGCGCACCTCCACGACGTCGTCGAATGCGGTGCAATAGGTCTCGAGGTCGGCGGCACACACGATGACGATCTTGTCGTCGGCCTTCGCCCGGTCGCCTCCATCGTCGTCGATCGCGCGCCGCACCAGCACCGCGGAGGTGATCATGGCCACCGCACCGAGCACCGCCAGCACTCGCCGCATCAGGAAGGGATGGTACCGGCGGGTGGCCGGCCCGTGGTGAGCGGCCCCTCGCCGGGCTCCGGAACGTCCTCGGCCACGAGCGTGGTGAGCTGCGCATCGGTTGGCTGATCGATCGGAGCCAGCCGCGTGGCTTGGGTGGCGACCGCGTGCTCGAACAGGTTGCGTGCCGTGCGGCCGTTGCCGAAGCCCTTGTCACGGGTGATGGCGTCGAGCCAGAGCCGTGCGCGAGCCGTGGCGCCCGGATCGAGGTGGTAGCCCCCCTTGTCGCCGAGGCTGGCGATGATTCGGAGCAGCTCGTCGGTGGAGTAGTCGGGGAAGTGGATCGACTTGGGAAACCGGGATCGCAGCCCAGGGTTCGACTGGATCAGCTCTTCCATCTCGTCCGGGTACCCAGCCATCACCACCACGATGCGGTCGCGGCGGTCCTCGATGAGCTTCACGATGGCATCGACCGCCTCTCGGCCGAAGTCTCGTTCGCCGCCCCGCACCAGCGAGTAGGCCTCGTCGATGAGGAGGACGCCTTGATCGGCTTCGTCGAAGCGTGCCGCCACCAGTGGGGCTGTCTGCCCGACGTAGCCCGCGACAAGTCCGGCTCGGTCGGTCTCGACCAGGTGCCCCCGCGCCACAACGCCGAGCGTGCGGTAGATCTGAGCCAGAAGGCGGGCGACGGTGGTCTTGCCGGTGCCGGGGTTGCCGGTGAAGATCAGGTGGCGGCTGTGGTCGGACACGGGGAGGCCCCGCTGCTCTCGGATCTTCTGGACTCGGAGGAGGTTCGTGACGAGCTTCACCTCGTGCTTCACGTCGTCGAGCCCAACGAGGTCGTCGAGCTCCTTGAGCAGCTCATCGAGGGGGCGGGGTCCCTGCTCGGACGGGAGCACCTCGATCACCTCGGGTGTGAGCGCGGGGGAGGAATCCCCCGCGTTGGTAAGCGGTCGCCGGCTCGCCTCCATCGCCTCGATCGAGCGGAGGAGCATCCCTCGGAAGTGCTCGATGGCGGCGAGCTCGGCCTCGGACGTGTGCAGGTCGATGGCCGCCACTGCGAAGGCGATCTCCACCGCCGCGGTGTAATAGCTGCGGGCGTGCGTTGTGGTCCCTCGAGCGTCGGCGGCGAGGAGCACGTCGAACAGCGCCGACGGTCCAGCCGTGAAGTCGCGCTGCGCGTCGATGAGCCCGGAGGCCCGCAATGCGCCTGGGGTGGCGCCGGCTAGTCGGGATTCGAGGAGTGGACCAAAGGCCGCCAACACGTCCCAGAGCTCGTCGTCGCTCGTGCGATCGTCGCGAGCCAGCAGCCCGCAGACGAGGTTGAAGGCTTCGAGGGCCGTGTCTTGGTGGAGCTTGTCGACTCGCACCCCGGTCATCCCAGCGCCGATCACTTCGAGCGAACGGCTGGTCGTGTCGATGAAGCGGCGAGTTGGCTCGACG
>JANOQG010000147.1:0-12606 GCA_031422255.1 Actinomycetes bacterium | reverse complement strand
CCGACCTCACGACCCGGAGCGAGGCCAAGGTGGGCCATGACCGCCTGCCCATCCAGATCGGGGCGGATGGACTCCAGCTCCTCCTGCTCGCGCAGCTCAGCAATGCGTGCCTCTAAGGCGTCCATGCGGGCCGCGAGCATCTTGGCCTTGCGCTCGTTGCGCGTCGTGCAATCGCAGCGCGTCAGCTCGTTCAGCTCATCGAGGTGCGCTCCGGCATCGCGTACATAGCGGCGCACGGCGGCGTCGGTCCACGAATCGTCGCCGTAGCCGTGGAAGCGCAGGTGGAGGTAGACGAGCTGGGTGACGGCCTCCACCACGTCGTTCGGGTAGCGCAGGGCGCGCATCCGCTCGCGGGCCATGCGGGCTCCCACCACCTCGTGGTGGTGGAACGACACGCCCTTCGGCCCGATGGAACGGGTCTTGGGCTTGCCGACGTCATGCAGCAGGGCGGCCAGTCGCACCACCAGGCTGGGCTGCGTCTTGGCCACGACGGCGATCGTGTGGGCCAGCACGTCCTTGTGACGGTGGACCGGGTCCTGCTCCACCCGCATGGCGGGGAGCTCCGGGAGGATGTGATCAGCCAGGCCGTTGTCCACAAGGAACCACAGGCCCGGGCTGGGCTCGTCCACCACAAGCAGCTTGCTGAGCTCATCGCGCACGCGCTCGGCAGAGACGATCCCGATGCGGCCCGCGAGCGCCTGAACCGCCGCGAGCATCTCCGGTACCGGGACCAACCCGTAGCCCGCCAGGAAACGGGCGGCGCGGAGCATGCGAAGCGGGTCGTCACCGAACGACACCTCGGGCGACAGGGGGGTGCGCAGCACGCCCTGCGCGAGGTCGTTCACGCCGCCGAAGGGATCGATCAGCTCAGGCGCCTCACCCTCCGCTCCCGTGACGAGCAGCGCCATGGCGTTGACCGTGAAGTCGCGCCGGGAGAGATCGGCCTCCACCTCGTCGGCAAACGAAACATCGGGCTTGCGGGAGTCAGGGGTGTAGGCATCGGCACGATGGGTCGTGATCTCGAAGATCGTGCTGCCCTTCTTCAGGCCGACCGTCCCAAAGCGGGCGCCCTGGTCCCAGACAGCGTCTGCCCAGTCGCGCACGAGCGCAGCGGTCACCTCGGGCAGGGCGTCGGTGGTCAAATCGATATCGACACCGTCGCCGAGCGAGCGACCCAGCACGAGATCGCGGACGATCCCGCCGACGAGATAGATCCGATGACCCGCCGCGTCGAAGCGGTCCGCCAAGGGGCGGACGGCGTCGAGGATCGGGGCGAGGCGCTCGGGGATCACGGCTCGCGAGGGTAGGCGGGTGCCCGGCAGCCCTCCGAACCGGTACGCAAACCAGGTGCTCAGGCGGGGGTGCTCACGCCTGCCTGGCTCAACGCGATGCGCAGGTCCTCGGGGTTGGCGGAAACCGCAATGGCATCGCGAAGACTCACCATGCCGTCGCGCACGAGCTCGAGAAGCCCCTGATCGAGCGTCTGCATGCCGTGGTAGTGGCCCTCCGCCAACACCTGCTCAAGCTCATGGATCCGCAGCGGGTCAGCGATGCAGTCCACCACCTTCGCGGTGCCCGTGAGGATCTCGACGACAGGAATGCGCCCCTTGCCATCGGCACGCTCGAGCAACCGCTGGCTGACGACCCCCCGCAGCGTGCCCAAGAGGGACTGGCGGGCCTGAGCCTGCTCAGCGGGCGGGAAGAGATCCACAAGCCGCGCCACGGTGTCGGCAACACCCGAGGCACGCATCGTGGAGATCACCAGGTGGCCCACCTCGGCCGCGGTGAGCGCGGCACGGGCAGTCTCGGCATCGGCGATCTCGCCGACGAAGATCACATCTGCATCCTGGCGGAGGCCGGTGCGCAAGGCAGCGGCGTACCCGGACGTGTCAGTGCCGACTTCTCGTTGCGTCACGATCGCTTGCGCGTCTGCATGCAACACCTCGATCGGGTCCTCGATGGTGAGGATGTGACACGGGCGTCGGTGATTGATTCGATCGATCAGGGCGGCGACGGTGGTCGACTTCCCGGAACCGGGAGAGCCCGTCACCAACACCAACCCCTTCTGCTCTTCGGCGAACCGCTCCACCTGCGGAGGAAGTCCTAGCTGGTCGAGATTCGGGATCTCCGGCGGCACCCGTCGCACGACCATCGCGAGCGAGCCGCGCTGACGGTGGACGGACACTCGGAAACGACCGACGCCGGCCACGCTGAGGCCTGCTCCCGCCTCTCCGTAGTCAGCGAGCTCTCGCTGACGGGAGGCATCCAGGACCTGGGCGGCGAGCGCCTCCACCATCCCGGCCTCAGGGGCATCGAACGGCGCCGGGCGAAGTTGTCCGTCGACTCGCACGTGCGGGGCGGTGCCGGGCTTGAGGTGAAGGTCCGATCCCTGCACCTCGTTTAGGTAGGACAGCAGCTCTTCCAACTGGGTCATCTGGCCTACATCGGCACGAATGCCAGCGGACTGAACCCAGAAGGCAACGTTTCGAGGGCCGCCCCGCAGCCGGTTGATCAGCCGATGTTGGCGAGCTCGTGCTGAACGAGCACGGCGGCAGCGACGACCTCACGCCCAGGGCCACCGCTCGTAGGGGGCTCGGCAATGAGCCGCTCGCCCGCCATGGCAGCCACGCACACCGCTGCCGAATGGCGCAGGGCCTCAAGGTCGTAGCCCCCCTCGAGGAAGACGATCCGCCGGCCCGCCGGCACAAAGTCCAGGAGGTCCGTGGTGAGGTCGCTGTAATCGCCAGCGGACAGCCCGAGGTCGGTGATCGGATCGGCGCGATGGGCATCGAAGCCAGCCGAGATGAGCATCCAGGTGGGCTCGAAGGAGGCCACGAAAGGCGCGATCACTTGGTCCACACCGGCTCGATACGCGTCGCCCGTAGACCCTGCCGGGAGGGGCAGGTTGAGCGTGGTGCCCCGGCCCGCTCCGCCCCCAACCTCTCGCAGCCCACCTGATCCTGGGTAGAGCGGGTACTGGTGAAACGAGATGTAGGCAACCCGCGGATCCGACCAGAACACGTCCTGCGTGCCGTTGCCGTGGTGGGCGTCGTAGTCGACCACGAGCACGCGTTCGCCTCGCTCGGCGAGAGCCGCTGCGGTGACCGCCACGTTGTTGAACAGACAAAAGCCCATCGCCCGGGCGGGCGTGGCGTGGTGCCCGGGGGGGCGGACGGCACAGAACGCGCTCTCGGCGACTCCCTGGTCGAGGGCATCAATCGCCGTGAGCCCCGCTCCGGCGGCCAGGATGGCGGCGGCGTAGGAATGCTCGTTCATCGCGGTATCGGCATCGACCCACCCGCCGCCACCGGCGCCGAGCGCCGCGATGCTGGCGACAAGGGCCGGGTCGTGAGAGCGCTCGAGCTCGGCGACGGTGGCCGCGCGGGGCAGCATCGGGCGCAGGGCCTCGCCCAACCCCGCGTCGTGAATCCCCTGCAACACAGCGCGGAGCCGGTCAGGGCGCTCAGGGTGGCCGCGACCGAGGTCGTGGTCGAGATAGCGCTCGTGAGTGAGGAAGAGGACGTCGGCCACGCGGCAACGAGAGTACCGGCACGGTGGGCACCACTACCGTGGCGGCATGACGGGGCATCGCATCCTGGCGGGAGGGGATGCCCGGTTGCGCGTCGCCCCGTGGCGCGGCGATCAAGCCACCGCGTACCTCACCCCAACCCGTGGACGGCCCTCCCGGACCGCCGTCGAGCGATGCCTCAAGGAGCTACCGCGTGACGGCTACCGCGCCGCGATCACTGCTGCCCTTCCAGGCGTGGATCAGATGCCGTTCTTGCAGGCAGGCTTCGTGGTGCTCGAGCGGCTCCACCTGCTCCGCCGCAACTTGGACGACCTGCCCAACCCCGACGCGGGCACGGTGGATCTGCGGCGCTCCCGGCCGCCTGAGCGGCCCGAGGTGATCGCCGTCGATGCGGCCGCCTTTCCTCCCTTCTGGCACCTGGACGAGGCCGGGCTCAACGACGCCATGGGGGCCACGCCGTCGGCGCGACTCCGAGTGGCGGTCTCCCGTTCCGACGGTACGACCATCGTTGGGTATGCGATCACCGGTCGGGCGGGCCCGCGGGGCTACCTCCAACGACTCGCCGTGGACCCTGTCGCTCAGCGAGCCGGCATCGGCGGCGCATTGGTGGTCGACGGCTTGCGCTGGCTGCGCCGCTGGGGAGCCAAAGAGGTGCTCGTCAACACACAGGAGGGCAATGGCTCAGCAGTCGCGCTGTACGAGCATCTTGGGTTCCGGATGCAGGACGACGGGCTGGCCGTGCTTCGCCACGCCCTCGACGGAACCACGTGATCGTCCGACGCGCCTGCGGGGCACTCGCTGTGCTCACCGCGCTCGTCGCCGGCTTCAACCCGCCGATCGGCGCGGCCACGCCGCGGCAGAGCGCTCCCACAATCGAGCTTTCCGCTCAGACTCCACTCGCTGAGCGCGGCTCGACCTTTGTGGTCCGCCTTCGCCTCACCGACATTCCGGACGACGGAAGCATCACGCTGTCCCTTCGGCAGCGCGTGCGATCTCGCTCCGAGTTCGAGGCCTCGATCAGCGGGGACGGCCTTCGCAGCCGTGTGATCGACACGGTCACACCCATCGCCACGCTTCCGGTGCAGAGCGACGGCTCCCGACGCCTCGTCCTGTCTCTCGACCCTGGCGCGGGCGGGGTGCCGCTGTCCGCCGCAGGTGTGTACCCGCTCGAGGTGATCGCTAAGAGCGCCGACGAGGCAGAGCTCGCGACGCTGATCACCCATCTGATCGTTCCGCCCGAACCCGGCGATACCTCACCCCCGCTCAAGGTCGCAGTCGTCGCCCGGCTTGGCGCGCCTCCCTCGCTTCAACCAGACGGCCGCAACGTGGTCGACCGGGACGAGCTGGGCCGCATCGGCGGCCTGGTGGCAGCCCTCGGAGCCGTCGCTGACGTGCCCGCCGCCCTTGCCATCACCCCCGAGACCGTCGAGGCGCTCACTGCCGGAACCGATCCAGCCGACACCGAACTCGTCGACGACCTCCGCCAGGTCGCCGTCGGCCGCACCGTGCTCCAGCATCCGTACGTCGATGTCTCCCTGGATGCGCTCGTTTCCGCCGGGCTCACCGACGAGCTCACACGCCAGCAGCAACGTGGTCGTCAGGTCCTCATCGATGCGGTGGGCCAGACCCCCTCGGATTCCACCTGGATCGCCGACCCAGATCTCGGTGCGCTCGGGTTGGCCGCCCTGCCCAGTCTGGGCGTGGAGCACGTGGTGGTCGAACCCACCCAGGTTTCCCCGCTTCCCGAGGGCCTGCTGAACCTCTCGCTCGCGCATCGATTTCTGCTCGCACCGCCTGACACCGGCGCCAGGGGTCCTGATCCCGCGCCGTCGAGCGTCGACGCCATCGCTCTCGACCCCACCGTCGTCAGGCGCTTGGCGGGACACGACTCACCCGCTCTGGTGGCCAGCCGCGTGCTCACCGAGCTCGCGGTCATCTGGTTCGAACAACCGGGCGTGCCGCGCGGCGCCGTACTTCCGATCAGCCCTGACGTCGATCCCCAGGCAGTACAGGCCATCCTCAAGGGGCTTGGCGCCGGAAAGGTGTTCGCGGCCGCGTCGCTCAGCGCTCTGTTCGCGGACACCACCCTGCTCGTCGACGCGGGCGACAACGCTGTCGCACGCTCACTGACCGCGGAAGACTTCGCCCCCTTCACATCCAGCGACGTCGACGAGATCCATGCAGCTCGTGCCGCGCTGGAGGCCTTCGGCGGACTCGTCGGCGCCAACGACCCCCGCACCGATTCGCTCGAGCGTCAGCTCCTCAGCGCCACGGCCGCCGACGTCTCGAGTGTGCGATTGCGCTCCCACGCCCAGGTGGTAGTCGGGGCCGTCGATGCGTTGGCCGCTCAGGTGTCCGGACCGGAGCGGTTCACGCTCACGCTCACCGCTCGCGATGGGACCATCCCGCTCACCCTTCGCAACGACTCTGGCGTTCCCTTGCACGTCGTCGTGCACCTACGCAGCGCCAAGCTCGACTTTCCCGAAGGCACCGAGATTCAGATCACCCTCGCCGACGGCTCGACCCGCCTGGACATCCCTGTCGTTGCTCGGGCCTCGGGAGCATTTCGGCTCGACATCGACGTCACCTCGCCGGACGGCCAACGGCAGCTGGCGATGTCGCGCTACACGGTGCGATCCACAGCGGTGGCCGGAGCGGGGCTCCTGCTGTCGATCGGCGCGGGTCTGTTCCTCGTGGTCTGGTGGGCACGCCATTGGCGACAAACCCGTCGGAGCGCCCGATTGGTCGCTAGTACCACCCACCCCACCACGGGGCCTCCACCGGCGCACCGCGCCGGGAAGTAGGTTCCGAACGCTTCCGCTCGCCCGCCGCCCTCCAGGAGCACACCATCTCATGCCCGTTCGCATCGTCACCGATAGCAGCTCCGACCTCACTGACCAGGAGGTGCAAACCCACGGGATCGAAGTCGTGCCGCTCTCCATTCGCTTCGGCGCAGAGGAGTTCGAGGACCGTACCGACCTCACGGTCGAGGCCTTCTACGAGAAGCTCGCCGTCTCCAGCGCGCTCCCCGAGACGGCCGCACCGGCCCCCGGCAAGTTCGAAGCCGCATTCCGTCGCCAGCAGGCCGCCGGCGCTGACGCGGTGGTGTGCATCAACCTCGCGTCGGACCTGTCCGCAACGATGCAGTCCGCTCAGAACGCCGCGAAGGCGACCGCCGGAGATCTCGACGTGCGAGTGGTCGATTCCCACTCGATCACCTCCGGGCTCGGCACACAGGTGCTTCTCGCCGCCGAAGCAGCGGCCCAAGGGGCCTCCGCTGACGAGGTCGTCGCGCTCGTCGAAGCCCTCGCCGCACGCACCCACGTGTTCGGAGCGCTCGACACCCTCGACAACCTCAAGAAGGGCGGACGGATCGGTGGCGCGGCGGCCCTCCTCGGGTCGCTGCTGTCCATCAAGCCGGTCATCGACATCTCCACCGGCAAGGTGGAGGAGGCGGGCAAAGCCCGGACACGCAAGAAGGCGCTCGGGGTACTCCGAGACAAGGTGGCCGAGGCAGGCCAGATCGACCATCTGTGCGTGACCCACGGCCTCGCTCCGGAGTCCGAGCTCGAGGAGATGCTCGACCTCCTCGATCCGATCTACCCGCGCAGCACCATCCGGGTAGGCCACATTGGCCCGGTCATCGGCACCCACGGTGGCCCCCGAGTCATGGGCGTCACATGGCTGTCCCCGGCGTAGGCCGCGGTCCGCGAGACCAGCCTGTACGCGTCGCCAGGTAGCCTCCCGGGGCTGTGTCGAGCCCTACGCCACCGCACGGCACGCCCGTGAGCAGCCCGCCACCGCCGCCTACGCCAGTGGCCGCCGGTCGACTTCTGGCCGGCCGCTATCGCTTGGAGGTGCTCGTCGCGTCGGGGGGAATGGCGCAGGTGTGGCAGGGAACCGATGAGGTGCTGCGACGAAAGGTCGCGCTCAAGCTGTTGCACCCGCATCTGGCAGCCGACGCCGGCTTCGTCGCCCGCTTCCGGCAAGAAGCCGTTGCTGCTGCCCGGCTCGCGCATCCGGGCATCGTCTCGATCTACGACACCTGCTCGGATGACGGCACCGAAGCCATCGTCATGGAGCTGATACCGGGCCAGACGCTTCGCCAGCGCCTCGACGACCCCACCCCGATCGATCCGTGGCAGGCCGCCGGCCTGGCTGCGCAGGTGGCCGAGGCGCTTGACGCCGCTCACCGCGCTGGCTTGGTGCATCGAGACGTCAAGCCCGCGAACATCCTGCTGTGCGGTGACGGGCGGGTGAAGGTGGCCGACTTCGGCATTGCCAAGGCGCTTGCCGAGGCGGATCTCACGCAGCCGGGTCTCATGGTCGGCACGGCCAAGTACGTCGCCCCTGAGCAGGTCGAGGGAAAGCCCGTCGACTCGCGGACGGACATCTACAGCCTCGGCGTCGTGCTCTACGAGATGCTCTGCGGTCGCCCTCCATTCGTCGCCGAGGGCGACGCCGCGACCGCGCTCGCTCGTCTCCAGCGGGATCCGCTGCGACCGAGGCAGGTCCGACCGGGCGTACCGCGGGCGCTCGAGGAGGTGGTGACGCGGGCGATGGCTCGCGAGCCACACGAGCGCTATGCCTCAGCGTCCGATCTGCGCGCCGCCCTCTTGGCCGGGGGGGCCACTCCCAGCCTCGGTTCGGATCTCACGGCGACCACCGTCGCCTCCGCACCCCCGCTACCGGCACCCCTCCCCCCCGGTGCGCCCACCTCCCCCGCCGACCCGCCGCCAGCACCACCCGCTCGCTTCCACGAGACCGAACGAAGCTGGTTGCTGCCCACGCTCGTGCTCGTGGTCGTGGCCGTGTCGCTTGGCTTGGCCGGGCTCCTGCTCGGCCGTGGCGGCGCCGGCGACCTCGTCGCAAACGTTCGTGATGTCATCACGGGCTCGAACGCGCAAGATCCATCTGTCATCCCGCTGAGCGGAGCCGCGGCCTTCGACCCCTTCGGCGACAACAGAGAGAACGACGAAAGCGCGCCACGGGTCCGCGACAACGACCCCAACACCGCGTGGAGCACCGAGCGCTACGACAACCCCGACATCACCGTCCTGAAGCCGGGCGTGGGTCTCGTGCTCACCGCCGAGCGGGCCGGCGAGCTGAGCGAGCTCTCGCTGACGAGCCCCACCAGCGGCTGGTCGGCCACGATCTACGTCGCGCCGAGCGACCCCGGGTCCTTCCCCGCCTGGGGGACGCCAGTTGCCGCGGTGGAGCAGGCCAGCCCTGGCACGACCACCATCGACCTCGGCGACGCCGCCGGACAGGCGGTCCTGGTGTGGATCACGAACCGCGGCAGCGGCACGCCCGAACCCCGGGTGACGATCCAAACCGCCGTTCTGCAGGGCATCCCCACCTAGCCTGCATCTATCGCCGCGGAGCTCGACGACCCAGCGCTGGTGCGCGCCGCCCAAGCGGGTGACCGAGCTGCCCTCGACGCGCTCCTCCGCCGTCACCACGACCGCATCCACACCGTCTGTCGCCGCCTCGCGGGCAACGAAGCCGACGCCCTGGACGCGACCCAAGAGGCGCTCATCGCGATCGCACGCGGCATCCGACGCTTCGACGGTCGTGCCGCCTTCTCCACCTGGGCCTACAGGGTCGCCACGAACGCGTGCCTTGACGAGCTGCGGCGCCGGAAGCGGCGGCCCACTCCAGGCCTGCCCGACGATCTTGACGCCACCGGGCCCGCTCACGTCGGTGCCCGATCCAGCGCTGGCATCGAGGCACTCCCGGACCGCATGGCGATCGACGAGGCCCTGGCCCGCCTGACCGAAGAGTTTCGTGTTCCCGTGGTGCTGCGCGACCTGTGTGATCTGGACTACGCCGAGATCGCTGACCGACTGGGCATCCCTCCCGGAACCGTCCGCTCTCGCATCGCCAGGGGTCGCGCCCAGCTTGCCAAGCTGCTGGATCCAGGGAACCAGCGGGTCACACCTGCACGTCCTACTTCCCGCCACGACTCCGGGACCTCCCCATGACCCACCACGACCCCCTCGACGACCTCGCCTCCGCCCACCTCGACGGTGCCACGACACCCGAGGAGGCGGCGCGCGTGCAGGCTGACCCGAGCCTCAGCGCCCGGGTGGAAGCGCTGCGGCTGGTGCGCACCGCCATGGCCGCCACCGCTCCCCCCGACGGCGGGCGGCGCGAGCAGGCCATCGCCGCCGCACTGATGGCATACGACGAGGACCGGACGGTCACCCCCTTGACCCCGGTCGCCAGCCGACACCGGGGCCCGGCACAGCGCTCGTGGCGAGTTGCCAGTGTTGCCGCCGCGGTTGCCGCGCTCGCCGCGCTGGTGCCGCTGCTGGCCTCGCTGTCGTCGGGGTCCGACGACAGCGCCAAAACAGCCGCACCGGAGGACAGCCGCACCGCGCAGCTTCCATCAGCGGCAGTTGATGCTGAGGCTGGCCTCCAAGCCTCCTCGACCACGATGGCTACCCGCGAGAACCGCTCGCTCGGGAGCTTCGCCAGCGATGAAGCACTCGTGCGAGCCATCCCAGACACGTCTGCCGACGCGACTCCCGGGGAAGCGTTCAGTGCTGGACTCGATTCAAACGACTGTGTCGCAACGCTCCTGGCCGAGCTCGATCCGGCCGCGCTGCCCGCGACCGCCGCTACGGCAACCGTCGCGGGGAAGCCCGTGGTGCTGGTCATCACGATCGACGAGGTGCGCATCACCGGAGGCGACTGCACGGACGTGCGAATCTTGTCCCGGTAGCGCGACGGCAGCCTCGGGTTCCCATCCCCGAGCACCACTAGGCTCGCCGAATGGCACGACGAACATCCTCTGAGCGCCCCCGAACGGCCGCGACGCCACCGAGCGGCTACGCCGCCGGTGACATCAGCACCTCCGATTGGCCGGCCCAGGCTGCCGACCAGATCGAGCGCTGGGTCGGCGTCGTGCGCGACAACACCACCGGCAGGGCGATCACCGCCGCCCGAGCCGTCGTGTTCGGCGTCTTCGCCCTGTTTGCGGGCACCGTTGTTGCGATTGCCTTCGCCATCGCAGCGGTGCGCTTCCTCGTCGTGTACCTCCCCGACGGTGTGGTCGGCGAGCAGCACGTGTGGGTCGCCCACGCACTGGTCGGGCTGCTCTTCGCAGGCCCGGGCTTCGTGCTGTGGCGACGAGCGCGTCGCCCAGCGGCGCCTGTCACCTGAAGGAACATCCAGTCGGATCTCCCTGTTAGAAGGCAGCGATGACCAACTCCCCCACCGACATCCACGATGTGATCATCATCGGCTCAGGCCCAGCGGGCCTCACCGCTGCGGTGTACACAGCGCGCGCCAACCTCGCCCCGCTGGTGATCGAAGGCGAGCCGTCCTCCACCTCTGACCAGCCCGGCGGCCAGTTGATGCTCACCACGGAGGTGGAGAACTTCCCTGGGTTTCCAGAGGGAATCATGGGCCCTGAGCTCATGGTCCGGTTCCGGGAGCAGGCGGTCCGGTTCGGAGCCGACGTCCGCACCGAGAAGGTGAGTCGGGTGGACTTCTCGAGCCAGCCCTTCGCTGTGTGGGTCGGCCCCGCAGACGCCGCGGAACCCACCTATCGGGCGCGCTCCGTCATCGTTTCCACGGGCGCACAGTCCCTGATGCTGGGGCTTCCCAACGAAGGCCGGCTCATCGGTCATGGCGTCTCCACTTGTGCCACCTGCGACGGGTTCTTCTTTCGAGACCACGAGATCGCTGTGGTGGGCGGCGGCGACTCCGCCATCGAGGAGGCGACCTTCCTCACCAAGTTTGCGAGCAAGGTGACGCTGATCGTTCGTCGTGACCAGCTCCGCGCCAGCAAGATCATGCAGGACCGGGCGGCCAACAACCCCAAGATCGCGATCCGCTGGAACACCGTCGTCAAGGAGATCGTCGGCGAGTCGAGGCTCGACCACATCGTGGTCGAGGATGTGCTCACCGGGGTCCAGGCTGATCTAGCCGTCACGGGCCTCTTCGTGGCCATCGGACACAAACCCAACACGGACCTCGTGAAGGGTCAGCTCGAGCTCGAGGACAACGGCTACCTGATCACGGGCAAGTGGGGCGGCGCCTCAACCACCAACGTGGCAGGCGTGTTCGCTTGCGGCGACGTGCAGGACCACACCTACCGCCAGGCCATCACGGCCGCGGGATCGGGTTGCCAGGCTGCACTCGACGCCGAGCGCTGGCTCGAAGCCCAACACGGATAGCGAACATACGTTCGCTCACTCGTCCCCGGTGGGCCGGGAATGCCCACCGAAGCGACGGCGTTGAAGCCACCGTACGATCGAATGGCCCGCCGGGCCAGCTACCCGAAGAGGACCCTCCATGCCCACCACCCTCACTGACGCCACCTTCGACGAGGAGATCGCCGGATCGTCCGAGCCGGTGCTCGTCGACTTCTGGGCGGAGTGGTGTGGCCCCTGCAAGATGATCGCACCCATCCTTGAGCAGATCGCTGAGGAGCAGGCGGGCAAGATCAAGATCGCCAAGCTGAACGTTGACGACAACCCCGACATCGCCCGACGGTTCGACGTCATGAGCATCCCCACCCTGATCGTCTTTCAGGACGGTCAGCCGGTGAAGCGCATGGTGGGAGCCAAGGGTAAGGGCCAGCTCCTCGAGGAGCTGAGCGACCTCCTCGACTGACGTTCTCCACAAGGTTCCACACAGGTTGTGGACAACGTCAACCTCCGGTTGAACCAGAGACCCTCGACGATCCGTCGAGGGTCTCTAGCGTTTTCGGATGTATTTCAGTCTGCCGACGGACCCTCGGTGATCGCCCGATAGATCCGCTCGAGGTCCTCGAGGCCGCCAAACTCAATGACGACTTTACCCTTGCCGTCGGCACCGGCCATCGACACGGTGACCCTCGTGGCGAGGTGATCGGCGAGGAGATCCTCCAGCTCCAGGAGACCAGGGGCCCGAAGCCGCTTCGCCCCGCGGTTCCGCGCCGGTGATCCGGTGTCCGGCGCCGGCGCCGGCGCCCGCCCCTAAGGAACGCTCTTCGCCGAAACGCCGGGCGAAGCGGCATCGGGCCCCTTGTCTCCTGGGCCGGGCGGATCTACGCGCCCATAACCACGCCACGAGGGTGACCGGGT
>JANOQG010000146.1:0-10073 GCA_031422255.1 Actinomycetes bacterium | reverse complement strand
GTTCGGCCGGCCCCAGGACCCCCGAACCAACGACTACGTGAACGGACGGTTCGGTTAGGTGCCCGGGAGATGGCGCCTTGAACGGACCCCGGAAGTCTTCACTTCGGGGCCACGCTGCCGACGGACGGGCTCGTCATAGTGCGACTCGTACGGCGCGACAGACGTCGTGCCCGCCGGGCGATCCCCGTTCAGGCGGAGACCCTTACAAGGGAGCGATCTTGCACAGGTTGAGCAACCTCATGAGGTCCAAGCGGGCCAAGGGCACCCTCGCGGTGGCCATCGCCGCGCTGGGGCTGACCAGCATCATCTCGGGCGATCCGGCCTCCGCCGATCCCAAGCAGTACGCCGCCGCCACTGGCGTCGGCTCCGACACGACTCAGGACATCATGAACGCCCTGTCGGGTCACGCCAACAGCAACAACTTCGTGCCAGTGCAGAGCTCCGTGGCCTCCGGCAAGCGGCAGCTCGTCTCGTGGGACGCTCTTGGCACCCCGTGCATCACGCCGAAGGCCCCCGGTGCCACGATCAACCGCCCGAACGGCTCGACCAACGGTCGCCGGGCGCTCAGCCGAGCCATCGACGGCTCGAACTGGGGCGATGCCACTTGCGGTGCCAAGCCTGTCTCCGGTCTCGTGCAGTTCGCGCGGTCGTCGGCCGGTCCGAGCGGCACCGGCACATCGCTCGCCTACATCCCGTTCGGTCGAGACGCGCTGGGCTTTGCGTACTACGCCAATGGTGTCGCAACCCCGGTGACGACACTCACGAGCGCCCAGCTGACGTCGCTCTTCACCACCGGTCCCACGACCATCAGCGGTGTCGAGCTCGTCCCCTGCAGCATCCAGACCGGCTCCGGGACCTTCCAGTCGTGGAACACCGCGATCGGCGTGACCGCAGCGCAGATGGCGGCAGCCACGGCTACCTGCGGCGCTGAGATTCAGGAGAACGACGCCGCTGGTCTGGCCGCTCGTGGCCAGCAGCCCGCCTTCGCCGGCAAGCAGCTCGTCATCGGGTTCTCGGCCGCCAACTTCATCTCCCAGTCGAACGGCGTCGCCGCCAGCCAGCTGGCTCCCGGCGTTGACCTCGGCTCGATCGATGCACTGGGCAAGCCCTACGCCGGGACGGCTCCGAACACGACGCCGTCGGCCACGTTCTACGCCAGTACCACCTATGGCCGAGACGTCTACAACGTGCTGCCCAGCACGATCGTCGATGGTCTCGGGAACAACGACCTGAAGACCCTCTTCGTGGGTCCGACCTCGGCCATCTGTGCGGCGACCGCCACGGTTTCCGCCTTCGGCTTCGGCACGCCAGTCGCCGCCTGCGGCAGCACAACCCTCCGCGGCCCGCTCGTCGCCTAGCGCGCCGACGGACCGTCCGAACCCCATCGAACCATTCGAACCCAAAGGACTGCTCACATGAAGCGAACCCCCAAGCGGGTCTGGTCCGGGCTGCTGGCCGTTGCCATCGCCGCCTCGATCGTGCCTCTTCTCTCGGCTCCTGCGGCTAACGCCGCCGGAGTTCCTCAAGCCGGTGGTGCCACCATCCGGACGCCGGGTGGGGCAGCCGCCCTCAACTCCGGCACCAGCGCCACCACCTTCACGCTCCGGCTCCCGAGCGGCGCGGCCTGCGGTGGCGACAGCGCCAACGACGGGTACCGCGTGCAGAGCTACATCGTGCCGGCGAGCATCGATCCCAGCACCCTCACCTTCGACCTGTCCGGGCCCATCCCGAACACGGTGGGAGCGGGGTTCCGGCAGCCGCTCTACGACACGTCGGGCACTCCGTACGTGAACGCCCAGACAGCCGCGGCTGCAACACCCCCTGGTCCGGGGCCGATCGTCAACATCCCGGACTTCGACTACAGGCTGTTCGTTCCCGGCAACATCCCGGCGGGGGCGTACAACATCGGCATCGCCTGCACCCTGGGACCGGCCAGCGCCACCCAGATGCGGGAGTTCTGGAACGTCACGACGACCTTCTCCGCCAACGCGGGTGACGGATTCGCCAACGTGAACTGGTCGGTCGGCGCGGTGCCGTCGGCCCCCACGCTGGCCTCGGTGACCGCCGGAGATGCCGCGCTCACGGCGAACTTCACGCCGATTGCGTCCACCCCGGCGACCACGAGCTTCACCGTGACCGCTACGCCCACCGTCGGTCCGGCCATCACGGCCAGCGGTGCGGGCTCGCCGATCACAGTCAGCGGTCTCACCAACGGGACGGCGTACAACGTCACCGTGCGGGCCACGAACTCCACCGGTGACAGCGTGGAGTCCAACGCCATCAGCGGCACCCCGGCCCTCGGGGCCCGCCCGCCGGTGCAGAACCTCACGGCCACCCCTGGCACCGGCTCGGTGGCGCTCAACTGGGACGCGCCGACAGGTCCGGCTCCGACCGGGTATGACGTGATCGTCGCTCCGAGCGCCGGCACGGTGGTGGTGGACACGCCCAACACGTCCGCCACGGTCACCGGTCTGGCGGCGGGCACGCCGTACACGTTCACGGTCACGCCGCTGCACACGGCACCGTTCGTCGGTACGCCGACCTCCACGGCTCCGGTCACCCCGTTCAGTGCCCAGCTCATCCAGCAGGAGATCTCCGTCACCCGCCCCGTGGGTGCGCTCGTGCTGACCCAGCGCTGCGGTGTGTACGGGGCGCTCGACGCGGAGGCGGCCTCCACCGGCTTCGCGGCGGGCTTCCCGGCCGCCGCGGCGATCGGTACGACCGGCACAGCGCCCTACACCGATTGGAACGATGCCACCGAGACCGGCACCGTTCAGGATCCGAACTTTGGCGAGTACCCCTACCCGGTCGACGAGACGAATGGGGACCTTCCGAACCCCACCTACCCGACCCACTGTGGTGTGAACCTCGGCATCGGCAAGCTGGTCACCAGCGGCGCCGGCGCCGGTCAGTTCTTCGCCGCTAGCGGCCGGCTCAACCAGGTGACCGTGGTCGACACCCGTGACAGCGATCCGCTGGGCTGGACGCTCAACGGCACCATCGAGGACTTCACCGTCGCCGGTGGCGGGGCGTCCTTCAGCGGCAACCACCTCGGCTGGACGCCGAAGGTCACCGATGACTCGGATGCGTTCGACTCCGACCTCAACGGAAGCCTCGACTACGACCAGGTGGCCATCGTGGGTGGAGCGGTTGCTCCTCGCACGGTGCCCGGTCTCAAGTCGGGTCGGACGCTCGGGTCGGCGGTCGAGGGATCTGACCTCGGCATCGCGGTGCTGGATGCCCGGCTCAAGCTCCTCATCCCGGTGACGGCTCGGAACGGTCGCTACACGGCGACCCTCTCCTTCACCACCGTGTAACCGGGTTCCACCAACAACACAGATGGCCGCTGAGCGGTACGGGGTGCTTCACCACCCCGTACCGCTCATGCCGTTCCCGACGAGCAGAAGGCAATCGATCGATGAGCACATGGCGACGCCTCGTGGTCTCCGTCAGCGCCACGGCGCTGGCCCTCGGCGCGATGGCGCCGTCGTCCTGGGCGCAGGAGGAGCCCGCTGCCGGCGAGGTGGTTCCGCAGGGGGGCGAAGAGGTGCACAGCTGGGCCCTCGCCCCAGCCGGATCCACCGACCCCAGCGAGGCGGGCAACCGTCCCAACCTCTCCTATGAGGTCGACCCCGGCGCCGAGCTCGAAGATGCCGTGACGCTCTACAACTTCAGCAACGTGCAGCTCACCTTTCGCGTGTATGCCACCGACGCGTTCAACAACGAAGACGGTGAGTTCGACGTCCTGCCGGCCGATGAGGTGCCGAGCGACGTCGGCTCGTGGCTCACCCTCCCGCAACCGAACGTCACGGTGCCCCCCGGTGCCCAGATCACGATGCCGATCACGGTGAAGGTGCCCGCCGACGCTCGACCGGGAGACCACGCCGGCGCCATCCTGGCGAGCAGTGAGGCGGCCGGCACCGGGGCGGACGGCAAGGTCGTCACCCTCGATCGTCGCACCGGCACCCGCGTGTATCTCCGCGTCGCTGGCGCCCTCCAGCCTGACCTGGCGATCGAGAGCGTCGACACCAGCTACCGCCCTGCCCTGAACCCGCTCGATGGCACCGCGACGGTCACGTATCGCATCCAGAACCGAGGCAACGTGCGGCTCAGCGGGGCCCACAGCGTGTCGGTGGCGGGACCATTCGGTCTGGCCCGGAAGCGGATCCCGGCGGAGGACCTGCCCGAGCTGTTGCCTGGCGAAGGGGTCACCCTCTCGGCGACCTTCGATCACCTGCCCGCCGCGCTGATCGCGCGCACCGAGGTCCGGCTCGAGCCGATCGGGGCGGGCGAAGCGCTCGACGCTGTCACTCGAACCGGAACGGCCTTTGCCCCTCCGATCACCATCCTCCTCGTTGCGATGGCGGCGTGGCTGGCCCTCCGCGCCCGGCGCGCGTACCGCCGCCACCGCCGCTCGCCGGAGGACGAGCTCGAGCGCGAGGACGACCACGCCGAAGTGCGCGAGGTGCAGCCGGCATGAGGCAGCCAGCTCGTGTCGCCACGGCCGTCCTTGTCCTCGCGTCGGTGGTGGCGATCGGCCGCGCCGACGCCGGCCCACCCGACGGCGTGACCGATGGCCCCACCATCACCGTCGATCGCCCGTCGATCAATCCAGGGGATCGCGTCCTGGTGACCTTGGACGGCTTCGAGGGCACCGCCGTGACGATCTCGGTGTGCGGGAACAGGGCCCGCCGCGGCTCGGCCGACTGCAACCTCACGGCGAGCGAAGGGCTGGGTCTCGACCTCGATGGTTCATCGACGCTCACCGAGTTCCCAGTGGCGGCGCCGAGCACCACCTGTCCGTGCGTCATCGTCGCCTCCACCACGAACTACAACGAGGTGGCGGTCACCCCGATCGAGCTCATTGGCCACCCGGTGGGTCCGGTGGTCGGCGCGCTCTCCCTTGAACCGCTCGTGGTGACCGTGGAATCGCGTCGGGCTCCGCAGGGCATCGTCGCCAACATCCGAGCCGCCCTCGGCGGTCCGACCGCGTATGAGGTCACGGTGTCGGTGCGCAACCGCTCGACCGCCACCCTCGAGAACATCGCCGTGGACGGATCCGCGCGACGCGGGGCGGGGGACGTGGCATCGCTCGTCATCCCGTCACCCGGCCCCTTGGAACCAGGCCAGACCTGGACTGAGATGGTGCGAACCCAGGTACCTGCCCCCGCGGTCGGGAGGTTCGTCTTTGCGGTCACGGCGTCGGGCGCAGGGCCAACCGTCAGTGCGGAGAGCGCCACCAGCCACCTGCCGATTGGCCTGCTGATCCTCGTGATCGTCCTCCTCGTCGATGTGGTGGCCATGGTGTGGCGGAGGAAGGCACGACGACATCGCGACGTCAACGGGCTCGTCGCCGAACCCGCGCTCGCCTGAGGCATCGAACCTTTCCCCCTGGGTCACGACGTGTTCACGGGCGCGCCACCTGCCCTGCGTACCGTCACCCTCGGTGTGGGCAGAAGGTGATCTCCTGGCTCCCGCGGCGGAGCCGCAGGGAGATGGCTGGTGGAGGACCGGTTGGTGTACCGGTGCGGCGAGGGTGCTCGTCGTCAGCGAGAACCCATCGTGGCGAGACGACGTGGCGGCGTTGCTCGACACCGAGGGCTACGCGGTACGGCTCGATGATTGCGGTGACGCCGCGCTGGAGGCTGCGTGCCCCTTCGACCTCGCACTGGTGGATCTCGCGATCACGGGTCGGTCGCCCGTGGCGGTGTTCGCCGCGCTGAGGGCTCGCAGCGCCATCCCGATCCTCGCGGTGTCGCTCGAGGGATCACGCGATCCGGCGGCGCTCGATGCCTACGCGGCAGGAGCGGACCAGCTGGTCGCCCGTGGTCAACGTCCTCGGGAGCTGATGGCCAGGGTCAGAGCGCTCCTGCGACGGAGCCCACCGCATCCGAGGGGATCCGGCCTCCCGGTCGACGCGGGGTCCATCAGCCTCGATCCCGGTCGCGGGGTGGTGTCGGTCGGTGGCACCGAGGTCATGCTCACCATCCGGGAGGGCCAGATCCTGCGCGCCCTCCTCGATCGGCCCGGTCGGGTGGTGACGCGAGACCAGCTCGCCGGCCTTGGGCGGGGCAAGGAGGACGCCCGCCTCTTGGACTCGCACGTCCGCTCGGTGCGCTCGAAGCTCGAAGCGGCCGAAGGGCGTCGACGAATCATCGCGGTCCGGGGAGTGGGGTTCCGCCTCCTCCCCGACGGCGAGCTCGACCCCTGAGGTTCAGCGGGAGCCGGTGACTGGCACCCCGAGCTCGTCGAGGAGGGCGCGTACCCGCTGCGCTATGTCATCGCGGATCGGACGGATCGCATCGACGCTCTGCCCGGCCGGGTCCTCCAGCTCCCAGTCCTCGTAGCGCTTGCCCGGGAAGAGCGGGCAGGCATCGCCGCAACCCATCGTGATGACGACGTCGGCCGCCTGCACGATCTCGTCGGTCCATGGCTTGGGGTACTCCATGGCGATGTCGATGCCCACCTCCGCCATGACGGCGATGGCTCCGGCGTTCACCTCGGTGCCGGGCTCCGAGCCTCCCGACCAAGCGGTGGCGCGATCGCCGGCCAGGTGGTTGAACCACCCGAGGGCCATCTGCGATCGCCCGGCGTTGTGCACGCACAGGAACAGCACCGTTGGAAGCCCATCGTCGGCCTTGCCCTCCACCTTGGCGAGGGCGTTGAGGCGCTGGCGGGCGAAGCGCTCCACCATGAGGGGAAGGAAGTTCGAGAACTTGGCGCGATCGGCGAACTGGTCGTAGCTCGTCTGCAGACACAGCTCAATCGTTTCAGCGCCAAACCTTCCCGCGAACTCGATGCCGAGGTGAGCGGCCACCGTGCTGAGCGCGAGGCGCTGGTCACTGGACAGGGAGTTGAGGTCGGGCACGCTGGCGGCTCCGTGGTCAGGCGGCGTCGGATTGGTCATGAGGGACGATGACGTCGAGAGCGGGAAGGCCGGGGAAGAGGTAGCGCGCCAGGGCTACGGCGCCCGCCCCTCCCACGAGCTGGGCGACGATGAAGGCGGGGACCGAGGCGGGCTCGATGCCGGCGAAGGTGTCGCTCAGGGTGCGGCCGATCGTGACGGCCGGGTTGGCGAAGCTGGTCGACGACGTGAACCAGTACGCCGCGGCGATGTAGCCGGCGACGGCAAAGGGGGCGGTGGAGGAGCGCTCCGAGCGAACCACTCCCAAGATCACCATGACCAATCCGAAGGTGGCCACGACCTCGCCGAGCCACACACCGCCGGTGGACCGGGTGTGAGTGGACAGGTTCACCGCGTCGAGGTCGAACATCAGGTTGGCGATCACGGCTCCAACGCAAGCTCCCGCGATCTGCGCAGGCACGTAGGCCCCCAGCTCCCGTGTGGTGAGCCCGCCGAAGAGCCGGTCGGCCCGTGACACGACTGGGTTGAAGTGGGCGCCCGACACCGACCCGAACGCGAGGATGAGCGCGACGAGACCACCGGCGGTGGCGGTGGAGTTGGCGAGGAGCTGGATGCCGCCGTCGGTGGACAGGCGCTGGGCGAAGATGCCCGAGCCGACGACCACGGCGACGAGCAGCGCGGTGCCGGTGGCCTCTGCGGTGACGCGCCGTCCGAGGGTTGCCGTCATCGGTTCAGCAGCACGGTCGGCGCCGCTCGCCGACGGGCGGCGCGGTCGTCGTCAGGGTCGTGAGGCTGCCGGCTAGTGGAGCAAGTCCCTCGGGGAGGAGCCGGTAGTAGGTCCAGTAGCGAAACCTGGAGGACTCCACCAGGCCAGCCGCTCGCAGGATCCGCAGGTGGTGACTGACGAGGGGCTGGGGGATGTCCAGCGACTCGACGATGTGGCAGACGCACAGCTCCTCGGTGGCGAGAAGCTCGACGATGCGCCATCGCACGGGTTCGGCCAACGCCTTCAGCGCCGCCATCGAGGCGGGGAGGGCTTCTACATCAACAACCATGATTATGGAGTGTGGTTGATGTAGAAGTCCTTCGTCAACCGAAGGCGAGGGCAGCGGTCAGCCGCGCAGCACCTCGCGCAGGGAAGCGAGGCGCGCCGGAACGATCGTGCAGTTCACCCATCGGCCGACCTTTTCCTTGGTGATCAAGCCGGCGTCGGCCAACACCGCGAGGTGGTGGGACACGGTTGGCTGGCTCCTGCCCACCGGTTCCTCGAGATCGCAGCTGCAGGCCGTCCCCTCAGCGGCCGACGCGATCAGCGAGAGGAGCCGCAGGCGCACTGGGTCGGCGAGCGCCTTGAACGCCGTGGCCAGCTCCTGAGCGTCGGCATCGTCGAGTGGCGCGTCGAGCAGGGGAGAGCAGCACGCTTGGGCGGGGGTTGGACTTTTCACGGTCACCTCTTGCAAACATCGATATGTGTCGATACATTGATACCTGTCCATAGGTTACCCACTCAGGAGGCCCATCCGTGTCCCGTGTCCAGCTCGCTCTGAACGTCTCGAACATCGACGACGCCGTCGCCTTCTACTCGAAGCTCTTTGCCTGTGAACCCGCCAAGCGCAAGCCCGGCTACGCCAACTTCGCCATCGCCGATCCGCCGCTCAAGCTGGTGCTGATCGAAGGTATGGGCGGCGGCACGCTGAACCACCTCGGCGTGGAGGTGGAAACCCCCGACGAGGTCGAGGCCGCAGAGGCTCGCCTCTCCACCGACGGACTGGAGACCACTGGCATCGATGACACCATCTGCTGCTACGCGGCCAAGACCGAGACGTGGGTCAAGGACCCCGACGGTGCCCGCTGGGAGTACTACGTCAAGACTGGCGACACCGAGCAGATGACCAACACCGTCCTCGGCGACGGCGTCACCGCCCAGTGCTGCGCCCCCGCATCGGACAGCGAGCCCGCCGCCGTCAGCTGATGCCAGCTCCCACTGTCGAACCCGGGTGCGAACAGCGTCGCTTCTCAAGCACTTCGCACCCAGGTTGGGAGGCGACGCATGACAGGCTCCGTGCATGCCGCGCCTGACAGCCATGGACGAGCTGCTGATCCACCAGATCCCGGAGCCGCTGCCGAACGTGGCGACGCACCATCCGCATTGGCGGGAGAGCGTGTTCTACGCACTGCACCACCCCGATGTGCCGGGCGACGTGCTGTTCCTCACGATGGCCACCTATCCCCAACGCGGGGAGATGGACTCGCTGCAGATGGGGCGAGTCGGTGGCACACAGATCATCGGTCACCAGTCCCGGGCCTACGACGGCGACCCGCACACGATGACGGTGGGCGGTGTGCGGATCGAGGTCGTGACCCCGTTCGAGGAGATCCGGCTGTGGGCCGATCCCGATGTGTGCGAGATCGGGGTGGACCTCACCTATCGCGCCCGCACCCAGCCCTACGCGTTGCGACGCGGCACGATGCGGGCAGGGCACGAGCTCATCTGGGATCAGAGCCATCTGCTGCAGTCGGGCACCTACACGGGGTCCTATACGGTCGGCGGTATCACCCACTCCGCCGACGGGTGGTGGGGCCAGCGTGACCACTCGTGGGGCATCCGCGACCATGGCCGCTGCCCGCTGTGGATCTGGTTCCAGATCCAGCTGCCCGACGGCATGCTCGGCGTGTGGCACTGGGAGCTGGCCAACGGCGCTCGCGTGTACACCGATGGCTGCTGGGCGGGGGCCGACGGCTCCGACCCAATCCCGCTCATCGACTTCCAGCACGGGATGGAGTGGGTCGGCGGTCCGTATGCGAAGCACGGGGAAACGGTCACGGGCCTCCAAGGCCAATGCACCTTCACCCTCGCCGATGGTCGCGTGATCGTGGTCGACGCGGACGGCACGTTCGACCGGCCCTACGAGCCATTCCACCGCGGCGGCCTCAACCAGATGCGGGTCCGCACCCAGGACGGTCGCACTGGCACCGCGATCTACGAGGTCACTGGCGCTCGCCACCATCGCTACTTCCCGGACACGCACGTGCCCGGCACGCTTCCCTCTTAGCGGTCGGAGCGGCCGCGTCCACCGCACCAATTCGGAGACAGACCAGGAGTCGTTCGATGCGGCCGGTCGGGTGTCGTCCCGGCCGCCACGTGGGCTGGCATCCAAGCGGGATCGGACGCGTCCCGGTCGCTACGGTTAGTTTCTGCACGCGGAAC
>JANOQG010000145.1:0-28367 GCA_031422255.1 Actinomycetes bacterium | reverse complement strand
GGGGCGCCTGGCGCCCTGAACTGACGCCAGTTGGGAATGTTGGTCAGGCCAGTCGGTACAGCACGAACTGCGGGTGCTCTACGTCGAGGGTCTCGATGGCTTGGAACCCCGCTTCCATGGCATACCTGCGGACGGTGTCCGGTCGGATGACCGTGCCGGTTCCTGCTCCACCGTTCTGCATGCTCACCGCGAGGCAGTGAAGGGTGCTGAATGCATAGAAGAACCGCTCCATCTCGCTGCTGGGCACCGTGAAGTGCTCCTCGGCGCGTTCGTCGACCACCAGCACCACCCCAGATGGGCCCGCGAGCGTTCTCATGGTGCGCAAGATGCCCACCGGGTCGGGCACGTCATGGAGCATCTCGATCGCCATGACCAGGTCGTATTCGCCCTCGATGGTGGGATCGGCAGCGTCGCGGACCTGGAATCGGGCACGATCGCCCACTCCGGCCGCGGCTGCCTCGCTTTGCGCAACCGCTATCGAGGCATCGTCGAGGTCGAAGCCGTCCACCTCTGCATTTGGGTACGCCCGGGCAATGGTGATGGCGGCGAGGCCTTCTCCGCAGCCCACCTCGGCGATGCGAACCGGCGCACCGCCGTCGAGCTTGGCCTGCACCTCCGGCAGGGCTGGCAGCCAGTTCTGCGTGAGGTGGTTCACGAACACCGGCCGCGTGAACGCGGCTTGGAGGTCGTGAACGTCGAACAGACCGAACGACGCGCCCGTGCCGTCGCGAAACTCCTCCACCATGATGTCGATGGCCTTGGCCACCCAGGGCACCACCGCTGCGCAGGCCTTCATGCACGCCTCGCTGTCGTCATCGAGCAAGACGTGGGCATGCGCGTTCGGCAGCTCGAAGCGTCGTTCCTGCGCTGGCTTCGCGGTGTCGTCCACGTCGACGACGCCGGCCGCAGCTTGCTGCTCGAGCCACTCTCGGGCGTACCGTTCGGCGATGCCCGAGCGGCTGGCGAGCTCGGCGGAGGACAGCGGGCCGGCTCCGGCCATGGACTGATAGAGCCCGAGCCGGATCCCGAGCTCCACGTTCGCGAGCTCCATGGCAGCGAGGCAGGCTCCGAACAGCCCGCCGGCGAACTCCTCCACCCGGCTCTCGTCGGCCTCAGTCAACTCGATCACTGGCATGGAGTCCCCCTCTGAGCAAGCAACAGGCAGGGATTGCTAGCAGAACCCACGAGCGAGCGGGAGGTGGCTGGATGCGAGCCCCACCCCGAACTGGCGTCGGTTAAGGGCGCCTGGCGCCCGGAACTGTAGCCAGATGGGATTGGTCAGAGACCGGCTCGCTGGCGGAGGAGGGCGGTAGCGGCCTTGCCGTCGGCTTGGCCCTTGGAAGCTTGCATCACCTTGCCCATGAAGAACCCGGTGAGCTTGCCGCGAGCCTTGTCGTCGCCCGTGCGGAACTGCTCCCACTCGTCGGGGTGTGCTGCGATGAGATCGTCGACGATGCCTTCGAGCGCACCGGTATCGAGCGCCTCAAAGCCGTGGGCCTTCGCGATGTCGGCCGGCGCCTGACCGCTCGTCACCATCTCGGCGAGCACGGACTTGGCCTGAGTTGCGGTGAGCTTGCCGCCCGTCTCCATCGTCACCAATGTCGCGAAGTGCGCGGCCGACAGCGACTCGGCTCCCTCCACTGCGAGGTTGTGCTCGATGTGCGTGAGCACACGACTGGCGTCTCCGCCCCCGCTGATGGTGGCGAGAGCGAGATCGTCGAGGCCGCGTTCAACAGCCATCACCACGCCACCGTCAGTAGCGGCGATGCCGGCAGCTTCCGACAGCGCGGCGCGGCGCGCTGCGGGCAGCTTCGGCAGCGCAGCGTCGATGCGCGCGATGTCCTCGTCCGATGGTTCGAGCGGTACGAGGTCGGGCTCGGGGAAGTAGCGATAGTCGTCGGCGTCCTCCTTCACGCGAAGGGTGCCGGTGCGACCGGAGGCTTCGTCCCAGTGGCGGGTCTCCTGGCGCACCGTCTCGCCGTTGTCCAGCAGGTCGATCTGGCGAAGCGCTTCGTGGTCGATTGCCCGACCGAGCGAGCGCAGTGAGTTGAGGTTCTTGATCTCGCAGCGGGTACCCCACGGCTCCCCGATGTGATGGACGGAGACGTTGGCGTCGACCCGCATCGAGCCCTCCTCCATCTTGGCGTCGGACACCCCAGTGGCCAGGAGGATCGCCCGCAGCTCGCTGGCGTACTCCCGTGCCTGCTCGCTGCTGCGCATGTCGGCCTCGGACACGATCTCCACGAGCGGCACGCCGGAGCGGTTGTAGTCGACGAGGCTGTGGTCCGCGTCGTGGATGCGCCCGCCGCCACCGACGTGGTTCAGCTTGCCGGTGTCCTCTTCGATGTGTGCGCGTGTGATGCCGATCCGCATGCCCGACGGCAGGTCGAGATAGCCGCCAAGGTTCGTGGGAAGGTCGTACTGCGTGACCTGATAGTCCTTCGGCTGGTCCGGGTAGAAGTAGTTCTTGCGGGAGAAGACGGAGCGGTTGATCTCGCAGTTGAGGGCTCGCCCAAGGCGCATTGCCAGCTCAACGGCTTTCTCGTTCAGCACCGGCAACGAGCCGGGCAGCCCGAGGCAGGTGGGGCAGGTGTTGGTGTTGGGCTCGTCGCCGAAGTTGTTCGCACAGCAGCAGAACAGCTTCGTGGCAGTCGCGAGCTCGCAATGGACCTCGAGCCCAATGACCATCTCCCAGCCATCGGGCAGGACGGAAGCGTCGGTCATGCCAGGGCTCCTTCCAGAGCGGCGGCCACTCGGAACATCGTGACTTCGTCGAGGGCGTTTGCCATGACCTGGATCCCGACGGGGAGACCATCGTCGCCCACCCCGAAGGGCACCGACATGGCCGGGTGGCCAGCCAGGTTCGACGGAATCGTGCAGACGTCGTTGAGGTACATGGCCAGCGGATCAGCCTTGGCCCCGAGGGTGAATGCCGTCGTGGGCGACGTTGGCGAGATCAGCACGTCGAACCGTTCGTAGGCGGCCTCGAAGTCGCGGATGATCAGCGTGCGAACCTTCTGCGCCTTGCCGTAGTAGGCGTCGTAGTAGCCGGCCGAGAGGGCATAGGTGCCCAGCATGATGCGGCGTTCCACCTCCGCTCCAAAGCCAGCCGTGCGCGTGCGGTCGTACATCTCGCCGGTCGTGGGGGCATCGACGCGCAGGCCGTAGCGCACGCCGTCGTAGCGGGCGAGGTTGCTCGACGCCTCTGCAGGTGCGATGAGGTAGTAGGCGGACAGGCCGTAGATGACCGCCGGCACCGACACCGCATCGACCTTGGCGCCCGCTGCACTCAGGGCTTCGGCGGCGGCGGCAACGCGGGAGGCAACGTCTGAGGCGATGCCCTCGGCCTGGCAGAGCTCCCTGACCAGGCCCACCCGGAGACCGGACACCCCGTGATCGAGGCGGTCGAGCACGGTGGGCACTGCCTCGGGGATCGACGTGGAGTCGCGTTCGTCGTAGCCGGCGATCACCTCGTACAGCGCGGCAGCGTCGGCCACCGTCGTGGCGAACGGACCGATCTGATCGAGACTCGAGGCGAAGGCCACCAAGCCATAGCGCGAGACCCGACCGTACGTCGGCTTCACACCAACGACGCCGCAAAGCGCCGCGGGTTGGCGGATCGATCCGCCGGTGTCCGATCCAAGCGCCAGAGGGGCGAAGCCCGCCGCCACGGCCACAGCACTCCCGCCAGAGGATCCCCCCGGCACCTTGGTGATGTCGTGCGGGTTCTTCGATGGGCCGAACGCCGAGTTCTCCGTGGAGGACCCCATCGCGAACTCATCGAGGTTCGTCTTGCCGACGACGATGGCGCCGGCGGCGGACAGACGCTCGACGACTGTGGCGTCGTAGGGCGGCTTCCATCCGGCGAGGATCTTCGACGAGCACGTCGTGGGGATGCCCGTGGTGCACAGGTTGTCCTTGAGAGCGATCGGGACCCCGGCCAGCGGGCCCGGGTCGTGTCCCGCTGCCACCATCGCGTCGATCGCGTCGGCGGCAGCGAGCGCTTCTTCGCGCAGGACGAGGTTGAAGGCATGCAGCTCAGCCTCCCGTCGATCGATGGCCACCAAGTGCTCCTCGACCACGGATCGGGCGCCGCGCTCCCCCGCTCGCACGGCCGCGGCGATCTCAGTGGCCGTCACGGTGCATCTCCCAGCACCGACGGAACGACGAACATGCCGTCGCGGGTGGCAGGCGCCGCGGCCAGCACCGCATCGCGTATGCCGGCGTGGCGCGGAACGTCGGGGCGCCACACGTTCTTGAGTGGATAGGGATGAGACGTGGGCGGCACATCATCGAGATCAAGGGCCTCGACGTCAGCCGCGTGGTCCAGGATCGCCGCCAGCTGGGGCGTGAACGTGTCGATCTGCTCGTCAGTCAGCTCCAATCGAGCCAGCTTTGCGACATGGGCAACTTCCTCACGCGACAGCGATGCCATAGGCCGGCCATCGTAGAGGCGAGCCCCTCGCAGTCAGGAAACGCATACCAGCGCCGCCAGCAGGCTCCACCGAGGGTCGCTACCGTCTGGCCGTGGTTGGCTCGAGGGTCGAGCTCAACCGAGAACGAGGTGGTCGTCATGGCAGTTGTCCTGATCACGGGGTGCAGCAGCGGGTTCGGGCTGGAAGCCTCGCTGGCCTTCGCCCGGAGGGGCGACACCGTGTGCGCCACGATGCGCAACCTCAGCAAGGCAGATGCGCTGCGCAAGCGGGCGGCCGATGACGGGGTCGAGGTGGACCTCGAGGCGCTCGATGTCAACGACGACGCGTCAGTGGCCGCCGGCGTCGCCGCCGTGGTGGAGCGTCACGGACCGATCGACGTGCTCGTGAACAACGCCGGGGTCGGCTACGGCGGACCGGTGGAGACGATGCCGCTCGAGATGGCGCAAGCGCTCTTCGACACCAACTTCTGGGGCGCAGTGCGCACGAGTCGGGCTGTCCTCCCGTCGATGCGTGAGCGGCGAACCGGCGTGATCATCAACGTGACCTCGCTCAGTGGTCTCATCCCTGGTGCGCTCTACACCGGGATGTATGCGGCGTCGAAGCATGCCCTGAGCGCACTCAGCGAGGCGCTCGCCACGGAGCTGACCCCGTTCGGGGTTCGGGTCGTATGCGTCGCTCCGGGCTTCTTCGCGACCGAGATCGTGCACAACAGCGACGCCGCGGATGACGGCGTGGACGGCTCTGCGTACGAAGGCGACGCGACCTGGTGGAACGACTTCATGAACATGAGCGTCGACAATGGGGCAGACGCGGGGGTCGTGGCTGAGGTCATCGTGGACGCCAGCCGGAACGCGGACACTCCGTTACAGGTCCCCGTCGGCGACGACGCCGCCCTCTACCTCGACCTCTGGAACCAGACGCGCACCTACGAAGCCTGGATCGAGGCAGCGATTCCGATCGTGGAGATGACCGCGGGGCCGCGGCCGATCCCGGACTGACACGACCCGATCAGGGACTAACGGGGGTCTCGCCACATCTGGAGCATGGCGGGGCCGTCGGGGATCTGAATCTCACCGGCATCGACGAAGCCCTTGCGGCGATAGAGCGTGCGGTTCCGCGGGTTGGTGGACTCCAGGTAGGCGCTGCAGCCATCAGCGTCGCAGCGGGTCAGACCCGGATCGAGCGCCGCCGAACCAAGCCCGTTCCCCTGGTGGCCCGGCAGGGTGCTCACCACATTGAGGTACCAGTGCGACTCATGCGGATGGTTCTCCAGCATCACATCACCGAGGATTGCCAATCGCTCCAGGTCGTCAGCGGAGAAGAGCGGCTGACCGTCCGGCTCCTCGTCCGGCGCATCAACGAGCGTCTCATCGAGCTGGTCGGCCGGGCGGCCGTACTCGAACGTTGGGTCGCGCCAGAAAGCCGCACACGCGCGGCCGGCGAGATAGACCGCGCCGCGGTCCGGAAGCATGTCGTCCACGAGGCCCCCGAACAGAAAGTGCAGTTGATCCGTCCGCCGACCGTCGTCCGGCAGGACCCACGAGAGCACTGGGTCGTCGTAAAAGCCAGTTGCCGCGATGTGCGCCAGCAACTCGCGATCAGCGAGCGATGCAGGGCGGACGTCGTTCATGGGCCGGGACCGTAGCGGTCTGCGCTTCCGGATTCTTGGGCTGCCTACGCATCGCAGTTAGGTAAGCACCGCCTGGGTTCGCCCGACCGGGCGTCAGCTCTCGGCGCGGAGCTTGAACATGGCGCCTGTCGAGTCGGAGGCCGTGGCAAGCACGCCGTAGGGAGTGCGCTCCGCCGCCATGACCGTTGCGCCCCCGAGCTGGCCGACCTTTGCCAGCGCCGCGTCGACATCGTCCACGGCGAAGTAGACGGACCAGTGCGCGGGTACTCCCTCGGGCAACCAAGCAGAGGCGTCCATGATCCCGGCGTTCTCGCCCTCGGCGACGTTGAGCAGCGAATAGCGGAAGTCCGGCTCGTCACTCACCGTCTCCGGATCCCAGCCGAACACGTCCCGGTAGAAAGCGACAGAGGCGTCGTAGTCCCGCGTGTGGAGCTCGAAGTGACACGGTGCGCCTCCGGTGCCGACCAGACCGCCGCGATGATCGCCCGGTTCCCACATCCCGATGGCAGCGCCGCCGGCATCAGCGAGCACCGCCATCGTGCCGAGCGTGCCCACCGCCATGGGTTCGACGTACACCGGTGCGCCCAACGCCTTGGCGGTCGCGACGGTCTTGGCGGCATCGGTGACAGCGAGGTACACGGACCACGCGTCGGGCATCCCGGCCTCCTGGGTGGCCATGAGGCCAGCGACAGTGTCGCCGTCCTTGAAGAAGTTGGCGTAGCCACCGAATTCAGCGTTCGGTGCCTCTGCATCCCAGCCGAACAGCTCGCCGTAGAAGGCTCGGCTCTCGTCGGGGTCGGAGGACATCAGGTCAACCCAGCAGGGGGCTCCCGTCGGGACGTTCTCTCGAATGGTCATGGCAGGCTCCCTTGTGACGAACTGGGCATCTCATTCCCCGTCTGGCGTGACGCTACTAAGGCATTCCATCGCTGCTCCGACCCGATGCAATGGGTGTGAGTGAGTGCTCACTCAGATACCCTCACCGACATGGCCAAGGATGCGGACGCAAGGCGGATCGGACGGGCGAGCGCCCTGCCCCCGGACGAACGGCGATCAGCGATCATCCGCGCCACGTTGCCGCTGCTGCTCGAAAACGCCGAGATGGTGACCACACGCCAGATCGCCGAGGCCTCCGGCATCGCGGAGGGCACCATCTTCCGAGTCTTCGCCGACAAGGACGAGGTCATCACAGCCGTCATCGACGAAGCGGTCGACCCCGAGCCCGTCGAGGACGCGTTGCGCGCCCTGGACGCGTCGGCCCCCCTCGAGGCGGTGCTCGCCGACGCCATCGAGCTGTTGCAGCGGCGCACCATCGAGATCTGGCGGCTGATGTCGAGCGTCGGCCCGCGCTTTCACGATCGTGTCCGTCGCCCGATGACCGACAGCCCTGCGCTGGCCGCGCTCTTCGCAGCCCACAGCGACGACATCGTTGCCACCCCGGTCGAGGCCGCACGTCGACTACGAGCCGTCACGCTCGCCACCAGCCACCCCATGCTCGTCGAGGAACCCATGCCCCCCACCGAGATCGCCGCAATGTTCTTGCACGGCGTCGCGAAGCGGTTGCCATGCTGATCCGCCTCCTTCGCACTCACCTGCGGCCCTACAAGAAGCAGCTCGTCGTCGTCGTCGTGCTCCAAGCCGTGCAGACAGCGGCGGCCCTCACGCTGCCGACGCTCAATGCCGACATCATCGACAAGGGCGTGCTCGCTGGCGACAGCGACTACATCCGGACGCGTGGCGCACTCATGCTGCTGTTCGCGTTCGTTCAGATCGTGTTCGCGATCGGAGCCGTGCGCGTCGGCGCTCAAGTGGCCATGGGGTTTGGACGCGACCTGCGCGCGTCGCTCTTCCATCGGGTCACCGACTTCTCGGCCCGCGAGGTGGGCACGTTCGGAGCCCCGTCCCTCATCACACGCATCACCAACGATGTGCAACAGGTGCAGATGCTGGTGGTCATGGCGTGCACGATGGCCATCGCTGCGCCGATCACCATCGTGGTTGGCGTGATCATGGCACTGCGCCAGGACGTCGGCCTGTCGGTGGTCTTGGTGGTGAGCATGCCCGTGGCCGCGATCGTGCTCGGGGCCCTCGTCAGCCAGATGGTGCCCGCCTTCCGGAAGATGCAGGACCACATCGACGGCATCAACCGAGTGCTCCGCGAGCAGATCACGGGCATTCGCGTGGTGCGAGCGTTCGTGCGAGAGCCCGAGGAGACCCAACGGTTCGACGGAGCCAACGATGCCCTCACTGCCACTGCCCTCCGCGGTGGGCAGCTCATGTCCTCGATGTTCCCGACGGTGAACCTGCTCATCAACGTGTCGAGCGTCGGTGTGCTCTGGATCGGGGCGACGCGCGTTGGCAGCGGCGACATCCAGGTGGGCACCCTCATCGCGTACTTGAGCTACCTGGTGCAGATCCTCATGTCGGTCGTGATGGCCACCTTCACCATCTCGATGATCCCTCGGGCATCCGTGTCCGGCGGTCGCATCATGGAGGTGCTCAACACGGAGCCGTCAGTCGCTCCTCCCGCCAATCCCGTTCGCGACGCACCTCGCTACGGAACGCTCGAGATGCAGGGCGTCGGCTTCCACTACCCGGGAGCGGAGCAGCCTGTGCTCAGCGACATCACCTTCACCACCACCGCCGGCCACACGACAGCCATCGTGGGGAGCACCGGTGCCGGCAAGACCACCCTGGTGAGCCTCGTGCCGCGCCTGTTCGATGCATCCGCCGGCACCGTGCTGGTGGACGGAATCGACGTACGGGACCTCGAGCCGGAGCGGCTGTGGGACTCCATCGGCCTCGTACCGCAGAAGCCCTACCTGTTCTCCGGCACCGTGGCGAGCAACCTGCTGTTCGGCAGGCCCGGTGCCACGGAGGCGGAGATGTGGGAGGCGCTCGAGATCGCTCAGGCCGCGGATTTCGTGCGGGAGATGCCCGGCGGGCTCGAGGCTCGTATCGAGCAAGGCGGCGTGAACGTCTCGGGCGGACAACGGCAGCGGCTGTCGATCGCTCGAGCCCTCATCCGCAGGCCATCGATCTACTTGTTCGACGACTCCTTCTCTGCCCTCGACCTCACCACCGACGCCAAGCTGCGGGCCGCTCTCAAGCCGTACACCTCCGATGCTGCGGTGGTGATCGTCGCCCAACGGGTGTCCACCATTGCCGAAGCGGATGACATCCTCGTGCTCGACGACGGACGGCTCGTCGGTCGTGGCACGCACGAGGTACTGCTGGAATCGTGCCCCACCTACGCGGAGATCGTGCAGTCGCAGATCGGCGAACGGTCCGCGGCATGACCATCACTGACGAACACGGCGAGTCGGGCCACGACACGGCATCGAAGGCAAGCCTCATCGCCCCGGATACGCGGGCAGCGGGCCGATGGAACTCTGCAGGCATCCCCACTGAGAAGTCGACGCAGTTCGGCACCTCCGTACGCCGCCTGCTCGCGCTGCTAGGGCCCGAGCGCCCCAAGCTCGCATTGGTGGCGTTGGCAGCCATTGCGAGCGCTGTGCTGAACGTGCTGGGACCTCGCCTGCTCGGCAAGGGAACCGACACGATCATCCAGGGCTTCCAGCGCCCGACCGGGATCGACTACGGCCGGCTCCATCGACAGCTCGTCGAGGTCGTGGCGCTGTACGCCACGTCGGCCGTGCTCTCCATCATCACCGCGTTCATGCTCGCCGGTGTGGTGCAGCGCCTGATGCGGCGGCTCCGATCCTTGGCTGAGGCCAAGATCCACGCCCTCCCGCTACGCCACATCGACCAGCAGGCACGAGGCGACCTGCTCAGCCGCGTCACCAACGATCTCGACAACCTTGCGCAGAGCCTCCAGCAGACGCTTAGCCAGATGCTCACCTCCGTGCTGCTCCTCCTCGGGGTAGCCGTGATGATGTTCACCATCTCCCCCTTGCTGGCGGTCGTCGCACTCACGACCGTGCCGTTGTCCGTCTACGGGATGAAGAAGGTGGCAGGCCGCGCCCGCCCCCGGTACCTCGCGCAATGGGGCACCACCGGCACCCTCAACGCGCAGATCGAGGAGACCTTCACAGGCCACGCGATCGTGAAGGCCTTCGGTCGACAGAAGGAGGTGGAGGCCCGCTTCCGCAACACGAACGACGAGCTCTACGAGGCCTCTTTCGGCGCGCAGTACATGTCGAGCCTCATGCAGCCGATGACGATGTTCCTCGGCAACGTGCAGTACGTGCTTGTCGCCGTCGTCGGAGGACTGCGCGTGGCCAGCGGTGCCATCAGCGTCGGCGACGTCCAAGCCTTCATCCAGTACTCGCGCACCTTCTCGATGCCGCTCACGCAGCTCGCCTCGATGATGAACGTCTTCCAATCCGGCATTGCCTCGCTCGAAAGGGTGCTGGAGCTGCTCGACACGGAGGAGCAGTCGCCCGACCCCGCCGGCACTGAGGCTCTTGCGCCCGTGCAAGGGCGAGTCGCCTTCGAGGATGTCTCCTTCTCCTACGACCCTGATCGTCCACTCATCGAGCACCTCTCGCTCGTGGCCGAACCGGGGCAGACCATCGCCATCGTCGGTCCCACGGGTGCCGGTAAGACCACGCTTGTGAACCTCATCATGCGGTTCTACGAGCTCGACGAGGGCCGCATCACCCTCGACGGCCGCGACATCGCGCTCATCCCCCGGCGCGCGCTGCGCGAGAACCTCGGCATGGTGCTGCAGGACACGTGGCTCTTCGGTGGCACCATCCGGGACAACATCGCCTACGGGAGACCTGGAGCATCGGAAGAGCAGATCCTCGCCGCGGCGAGGGCCACCTACGTCGACCGATTCGTGGCCATGCTCCCCCTTGGCTACGACACGATCATCGATGAGGACGGCGACAACATCAGTGCGGGGCAGATGCAGCTGATCACCATCGCTCGCGCCTTCCTTTCACAGCCGGCCATCCTCATCCTCGACGAAGCCACCAGCTCGGTGGACACACGCACCGAGGTGCTGATCCAGGAGGCCATGAACGCGCTGCGGGTGAACCGCACCAGCTTTGTCATCGCGCACCGGCTCTCCACCATCCGTGGTGCCGACGTGATCCTGGTGATGGATGAGGGCCGCATCGTGGAGCAGGGCACGCATGAGGAGCTCCTCAGCCACGACGGGGCGTACTTCGACTTGTACAGCTCGCAGTTCACCGCGGCGGCCGCTGAGGTCCTCTGACGCTCGACAGGCCAGCTCACTCAGGATCCCCTACCTCACGAGACGGGTGCGAGCAGGGTGAGCGGCACTGCTGTCACCGGTCCTTGTCCGATCCGGCAGTGCGCTTCGATCGTTGAGGGTGTGGTTGCGTAGGTGAGCTCGGCGCGCACCAATCGGTAGGTGAACTTCCCTGGCTCGACGGTGAACGGCGACGCGTTGCGCGCCACCTGTGCTCCCGCTTCGTCCAGGAACTCCACCACCAGCACGCCGTCCCCCGGCTCGTCGACCCGGCAGCGAACCAGCACGATCAGATGTGGGGTGACAGTGACGGGCGCCGGCTCCGGAGCCGCCATCGAGAACATGATCCCGCTGAGGTCGATGCGCGTCGATGGCCCCGGCGCCTCCCGCAGCTGCAGATCTTCACTGAAGAGCGCCGACACGATGTCCATGCCGACGGACGCTACCGGTGAGGAGCGCTCACGAGTCGGTGGTGACGCGGCGGGCGAAGGCGACGGCGGCGGACTCGACCTCTGCCTTGTCGTAGTCAAGGGTGGCGACGTGGAAGCTCTTCTCGAGCCAAAGGTGGTCGACAGGACCGCTGATCTGCGCCGCGAGGACGTTGCTGTCCTCCGGGTTCACCACGTGGTCTTGGCGGCTCGTGATCACGAGGGCCGGCACCTTGATCTCCGGGAGGCGCTGGCGAACCTGCTGCCCCGCCATGATCATCGTGAGGAGGGCACGCAGGGGCGTGGCGTCGTAGGACGCTTCGTCGGCATCAGGATCGGCGATGTCACCCCCGATGGAGTCCATCGTCTCCATGCCTGCGGCGAGCATCTCCTCGACGGCGACGGCCATCTCGCTTGGCACGGCAACGGGTGCATTGATCAGCACGATGCCTGCAAGCTCCGGGTGGCCCTCGGCGAGGGCGGCCGTGAGCATTCCGCCCATCGATAGCCCAGCCACGACCACCTTTCCGTCCGGCGTGCGAGCCTGCAGCGCCTCGAGGGCGCGCTCGGCTTCGGTGAGCCAGTCGTCCCAGCCCGTCTCCACCATGTCCTCCACGCTGGTGCCATGACCGGGCAGGCGGGGCATCTCCACCGCGAAGCCCGCTTCGGCAAGGGCATCGGCCAGCGGCCGCATCGACACCGGACTCCCGGTGAACCCGTGCAGAACGAGCACCCCATGCGGGCCGCCACCAGGTGATGACCAGGGATCGCAACCAGGCAGGACCGGATGGACGTCGTCAGCAGGAGTGCGCGGCATCCCGGCACGCTATCGCTGGACCCGGCCACCAACACCGACCGCGCCGATCCAATCGGCGGCACGGAACGTCCAAACCGGGCTCGATCTGCCGCAGGCTGACGAATCAGCAGACAACCACACGAGCCTGCGGCAGAGAACGCCCGAATCGGGCTCGATCTGCCGCAGATTGCATCGGCGCGTTCGGAGGACTTCGGGGGTGTTGGCCGCCGTCGCTGCGACCTACGGTCGAGTCTGCACTTCCCCTGACGAACCGAATCGTCCAGGGGAGTTCCATGTCCTCATTCGACCGGGCCATCGCTGAGGTGGCCAGTCGTCAGCATTCCGTGTTCTCGGTCCACCAGGCGCTCGAGGCCGGCGGTAGTCGGAAGATGCTGCTAACCCGAGTTCGCGCCGGTCACCTGCACAGGGTCGACGTCGATGTGTATCGCATCGCGGGCGCGCCGATGACCTGGGAGGCGAGGATGCTCGCATCCGTGATGTCAGCCGGCCCCGGGGCACTCGTCTCCCACCGCGCCGCCGCCGCTCTGTGGGGGTTCGAGGGATTCATCCAAGGCACTCCCGAGGTCTCGATCCCACGAGGGCGGCGCTACCGGCGCCCCGGTGTACGCAGCCACGAGAGCACGGACCTCGAACGATGCGGTAGTCGACGACGCGATGGCATTCCGGTGACCGACCCCGCTCGGACCCTGCTGGACCTCGCTCGTCGCACCGGCGACCAACGGCTGTTGCAGGGCATCGAGTCGGCGCGCCGACTCAAGCTCACATCGTGGTCCGAGCTGATCGCTACCTTGGCCAAGCATGCTCGCCGCGGCCGACCTGGGATCCGACGCCTCCGTCGGGTCATTGCGAAGAACGTCCACCGAGACGAGATCACCGACTCCGACTTCGAGCTCCTGGTCCTTGGGCTCTTGCTCGAGCACGGACTACCCGAGCCGGTCGTACACCACGAGCTGCGCGGCCCCGGCGGCGAGCTGATCGCGGAGGTCGACCTCGCCTACCCACGATTGCGGATCGCGATCGAGCTCGACGGCCGAATCCATCAGGAGGACGCCGTGTTCGAGCACGACCGCCCGCGACAGAACCGAATCGCCCTCGATGGGTGGATCATCCTGCGGTTCACCTGGCAGATGTTCAGATCTCACCCAGAGGAGATCGTCGACCAAGTGGCTGCGGCGATTCGCCTCGCAACGTCACGCGCGTAGCCGTGCCCGCCGACGCAATCGGCGGCACGGAACGTCCAAACCGGGCTCGATCTGCCGCAGGCTGACGGCACGGCCATGCGGCTCCCGAGCCTGCGGCAGAGAACGCCCGAATCGGGCTCGATCTGCCGCCGATTGCGTCGGCGTCTTGAGCCTCAGCGGTACGGGTCGTCGGTGGCTTGTTCCTGCCACCAGGCATCACCGCTGGGTGTCCACTCCGGGTCGGGGTAGATGCAGTCGACCGGGCAGGGGGAGAGGCACTTGTCGCAGCCCGAGCAGAGCTCCGGGACGATGATCACGTCGAGACCGTGGTTGAAGATCGCCCCGAACTGCGGCGGGCAGTGACGAATGCAGGTGTCGCAGTTGATGCAGATCGCCATGTCGATCAGCAGGGGCGGGTTCTTCCACTTTGGATTCCGTTCGCGGTTAGCGATCCGCTCGGGCCGAGTGCTCGCCGCCATGTGGCCGACGGTACCACCCGCCTCGGCTGCCATTGACCCCCGGGTCAAGTGTGAGGCACGCTCTCGCGCCATGGAACCCGACCGGCGGCTCACAGCCCAGGGCATCGAACGCAAGCAACAGCTTCTCGACTGCGCCGCTGAGCTGTTCGCTGAGCGCGGGTACGCCGAGACCAGGGTCATCGACATCGTCCGCGCCGCGGGCGTGGCCAAGGGGCTCTTCTACTGGTACTTCGAGAACAAGGAAGCCCTCTTCAAGGAGCTCGCCGGAAACATCCGGCTGAACCTGCGGCGCGAGCAGGGGGCCGCCCTCGATCCTGAGGCCACCCCGCTCGTCAACCTCTACCGGGGCACCGAGAGCTCTGTGCGATTCATGGCCGAGCATGCCCCGTTCTTCTCGCTCCTCGAGGTGGAAGGCCGCAACTTCACCGACGTCATGCGCAAGGGCACCCAGCAGC
The DNA here is from genome assembly GCA_031422255.1 of Actinomycetes bacterium. Lineage (GTDB taxonomy): Bacteria > Actinomycetota > Acidimicrobiia > Acidimicrobiales > VFJN01 > VFJN01. The sequence goes on along the minus strand of JANOQG010000145.1, from coordinate 13,759 downwards.
ACATCCAGGACATGGTGCGGCTGGTGAAGGCCGGGCAGGCGAACGGCACCATCCGCGAGGAGAACTCCATGCTCCTCGCCCTCGGCGTGGTGGGCTCGGTGGGTCACTACTCGCACTTTCATCGCACCGGCCGCATCGACCTGCCGCTCCCCGAGCTGGCGGCCTACGTCGCTCGCTACGTGGTGCACTCGTTGGCAGCAGACGAACAGTCGGTGAACGAGGCGCTCCGCATCGTGGCCGTGCCTGCCCCAGCCTGAGGTCCCGGTGGTCTGTCTCGCAATTGGTGGCGTGGGCACGGCGAGTCAGGATCGCTGCTGGCAAGGACGCAGGACGAAGGCCCAGCCATACCCTGCGGCGAGGACGAGGACGCCGCCAGCGGCGACCCTGGCCGCCGTGACCCGCCACGCCAATTGCGAGACAGACCACTGGGCCTCCCAGCCACTAGTGGGTACGATACCACTATGGAGTTCGTAGTCAAACGGCCGGAGCGACGGTTCGAGATCCGGGAGAGCGAGAGCACTCCTCGGGGCCCGCGGGCCCGCACGCTGGTGACCTTCCGAGAGCTCACCGACGAGGTGCTCGACGTGGCGGCGGAGCGGTCCCGGGGATCGCTCGACCGGGCGCGGCTCAAGGCTCGGGCGATTGCCCTCGGCGCGGAGGTCGGGCCATCCGTCATGCAGTTGGCGGCGCATCAGCTCATCACCGCCCACGCACGCGGTGAACGTCTTCCCGTCGCGGTGCGGGACCTCCTGCAACATGTGCTGGACGTCGAGGCCTCCGCAACGGCCCACGACGAGCCCACCGATCATCTCGCCTCGATGCTCCAGTGGATCGGCGCCACCGAGGACGACCGGGCCATCGCCCTCGCCGATCTCCTGGAGCTCGCCGACGCGCTCCCGGCGCCTCGCCGAGGAGCGCTCCGCTACCCACGGTTCGAGCCACGATGAACGAAACCGCGGAGCCGTCCCTCGTCGCCAAGGTTGTGGCGATCCATCATGCCCTCGAGCAGGCCGGCCTGGCCCATGCCATCGGCGGAGCACTGGCGCTCGCCTATCACGGCGAACCCCGCGCCACGCTTGACATCGACGCCAAGGTGTTCGTACCGCCCACCGATTCCGCGAAGGTTGGCGAGATCCTCCACCCTCTCGGCGTCGACCTCGACGGACCGACGGCGGCCGAACGGGACAGACAGGTCCGCCTCTGGTGGGGCCGCACTCCGGTCGACCTCTTCTTCGCCTACGACGAGGTGCACACCGCGATGGCGAACCACGTTGAGACGGTCCGGTTCGCCGACACCGCGATTCCGATCCTGTCGGCCGAGGACCTCGTGTTCTGCAAAGCGGTGTTTGATCGGCCAAAAGACTGGATCGACATCGATCAAGTGCTCGCCGCGGCTGGGCCTCGCTTCGACATCGTTCGCGTTCGGTCGATGGTCGATCGAATCATCGGGGCCGACGATGACCGCCGCCGACACCTCGACCGGGCGGCCGAGCGTCATCTGCGACGCTGAGCAGGCTTCCTGACAGCCGAGCGCGACCTCGGTGCTACCGTCCGAATCGCCCCAACGAAACCCTGACCTGGAGGACACACCGCCGTGGCCAAGTACCCCTTCCTTTCCGACGAGTGGCTTGCGGCCGCGAAGCAGATCCGCGAGGAGCACGCCGGCGCCACTGCCGCTCCCGCCCACGTCGTGCGGATGAACCAGGTCATCACCGAGGTTCCCTTCGGCGAAGGCACCATCGACGCCCACATGGATACCTCTGGCGGCGAGATGGAGATGGACATGGGGCACCTCGAGAACCCCGATCTCACGGTCACGCTCGACTACGTCACCGCCAAGGCGATCCTCGTGGATGGCAATCCGCAAGCCGGGATGCAGGCCTTCATGGCAGGCAAGATCAAGGTCCAGGGCGACATGACCAAGCTGATGGCGATGCAGCAGGGCACCCCGGATCCAGCGGCCGCGGAGATCGCCGCCAAGATCCAGGAGATCACCGCCGACTGAACGGCGAGCATCGCTGAGAACCTATGCGGGCACCCGCTCGCGCTCTCGTCCGAAGGCGCCGCGAGGGGCGCCGTCAGCGCGTCGGTCGCTCGATCGCACGAAGAAGGCTGTCGCCAAGCCAATCGTCGCCATGATCGCCCCGACGAGGTAGGCCTCCCCGTAGGCGCCCACCTCGCCAACTGAGGGCACGCGCACCACCGACACGGTCTGCATGATCTGAATCCCCATCACCACGCCGAGCTGGCTCATCATCTGCTGAAAGGCGCCCGCCACCCCGAGGTCGCGCTCATCGACAGCGTTGGCGATGCTGGCCGACAACGCGGGTGACGAGCACCCCAGGCCGACGCCCGACAGAGCGAGCGAGCCAATGATCACCAGATCGGACGAGCCCGGGGCGACCGACGACAGCGCAACCATCGACGCCACCACGAACGCCGATCCCACAACCGCCGAGGAACGCTCCCCCACACGGATCGCCACGTATCCGGCCAGCGGTCCAGCGATCGCAAAGGCCAGCGGACGAGCGATCATCAGCCCCCCGACTCGCGTCTCCGGGTAGCCGAACACGGAGGAAAGGAAGATCGGCGTGATGACGAACCCACCCATGTACGCGAAGTTGGTGAAGAACTGCGTGGCGATGGCAAAGGAGAAGTTCCGCTGGCGTAGGTACGCCAGCGGAAGGAGCGGGTGGGCCACCCGTTGCTCCACGATCATGAACAGAGCGATGGCCAACGGGGCGACGGCGAACCCCGAGACGATGGCCCAGTGGGACCAACCAAAGCTCGGTCCGCGGTTGATCGCAAACAGAAGTGAGGTAGCACCGATGGCGAGCACGATGGCCCCCATGTAGTCGAACGAGGCCCGCTCGCGCCGCGCTGTCTCCGGGAGCACCAGCATTGCCAGGAGGAGTCCGAGCAACGTCAAGGGCACCTGCGCGATGAAGATCCAGCGCCAGCCGAAGGTCTCCACGATCGGCCCGCCGGCCACCACCCCGATCACCGGACCTCCCGCGCCAACCATCGACCAGTAGCCCATCGCCTGCACCCGGCGTTCGCGCGGGAAGAGCCGGTTGATGATGGCGATGGAGGCGGGGCCGACAGCGGCTCCCGTGGCCGCGCCCAACGTGCGAAAGGCGATCAGCGAGCCCGCACTCCACGAGGCCGCCGTCAAGGCAGCAAACACGCACACGCACGCCATCGAGAGTCCGTACACGCGCCGGTGGCCGTGGAGGTCGCCGAGCTTGCCCATCGCGGGCCCGACGACGGCAAAGGCCAGCAGTGGACCGGTGACGACCCACGTCACGCTGCTGGTGTCGCTGTTCAGCTCCTCTGCGATGCGCGGAATCGAGACCGAAAGGATCGTGATCGTGAATCCCACCGAGAACAGACCGAACAGCGCGACCGACAGCACGAGCCACGGGTAGCGCGGGCTGCCTGCCACCCGGGCATGCACCCGCTCGCGCAGCAGCAATGACCACGGGAGGACGGCGACTTCGTCCGCACCCGGCGCGTCGATCGACAGCTCTTCGGGATGGCTGTCCTCGACCCGGCTCACCGCCGGGAGGATATTGACCCACGGGTCACTATCCCAACTGACCGGCTCGAGGCGGGCGTGCCCGGCTGGCTGGGGCGGTGGCCTCATCGCGGCGGCTGGGGAACGCCACGTCCGGCGCACCGCCCCAGCAAGCCGGGCACGCATGGGCGACCCTACACCCGGCGTTCGCGCCGACCACGGGGCCGCTCAGAGGACGTTGCTCCGGCTCAGGACAGGATGCCGGGCACTCGCTCCGCCAGCCCAGCGATGGTCCAGCGATCTGCCTGCTCAAGCTTTTCGCCCATGCGCCATGGCTCCATCACGCGCACGATTCCGCCTTGCACGAAGAAGGTGCGACCGGTGATCTCACAGTCCGATGTGGCCAGGTAGGCCACCAACGGCGAGACGTTCGCCGGGTCCCACACGTCGAACCCTTCGGCGGGCGCCGCGACCACCTCACCCAGCCCCGGCGTGGCCTCGGTGAGGCGCGTGCGCGCTGCGGGGGCGATGCAGTTCGAGCGCACCCCGTAGCGGGACAGCTCCTGCGCACAGATGATGCTGAACGAGCCGATGCCCGCCTTCGCGGCTCCGTAGTTCGTCTGCCCCGGGTTGCCGAGCAGACCTGACGTCGAGGAGGTGTGGATGATCGAACCCTGCACGCTCGCGCCCGCCTTCACCTGTTCACGCCAGTAGGCGGCGGCGAAACGGGTCGGCACGAAGTGACCCTTCATGTGCACGTCGACCACGATGTCCCACTCTTCCTCGGACATCGATACGAGCATCCGGTCGCGCAGGATGCCCGCGTTGTTCACGAGCACGTCGAGCCGGCCGAAGGCAGCGACGGCGGCTTCCACCATCGCGCGGCCCCCATCCCAGTCGGTGATGTCGTGGTTGCTGGCGACGGCCTCGCCTCCCTGCGCGCGAATCTCCGCGGCTACCTCACCTGCAACCTCGCCAAGGTCGTTGACCACGACCTTCGCCCCCTCGCCGGCGAAGAGGAGCGCGTGCTCGCGGCCGAGTCCGCGCCCGGCTCCCGTGATGATGGCAACGCGACCCTCGAGCGAACCCACGACTGACCTCCAGGTCGGCGCACGCGATCCGGTCGGGCCGCGTCGGCGCACCCTAGCGGTGCGACCCGCTCGCGCTACCGGCGGAGGTAGATGTCGACTGTGGTGCCACGCTTCACCATGTCGCCCTCTTCAGGGTTCGTGGTGAACGGCTCTCCGCGCGCGGGTCCGGACACGTCGCCCACCACCAGACCGGCGCTCTCAATTCTCGCGATGGCCTGGTCCAGGGTTCGGCCATCGACCGATGGGACGGCAACCAGATCGGGACCCTTCGACACCGCCACTTCCACAGTGCTGTCCCGGGCGGCCTGCTCGCCCTCACCAGGTCGCAGCTCGATCACGACGCCTTTGGCCACGCTGTCGCTGAACTCGTCGACCTTCTTCGGCACCAGCTGCTCTGCTTCGATCGCGGCCGCAGCTGCCTCGTAGGTGCCTCCGGCCAGCCCGCTGGGCACGGTACGTGGCAGCGGACCCTTGGACACGGTGAGCGGCACCTCGCTGCCCTTTGGGAGCTCCTCGGGTACATCGGCACCCACTGCCATGACCTCACCGGCGGGCACTGCTTCGTCGTAGACCTCGGTGACCGCCGGCGTGAAACCCCCCGCGTCGAGAAGGAGCTTGGCGGCCGCCTCGATCGTCTTGCCGACGAGGTCCTGTGGAACCGGTGCCCGGGTGTTGCCACGCGACACGTAGAGCACGAGCGTGCTCCCCTCGCGAAGGTCGGCCCCTGCGATCGGATCTGTGCGCAGAACGGCGCCTGGCGTGCTGCCGTCCTCCCGGATGTCCTTGATGTCGATCTCGAAGCCGTACTGCTCCACCTCGGCGATCGCCGCCGCCTCCGACAGGCCCACCAGCGTGGGCACCTGGTACGTGGGGGTGCGCCACTGGACGTAGCCCCACGCAGCGCCTCCTCCCACCAGCACAGCGAGGAGGCCAACCAAGATCGCCCAGGGCCAGCGACGGGCGGGGCGTTCGGCGGGAGAAGCATTGAGCGAGTCGTCGAGGTATGCGGGCGGAGCCACCGGCGCTGCCGCGATGGCGGGCACGTCGGCCCTGGTGTCGTCGGCGGCGGAAGAGGGCTCCGGGCTCGGCGCCGGGACGGTGCCAAGCATCGTGGGGTCTGCACCGACGCCCTCCGCGGTGAGATCGACCATGGGGTCGAGGGTGGACACGGGCAGCGGGGCGGGACGCGGCAGGTCTTCTGCGCTCGCCATGAGTGCGATGGCCAGCTCACCGGCATCGGGTCGATCGCTCGGGTCGGGGAGGCCAGCGCGTGCCAGCGGCTTCTGGAGCGGCCCGAGCGCATCCGGCACCTCGACGGGCTTCCCGACCCGCGCCATGAGCGTGGCGATGGTGGTGTCGGCGGAGAACGGCACCGAGCCCGTCACGCACTCGATGAGCACGAGCCCAAGCGAGTACACATCGGCGCGCCCGTCGACCGACTGGCCTTGCGCCTGCTCGGGCGACGAGTACCGCGCCGTGCCCAGCACCGCACCCTGAGGCTCCGTCCACGCTGCCTCGGCAATCGCCCGGGCGAGACCAAAGTCGGCGATGCGGAGCCGAGCATCGTCACCGAAGAGCAGATTGGCGGGTTTGATGTCGCGGTGCACGAACCCGCGTCGGTGCGCGTAATCGAGGGCGCGGGTGGCCTCGAGGCCGACCACGAGCGCCTGGGACTGGGTGAGCCGCACACCTGTGTCGAGCATCGTGCGGAGGCTGCCCCCGCTCAGGTACTCCGTGATGATGTAGGGGGTGCCGTCATCGTCGCCCCAGTCGTACACCGCCACGATGTTCGGGTGGTTCAGGGCCGCGGCCGCCTGCGCCTCCGCCCGGAAGCGCCGGAGGAAGGCGTCGTCATCAGCGAGCGCGGCGTGCAGGATCTTCACCGCCACCCGACGCCGGAGACGGACGTCGTCGGCCAGGAAGACCTGAGCCGACGAACCGGTGCCGATGGGAGCAATGAGCCGATAGCGCCCGCTGAGGACACGACCGATTTGGTCCGTCATGCGGGACATGACCACGGACCAAGGGTACCCGCTGCTTTTGCGACCTCGGTGCACCCCCATGGTGCCCGGAGGGCCAGACTGGTCCGGATGTCCGCCGACGACGCCTCCCCCACCCCACCGCTTCCCTCTGCTGGCCGGCGTCCGCCCATGTCTGACGGCCGCTACCGAACCCTGGTCGCGGTCGCCGTGGCCCTGGCAGTTGTCGCCATCGTGATCGGAGGCCGCGCCACCCGGACCGGCAGTCAGGACCCGGTGCGCACGCCCGACGTCGTCGAGCGCCTCATCCCCGGGGCGGGCGACGATGTGGTGCGGCAATTCGATGTGGGCATCGACCTCGCGCCCGGCTACGAGGGAGGCTTGACGATCAACGGGGTGCCAATTCCCGTCGACGAGCTGCGGATCGCCCGCGAGCAGAACGAGGTCCACTTCCAACCGGGCGAGGGCAAGGTGATCACGGAGCTGTTGGCCGGGCCCAACTGTGTGGTCGCCACCGTTTGGAAGTCTTCACTCGGCCCCGGCGCCGACGACCGGACCTTCCAATGGTGCTTCGACGCGGCCTGATGGAGTCCGCTACGCGCGGAGGATGTCGGTCACCGACTCGCCCGCGAGCAGCCGCCCGAGCCCCGCTTCGTCGAGCACCGGCACCGCCTTCTCGCGTGCCTTGTCGAGCTTCGTGCCTGCCTCTGCCCCGGCGATCAACGCGGCCGTCTTCGCAGACACGCTGCCACTGACCTTGGCGCCGAGCGCCTCCAGCTGCTCCTTCACTTCATCGCGCGTGTTGTGCTCGAGCGTGCCCGTGATCACGAACGTGAGACCCGCAAGCGGGAGGTCCGCCACCTCCGCCGGCTCCGGCAGATCGGTGGTCGTGCGCACCCCAAGACGCACCAGCTCGTGCGCGAGCTCGGCATTTCGGGGGGTGTCGAACCAGGCCTGCACCGCCGCAGCGATCGTGGGTCCGATGCCGACGATCGCGGCGATCTGCTCGGCGGGGGCCTTCTCGATGCCCTCCAGCGTGCGGAGGTGGCGGGCCAGGTCCTTGGCCACCGTGGGCCCGACGTGGCGAATGTTCAGCGCCACCAGCAGGCGCTCGAGGGGGCGCTGACCGGCGGCCTCGATGCCCTCCAGGAGCTTGTCGACGCTCTTCTCCTGCCAGCCCCGAAGGCCGAGGAGGTCGTCGCGCCGGCTGGGCAGGCGGAACACATCCGCGAGATCCGCGAGCCACCCCAGAGAGCGGAGCTGGACAACCGTCTTCTCGCCCAGGCCCTCGATGTCGAGCGCACCGCGCGACGCCAGGTGGATCAGCGAGGCCTCGATCCGGCTCGGGCAATCGACGTTCTCGCAGAAGTGGTGGCCTTCTCCCTCCGGTCGCCGCAGCGGCTGCCCACACGTGGGGCAGGCCGCAGGCATGCGCCATTCCTTCGCACCCTTCGGCCGCATCGCTGGGACGCTGCCCACGACCTCGGGGATCACATCACCAGCGCGCCGAACGATGACTGTGTCGCCGACGCGCACGTCCTTGGCGAGCACCTGGAACTCGTTGTGGAGCGTGGCGTTCGTGATCGTGACGCCGGACACGGCCACGGGCTCGAGCACGGCGAACGGCGTGGCCTTGCCGGTGCGGCCGACATTCACCTCGATGGCCCGCAGGATCGTCTGCTGTTCGATCGGCGGCATCTTGTACGCGATGGCCCAGCGGGGGGCCTTGGCCGTGGAGCCCAGGACGCGCCGCTGCTCCATGTCGTCCACTTTGATGACAACGCCGTCCACCTCGAAGCCGAACGAGTGCCGGCTCTCGGTGAACCTTCCGATCAGCGCCCACACCGCATCGATGCTGCCCACCACGGTGGATGGCTCGGGCACTGGCAGGCCAGCGGAGCGGGCCCAGGTGAGGAACTCGGAGTACGCCGCGAAGGTGCGCCCCTCCAAGTGCCCTAGCCCGTGGACCCACATCGCCAGCGGCCGTTGACGGACCTTCTCCGGGTCCTTCTGCCGCAGCGCCCCTGATGCCGCGTTGCGCGGGTTCATGAACGCCGGCTCGCCCCGCTCGATGCGTTCATCATTCATCTGATTGAACTTCTCGACGGGGTAGTACACCTCACCACGGATCTCGATGACCGTGGGCGGGTCGTGGTCGGCCAATCGGTACGGCACGTCGTCCAAGGTGAGGAGCTGCTGGGTGACCGTCTCCCCCACCGCCCCGGTGCCCCGCGTGGCACCAACCGCCAGGACGCCGTTCCGGTAGAGGCAGTTGATGGCCGTGCCGTCGATCTTGAGCTCGCAGGCCCACCGAATCGGGCTTTCGGCTGGTAGGCCGCGCACCACTCGGTCAGACCACGCCCGCAGCTCCTCCTCGCTGAAGGCGTTGTCGAGCGACATCATCGCCTCGAGGTGCTCGAAGGGCGGGAAGGCTTCGTCCAACGAAGCGCCCACCTGCTGGGTAGGCGAGTCGGGTGTGCAGAGCACCGGGTGGGCGCGTTCGATCGCCTCGAGCTCGTGGAGCAGCGCGTCGAACGCGGCATCCGGCATGGTCAGGTCGGACAGCACGTAGTAGCGGTAGCGAGCGTCACGCACGATGCGGCTCACCTCGTCGTGACGCACACGCGCGCCGGCGAGATCAGTTGGCTCGGCCATCGCGCCGATCGTAGTGAGGCTGGTGTGACAGGCGGGCTAGGCGCCGACGGTCAGACGCATGCCTTGGGTCTGCGTCTCAAGGCGGCGGGCTACCTGATTCGCGAGCGAGAGCACGAGATCAGACTGGGCCTCGCCGTGCGTGGCCAAGCCACAGGCAGGCGTGATGATCGCCTGTTCGCGAAGCAGAACCGGATCGCAGCCGCCTTGAGTGAGCGCGCACCACTCGGCTGACAGGTGCTGCCAAAGGCGCTCAGGGGTGGATCCGATGGGACCGGCCGTGGGCACGGCACCCCATGCCACCCAGCCACCGCGATCGAGAAAGGCGCTGACGGCGCCAGAGTGCTCAACCGCGCCCGACTCGAGGGGCAGGGAGAGGATCTGCGGTCCCGTCTGGAGGGCGACCCGCCAGTCGGCCCGCCCGCAGCAGTGCAGGCCGGTGACGGCATGGGGCTCGATCGTGGCAAGGGCGCTCGAGACGAGATCGATCGTGCGATTCGGGTCGAGCGGGAAGCCGGGATGCATGGCAGCCGTGAGTCCCGGCTCGTCCACGAACATCACGAGCGGAGCCAGCGGAGCGCTCTTCTGCGCGGCGGCAACCAATGACCGGGCACGGGCTCGAACCGCCGCACCTGCCACTGCGAACGCGCGGCTTGCCGGCACCCCGACGTTGAGCAGCGCAATGCCGAGCGTGACCGGGCCGGTGAGCTGGAGCTTGATCGGCGTGCGCCGACCGGCGACTGCGCCGAGGAACGCTCGCAAGGCAACGAACGGGTCGCCGTCGATGCCTGCGTCCGTGAGCGGATCGCGCGGATCGATGGCGGGATCGTCGATCTCGAGTGAACCGTCCTCGAGCACGCGCACTCCGGCGATGCCCCACGCGGCCTGAGCGATCATCCGCTCCACGCCAGAACGGTTTGGGAGCGAGGGCGCTGCCGGCAAACGCGGCTGACGCTCGAGCACGAAGGCTGCCGCCGCCCGCGGATCGGTGTGGGGCAGGCTGCCGATCGATGTCGCCAGGCCGTGCGGCAGATCGATGGTCTTCACCATGCCACCGCGCGCAGGGAGGTGCTCATCGCTGCTCCCCGCGTTCGTTCTGGTGCCGCCAAGCCACGTTCCCCCTGGTTGGTGTACCCCGAGAATGGCCAGCGGTGCGGCGCGTGGGCAAATCTCAGCCCTGCGATGACCGTGCTCACCGGCCCCTGGCCTGCCCGCGCCACCTGGGCGCTCCTTCCGTTCCTCGTCGGACCAGCCCTCGGCACCGCGCTCGATGACCACAGCCGAGCCATCGCTCTCACCGCGGCGGCGCTGGCGTGGACGACCTGGTTCGCGGTGCTCGTGGCCGTGCTCGTGCCCCGCACGGTGAGCCTCACAATGCTGCGGATCGCCGCGCCCGCCGCGCTCGTGGCCGCAGGCTGGGCGGGATTCGCCGAGGAGCGAACGGCCCTCGACGCGCTCGCCGTCGCCGCCGCTGCGATCGCCCTCGTCGCCGCGTTCTCCCCGCTCACCGGTGAGTGCTTCGTGAACGGTTCGGCCTACGGGGACGAGCGGCGACTGCCCCTGCGCATTCCGGGCGCGGTCTTGTTCGGGCCGGTGATCCTCACGGAGCTGGTGGTGGTGGTTGCGCTGCTTGCCGGGCCGCTCCTGCTGGCAGCCCGCCAGTGGCTGGCCGGGGGGCTCGCGCTCGTTGGTGGCGTTCCCCTTGCCCTTGCCGCCATCCGGGCGCTCCACGGGCTGAGCCGCCGCTGGGTGGTCTTCGTGCCGGCCGGGATGGTGCTCCACGACCTCCACACGATGACCGACGCCGTGCTCTTTCCCCGGCGGATGATCGGTCGCCTCGGGCCGGCGCCCCTGGAGGTAGCCGCCGACGCTGTGGACCTCACGGGCCGGTCGCTCGGCCTGGCGCTGGAGCTGCACTTGGCTGAGCCGGTCGAGATCTCGCCTCGACACCCCGACAAGTCCGTGCGGGTGACCCCAGTCACGCGGCTGATGTTCACGCCGACACGTCCCGGCGCCCTCCTCGCCGAAGCGGCCCGTCGCCGCATCCCTGTCGGCTGATCCACCGCGCCCGGCCCGCTCAGGCCACGATGCCGCCGGCCACCACCTCATCGCCGACGTAGAGCACCACGCTCTGCCCGGGGGCCACTCGGCGACTCGGCGGAGAAAACACCACGGTGGTCCCGACGATGCTGCACGGCCGGGCGATGCCGTGGGCACTGGTCTGCGCGAGCAGCTCGCCCGCGATCGGCTCACCCACCCATGTCAGGTCCTGCAGCGCGACCGATCCGACGAGCAGGTCGGCCTCGGAGCCCACGGTCACTCGTGCTCCTGGCACGTCGACGGCGACCACGTACGCAGGGTCGGCGCCACCCTGGAGCCCGAGGCCTCGGCGCTGCCCGATCGTGACCAGCTCAACCGCCGCCACCGACCCCACCGTCTCGCCGTCGGCGTTCACCACACGGCCCGGCTTGGTGGCAATGCGGGGGCCAAGGAAGGCGGAGCGCCCACCGGTGGCGGTGATGAAGCAGACGTCCTGGCTGTCGGGCTTGTCCGCGGTGGCAAGGCCGAGGCGAGCCGCCTCGATCCGCACCTCAGCCTTGGTCAGATGACCCACGGGGAACCGCACGCGAGCCAGCGCCGCAGCATCGAGCACATGCACGACGTAGGACTGATCCTTGGCCGGATCTGCGCCCCGAGCGACGCGCCGCGTGCCGTCCGCATGCTCCGCGATCCGAGCATGGTGACCCGTGGCGACCGCCTCGAAGCCCAGCGCGTCAGCGCGGCGCAACAGTCGGTCGAACTTCAGGTGACGGTTGCACTCGATGCACGGGTTCGGGGTACGACCGGCCGCGTGGTCGGCCACGTAGGGGGCCACCACGTGCTCGTCGAAGTCGTCGCCGAAGTTGAAGACGTGGTGCTCGATGCCGAGGCGGCGCGCCACCGAGCGCGCGTCGTCGACGTCGGACACAGAGCAGCAGCCCGAGTCGGAGTCGCCTCCCCACAGCTTGAGGGTGGCGCCCACCACCTCGTGGCCCGCCTCCACGAGGAGCGCCGCCGCCACCGAGGAATCGACCCCGCCAGACATCGCCACCAGCACCCGCTCGGCACGCGCCGTCACGCGGGGGCTCCGTCGCGAGCGTGCGTCCGGAGACGCACCGCCACGTCTAGGACTCCCGCAGTGGCCGCGTCCACGTCGGCGGCGCTCGTCGACCAGCCGAGACTCAGCCGCAGCGACCCGGTGGCCACCGAGCGCGGGACGCCGAGCGCGGCGAGCACGTGCGACGGTTCCTGCGCGCCGCTGGCGCAGCTCGAGCCGGCCGAGGCAAGGACATGGTGGTCCTGTTCGAGCAGGAACAGCAGCGCCTCGCTGTCCACGGCGGGGAGGCAGAGGTTGGCGATGCCCGACACCAGGTGGCTGCGATCGCCGTCGGCGGCCGCGCTCTCGACTGCTCCCGGCACATGCGCCAGCACCGCGTCGACGAGGCCGTCCCGCCAACCCGACGTGCGGGCAACGAGCGCCTCGCGTTCCGTCGCTGCTGCGGTGGCCGCGGTGGCGAGGGCGACGGCGCCGGCTACGTCCTGCGTGCCACTGCGCCGCTCCCGTTCTTGGCCGCCCCCGAGCAACAGCGGCTGAAGCTCCACGCCGGGGCGCACGAGCAGCGCGCCGGTGCCCTTGGGCCCACCGCACTTGTGGGCCGCCAGCGTGACGAGATCGGCCGCGGCCGCGTGCTCGCGTACGTCGAACCAGCACAACGCCTGGGCTGCATCGGTGTGGAGCACGGCGTACTGAGCGTGGGCATGCACCACTTCGGCCACGGCGTCGAGCGGCTGGATCGTGCCAACCTCGTTGTTGACGAGCATGACCGAGACGAGCGTCACCTCAGGATCGAGCGCAGCTGCAAGCGCGTCGAGGTCGATGATTCCCCGGCGATCCACCCCGACCACGCGCCCGCCCGTGGCGAGCACTGGTTCGAGCACTGCGTGGTGCTCGATCGCTGAGCACACCGCAAGCCCGCCCCGAGCCCCGAGCACCCCGCGCACAGCCAGGTTGTCGGCCTCGGTACCTCCGCCCGTGAAGACGACATCACCCGGAGCGCCGCCCACCACCGCGACGAGCTGCTCGCGCGCCAAGTCGAGGACCGCCCGCGCCTGGCGCGCCAGTGCATGCGCCCCCGACGGATTCCCATAGCCGTCGGACAGCACCGGCAGCATGGCCGCGATCACCTCAGGCCGCACCGGAGTGGTGGCGGCGTGGTCCAGGTAGTGCCAGCCAGCCATCAGCTTGGGGTCGCCACGTCGGAGGGCCCGTCGGATCCCAGCGGGTCGGGGGGAGGCGGAGGGGGAGGCGCGTAGAACGGTGGGGGCGGGAGGATCGGCGCTGCCATGGAAACGGGGCCTGACGCGGGCTGGTGGCGGCGCTGATGGGCGGACGCAACACAGACGAGGAAGATCTCAGGGTTCACCCCAGGGGGCACGGCGTGGTGCATCGCCAGAGCCAGCGGCCGCGCCAACCGCAGGGC
>JANOQG010000144.1:0-4643 GCA_031422255.1 Actinomycetes bacterium | reverse complement strand
TGAGGAGGCTGTACACCATCGCGCGGTTCGCTAGGCGCTGGACGTCCCACAGGTGGAACCGAAGGATGGCCACGAAGAGCGCTACCGGGATGATGGCGAACACGAATCGGAACACCCGGAACGTGAAGGTGGCGAGGTCCTGACCACTGAAGAGATGTCCGATGAAGATCTCGTCGCGGCGATCGGAGTCCTCGTAGATCGACACGTTGTGGGCCGTGCCATCGCTGTTGGTGAACCGGATCACGGTGGTGCGCCCCGCCACGAGGTTGATCTCGTCCCTGTCGAACCGGTTCGCGCGAGCGGAGATCTCGACGACCTGTGGAGCGTCGGTGCCGTCCGCCGCATCCCTCACCACAACGGTGCCGTGCATGTCGGCCACGTGCGGATCGCAGTAGAAGGTGTAGGACCCGGCCGGCGGCGCATCGAACTCGTAGTCCCGGGTCGTCTCCGAGAACCGCTCGTCTCGAGAGTTGAGGATGCCGGTGACGACGAGGACGGCCAGTGCACCCGCCAGGGATAGCCCCATCGCCCCCCGCAACAGCCGAAACAGCTGTTGCAGCTCGGGGCGTTGCCCGTCGCGGAACCTCCGGGACTGGGCCACCAAGGCCGCGGCCGGCACGAGCACGCCGAACAGCAGCACCAGGGCGCTGGTGTGGTCTGGAATGGCCACGAACGAGACGACGCCAAAGAACAGCGCGAGCCCAAGCAGGTGAGGTCCCCGCGTTCGATCGATCGCCCCATCCGGGAACAGCAGGAGCGCGAACACATACGCGATGCCCGCCAGGACGTGCACCCCGAGGTCGTGCCAGAGCAGGGTGAGACCGCCGAGGTGGGTGCCGAGGACGAGCAGAGCGGCGTGCGACTGGAGGTTGAAGGCGACGGCCGTCCCCACCATGCCGAGCGCGAGCAGGTTGGCGGTGCGGTTGCCGCGCACCTTCACGACGAGGAAGGTGGCCAACAGGATGTTGAGCGCACTGAAGAGGTAGTCGAGGGTGACCTGCACTCCGCTGGATGAGTTGCGAGCTGCACGAGCCGCTTCGAGGGCCATGTCGGCAACGACGCCGTCCCCGTTGCCCCACTCGCGCAGCTCGTGGTCAAAGCTCGGGATGGCGGCGGCCAGCGCTGGGATGAGACCGAGAAGCAGCCACACGACCGCGGAGGTTGCGTACAGGACGAAGACCCCAACGAAGGCCCATCGATCGATGTGGGCCACCCGCGCAGCGTCGTCGATCGCCACCCGACGTCGCCACTGCCATCCGATGCCGAACGCAACGGTCACGACGCCAAGGGCCAGCCATCCGAGTGGTGAGGTCCCTCGAAGCCCGTCGAGTAACACCATCGCAACCACGAAGACGGTGAGCGATCCAACCACCCACAACAGGCCCACACCGAACTTCCGCAAGGCCCAGCCAAGCCGCGTCTGCCTGCGCGCGAGGAACACCAGGAGGCCGATCACGGCGAGCGCGACGAGCCCGGGCATCAGGGCGGCGCCGGCCGTGCGGGACTGCGAGTCACTGCTGGTTCATCGCGCTCGGCCGTCCCGGAATCGTTACGAAGCGACTCGGCCGCCCCATCGACCCACTCCGTGAGCCGCCAGATCTCCGTTTGCACGGAGCCACCCTCCACACCGATGTCGGCCAGGATCGCGACGGCCAGCTTCAGCTGTGCCATCGCCTCTTCGCCGCGGCCACCTTCGTACAGGGCAGCTGCCAGCTGATCCCGAAGGGCGGCCTCACGATGCCGATCGCCGATCGCCACGCATCCCTCGAGCGCCGTCACGAGCAGCACCTCAGCGCGACCCACGTTGCCGGCACCGCGCTCAAGTCGTGCAAGGCCGTTGGCCGCGGCAGCGAGGGCGACGGGGTCGTTGAGGCTCTCGGCGAGCTCGTAGCTGCGGGTGAGCAGGTCGTGGGCCACTCGGGTGTCACCGCGGACGGTGGCCAGTAGTCCGGCGACCGTCCCGGCGTAGGTCAGCATCGCCGCGTCTCCCGACCGCTCCGCGAGTCCAACGGCCTCGCCGGCCAGGTCACGCGCGCGGCGTGCATCCCCGCGACGGTGGGCGGTGATGGCCTGGTCGGCGGTGATGCGGGCTCGAGCTGTGGCCGGCGCGTCGCCTCCAAGCGCTGCGAGTGCTGCGTCGTAGTGTCGCTCAGCCGTCGACCATTCTCCGCGACGCTGGTACACGCCGCCCAGCTTTCCCTCGATCCGCGCCAGGTCGTCCGCCCCGAGTCGCGCCGCGGCGCGCTCGTAGCTCGCTACCGCGGAGATGAACCTCCCATCGAGGATCTCGAGGTCGCCGATCGCCTCCTGAAGCTCGGCGACGGCCGGGTGGCCGAGGCCCAGCGCGGCGTCGTAGTGGGCCAGCGCATCCGCGTTGGCGTACACAGCGCGGGCATGGTGGCCGGCCCGGCGGAAGTGCTCGGCGGCGAGCGCGTCGTCACCCGCCTGTCGCTCGTGGTGGGCCACCGAGGCCCAAACCGAAGCCGGATCAGCGGTTGACCGCGGTGCTGTGAGCAAGGCTTCCGCCACCCGGTGGTGCAGCAGCCGGCGGCGGGCGAGCGAGGTGTTGTCGTAGACGAGCTGACGCAGCCGGCCGTGGGTGAAGTCGTAGGCGGGACCGTCCGGCATGCCCCGCTCCTCGACGAGGCCTCGGGCGACGAGCTCGTCGAGCGCACCCACCGCCTCATCCTCGCTGCGACCGCTCGCGGCGCGCAACGCGTCGAACGAGAACGATCGACCGATCACCGATGCCGTGGCCAGGACCTGGGCCGCAACGTCGCTCAGGGCCGCCAGCCGGTTTTGCAGCAGGTCGCCGACCGCCTTGGGCGTCGGACTTCCGCCCGCCAGGGCGTCGAGGTGAGCGACCACGAGGAAGGGCAGGCCCTCGCTGTCGCGGTGGACCTCGTCGGCCGTCACCACGGCTCGCTCCTCGTCGACCGCTCCCGCCACCAGCTGACCGACCGCCTTGCGATCCAGGCGTTCGAGCCGGATGGCCACTCCACCGCGACTCCGGAGCAGGTCGGTCAGCGCGCGAGCGAGCGGTCCAGAGTCGCCGACCTCCCCGGTTCGCACCGTCACAACGAGGCACGGACCTTGATCGCCCGCGCGGTGGAGGAGGTGCGCGAGCACCTGCTGGCTGGCCTGGTCCGCCCACTGGGCATCGTCGATGATGATGACCCCCGGCGCGGCCAGCCCAACGGCCGCCACCACGCGGGCGACGCCGTCGAGGAATCGAGCCTCCGCCCCGGGTCCCGCGTGTCCACGCTCCAGAGCATCCACTCCGTGAGACCCGAACTCGGGCACCAGGCGCGACGCCTCCACCACACACCAGGATGGCAAGGCGGCGAGGTGAGTGGCGGTAGCCGGGGAGGCAGCGGCCAGGCGCAGGAGCTCGACCAGCGGGCCATACGGCACATCGCCGTCGTTGTCGTAGCAGCGGACCATCAGTGGCGGAGGCCCGTCACCACCAAGGAGCACCTCCTCCACCAGCCGTGTCTTGCCGACGCCCGGCTCCCCTTCGACGACCACGAACCGGCCAGGATCGACGGCCGCCCGCAGAGCGGCGACCTCCTCGCTCCGTCCCGTGAGCGGGTAGCGGCCGAGCCCATTCGTGACCGACGGCTCGGGTGCCGCCACTGGCGCGGCAACGGCGCCAGCGGCGATCGCCTCGTACAGCGCGGTGGTCTCCTCGAGCGGCGCGACGCCGAGCTCGTCATCGACGATGCGCACACATGAGCGGTACTGGCGCACCGCTGCGGCCCGGTCGCCCCGGGCGGCGTGCAGGCGCATGAGGGCACGGTGAGCGCGTTCGTGGAGCGGATCGAGCTCGAGCCAGCACTCGCCGTGCCGGAGGGCGTCGTCGATTCGGCCCTCGGCGGTGAAGGTGTCCACGACGCGCTCCTCGGCGACGGCGAACGCCCGACGGAGCCGCTCGCCCTCCCGCACTTGCCACTCATCAAAGGCTGCGCTGTCGCGAAGGGTGAACCCGGCCAGGAGGTCCCCGCGCCAGAGCGCCGTGCTGGAGGCGACCTCGTCGATGTCGGTCGAATCCAGGCCACGCAGAAACGTCCGAACGTCGATGGCAACGCCATCCCCGTCCGCGAGGCCGAGCTCATCGCGCGTGACGAGGAGACCACGGTCGCCGAGGCCCTGCTTCACGACCGACAGCGTCCGACGAAGCGCCGATCGAGCGCGGGTCTCGTCGGCATCGGGCCAGAGGAGTGCGGCGATGGTCTCACGCCGCTGCGGGCGCGACGTCGTGGCCAGCACGGCAAGCAGCGCGATGGCCTTGCGCGTGTCGAAGGCGACCGGCTGGCCGTCCCGCTCGATGCGGGGCGCGCCGAGCACCGAGATCACGATCCCCGCTGCACCCGCACCCCCCATGCGCAACCTCCACGCGCCGTTGTACGCCACTGGACACGAGATCGCAACGAAACGACCCAATCGCGGCTGACCGTAACGATGTCGGAACGCCGCCTGATCACACTGGGGTCATGCCACCGGTCATTGAGATTGCGGGCCTGCGCAAGGAGTACCGCCGACTACGCAGAAAGACGAGCGTGGCGGTCGATGGACTCGACTTGGAGGTCCCAGAGGGCGGGGTGTTCGGCTTCCTCGGACCGAACGGGTCCGGCAAGACGACG
>JANOQG010000143.1:0-2776 GCA_031422255.1 Actinomycetes bacterium | reverse complement strand
CCCGGGTCCGCCAGCCACCGTGGCGGCGGATGTCTGGGCGTCGACGAACCCGGAACCGAGCGCGGTGTAGAGCGGTTGCCGGAAGCTGGCACCGAGCCCATTGGGGGTCGGGCCGCTGGCATCGAACGTGAGTGATCCGGGCGCCACTGTGACTGGCACCAGGTAGCCCTGCACCCGGTAGCCGCCGTTGGCGCTATCGCCGGTGCACGCCGCGCCGGTGGGGAGCAGGATGCTGAACTCCGTGGCGCTTCCCCCGCCGTCGAGGGGTTGGCCTGCACCCGGGGTTCCGTCGAACGGGGAGACCACCACCGCCGGCCCTCCGTCGATGGCCGCCGCCGAGGCCTGCGGGACGCCCGACAGGGACGCTCCCCACACCGTGACGAGCAGCATGGCCGCCGAGCCGATGGCCCCCGCTCGAGCCGCTGCCGCACCAATGCGGCGGAGTCGTTGTCGTCGAGCGTTCATCGTTCCTCCAGGGAAGGGATCGGTGGTTGAGGCGACCGGACGCGCCGAGTGAGCAGGACAAGTGCGGCCACCGCAGCCACCGCAGCGGTGCCGATCAGGAGCGGGGGACCGGCCTCCGAATCGACGCCGTCGAGGGCGCCCAGGCGCCACCGGATCTGCGCGGGGTCGTCGGCCGGCTCCTCGGTGATGAGCACCTCGGCGTCCCAGACCATGACGACTTCGTTGAGCAGCGTGCAGGCGAGACCGAGGTGGTAACGACCCGCCGGCAGATCGCCGGGTCCGTAGACGCCGTAGCTGAACGTCGGCAGGTCGATGATGGGACCTGGCCCCCCGGGGGTCTCAGCATCGGCGGTCTGAGCACTCACGAAGGAGTTGGTGTCAATGTCGTACAGCGGCTGCCGAAAGGAGGCGAGCGTCCCGTACTCGTTGGGCGTGGGTCCCGTTCCGTCGAAGGTGACGGCCATCGGGTCGACCGAGACCGGGACCATGTAGGAGTTCACCCGGTAGCCATCGTTGGCACTGTCGCCCGGGCAGGCCGCCCCGCCGGGCAGCCGCAGGGTGAAGCCGGTGGCGCTGCCGCCCTCGCTCGGCGCTACTGCGACGGCGCCCACATCGGCGCGAGGTGCGGCGTCGGCTGGAAGGTGCGACAGGCCGAGCACAACCATGGCCGCAGCCCCGAATCCGCACCCGATCCGGACCCCCAACGCCGTCATCGGTCGCCGCCGGCGCTGGACGGTGTGCCGCGGGACAGACGACG
Organism: Actinomycetes bacterium; assembly: GCA_031422255.1. Lineage (GTDB taxonomy): Bacteria > Actinomycetota > Acidimicrobiia > Acidimicrobiales > VFJN01 > VFJN01. The sequence continues at coordinate 1,554 of JANOQG010000143.1, read as the reverse complement.
CGGCCGCTTGGTGATCTCGAGTGCTCCCAGTCCGGACAGCAGTGCGATGACCGCCAACGCCGGGAGCACCAGCCGGTTCCGGGCGAGCGCGAGGATCGGCGTGGCGAGCAACGACGCCGAGTCCTTCGACGGGGTCGTCACCACGGGAGCCGGTGCACCCCCGGGATCAAGCACCCCCGGGTCCGTCGCGGCTCCTCCGTCGGCGCGGCCGAATGGGAGACCGCTGTCGATCGGTGGTGAGGCGGTGGGAGTGACAGGCGCCGAGGCGGCCGGCTGCATCTCTCGAATGGCCTTGGCCGCCGCCGTAGCTTGGCTGCGCAGCAGAGGGGGCAACGGGGCGTACCCCGGCGGGAGCTGGCCGAGCTCGCGCCCCGAGACCTGACCTGGCCCCGTGGCGTACTCGACGAAGGCCGCGTAGTCGTCCCGCGCCGCCTGATCGAGGGAGAGAGGCGTCGTGGCGGCGTAGGTGAGTGCGGTCAACGGGTAGGCCGCGGGCGCATCGGCGAGAGGGTCAGGCTCGAGCACGGTTGGCACCAACCTGGCCGCCATCCCCTCTACACCGGCGGTCAGCCCCGCTTCGTCGGGCGCAATGAAGGAGCGGTCCGCGCCATCGTCACCAGCCCGGCTCAGACGAGCTGTCTGCACTCCGTACTGATGCGCCGAGGCCGAGTCGGTCAGGGCCAACATCGTTCGTGATCCGAGGGTCTGTGGGCCGTCCGGGCGATACACGCGATCCGCTGAGGCCGCTGACGGGTCCTCGCTCGTGCGGGCGCCGTCATCCGCGAGCCTGGTGAGCCGGGCCGCGTCGCGGAAGCTTTGGGTGTAGGGCAACCAATCGGTGCCGCACAGCGGTGGAGGCACGATCGCTCCGCCGGGGCCGCGAGGAGCGGCCTGGTAGCAGTACGGGTCGCTCTTGGGGAACAGATCTGGAGCAGGGTCAGCGAAGGCGACACCCGTGCTGTTGGCTGCTGCCGTGGTGGCGTAGAGAGGGTTGACCTGCATCCCGAACGGATCCGGTTCGCCGGCAAGCCACGCCCTCGCCTCTGGGTCGGCGAGCACCCACTCCCACACCTGCTGCGCACCATCCGAGTTGCGGGAGGGCATGACGAGCCCACCAAAGTTCTTTCCGCTTGCGGTCTGCAGGAGCTCGAACTCTGGATTGAACTGCACGAAGTCCGGGTCGAGGCCCAGATGCGCTGGATTGTCGACCACCCACGCGTAGTCGGGCTGCGACTTGATGGCGGTCTGCTGCCGGTACGACTGCGTGAGCAGCTTGGCGACCAGCCGCGGCGTGAGGTTCAGCTCAGCCACGCGGATGCCGCGCAGCGCCTCCTCCGCGGCGTTGCGCTCCGGCACCGGGTTCCGCTCGACGTTGAACCCGATCACGACACCCGACACGCTGATCGGGGCGTAGACAACAGGGTTGGCGGCATCCAGCGCACTGGCACCGACGGGGCGGGCGACCGCGACCATGCCAGGGGCGCCCGCTACGCCGCTCAGGAGCTGCTGTCGGGCGCCGGCATCGCCAATCGTTCCGTACGCGAACGGGGGCAG
>JANOQG010000142.1:0-9993 GCA_031422255.1 Actinomycetes bacterium | reverse complement strand
TCCGTCCGCCAGGAGCGACGGACACTCGAGGATCGTACGTTTGCCGCGAGGGCGACTGCCGGCGAACCCGTGGACGGCGTGGTCGAGGGACGAGGCGGCCGCCAGGCGCTGGTTCGTGACCCGTCAGGCAATCTCGTCGGGTTGTTCGAGCCGCACGCCGGCTGAGTCTCAGAGGAGGCACGGACATCGCTCTGATCAGGTTCCGCCCATCTGTAGGCAAGAATGCACCGGCGTGGGGGTGCAAACGCGAGGTTCGGCTCAGTGCGGATGCTGGACCAGTCGATAGCCCGCGACATGGGTGTTGACATCGCCGAGCTGCTCCAGGGGTCGGGCCTCAGGAGCCGCCGCATCGGTCGCCGCGTCGCGACGCCCGGGCTCTGGCTCGACTGGCACCCGGTGGACCCGAAGGGGCGTCGGCGGCGCTGGCGGCGACTGGCCCCGACTGTGCAGCGGGCCAAGCTCATGGACCTGTCTGTCACGGGAGCGCGGGTCGTGGTCGCAGATGAGGTGCCGATCGGAGTCGGATCGATCGTGACCTTCGGGCTCGGCGGTGACACGGGCACGTGCATGGTTCGTCGAGCGGAGCTGAGCGGACTGGGCGAGGCGGCCTATGGCATCGAGTTCATCTGGCTTGACCCTGAGCTAGCCAAGAAGGTGCACCACCTTGTCGCTGTCAACCGACGCTCCGTTGACGAGCAGTGGGCGTTGGACTGCGCGCGGACACGCGACGCCTGAACCGCTCAGGTCACCGCTGCGCCTGCCCTCCCCAGGATCGTCCAACAGGTCGGACGCCACCTTGATCTCAGCGTTCGATGGAGAAGCGCTGGCGGCGTTCGTGGCGTTCGAACGCGAGAGCGACGAGCTCGTCGATGAGCTCGTCGTAGGGGAGCCCGGAGGCGGCCCAGAGGTTGGGGTACATCGAGATCGGGGTGAACCCAGGGATCGTGTTCACCTCGTTGAGGAGCAGGCCGCGGCCGTCGGCTTCGTAGAAGAAGTCGACCCTCGCCATGCCGTCACATCGAAGGGTGGTGAAGGCGAGCACAGCGAGGTTGCGGATCTCTTCGGTCACATCGTCGGGAAGGTCGGCGGGAATGACGAGCTCGGCCGCATCGGCGACGTACTTGTCCTCGTAGTCGTAGAAGTCGCCCGCGGGGATGATCTCGCCCGGAACCGAAGCCCTCGGGTGGGCGTTGCCGAGCACGGCGACCTCGATCTCCCGGCCGAGGGCGCTCTCCTCGACGACGATCCATTCGTCATACGCGGCGGCGAGGGACGCGGACGACACCAGCGCCGCTTCGTCCACCGCTCTGCTCACTCCCACGGATGACCCGAGGTTGGCCGGCTTCACGAAAAGTGGGTAGCGCAGGCCCGCTGCAGCGGCGAGCGCGACGACGTCGACGATCTCGGTGTCGCGCAGTCCGATCCAGGGAACTTGCGGGAGGCCGTGAGAGGCGAGCACGTCCTTCGCCTTGAGCTTGTCCATGCAGAGCGCTGAGCCGAGCACCCCAGAGCCCACGAACGGCACGTTGGCCAGCTCGAGCATGCCTTGCACCGTGCCGTCTTCCCCGCGTGTGCCATGCAGGAGAGGCAGCACGACCAGCGGCAGCTCGTCGCCGAGTCTCGGAGTGACCGCTGGGAGCGGTGCGACCGACGTCCCCACGGCTTCTAGCTGTCGGGTGGTGCCAGCGTGCAGGGCCGCGATGGCATCGTCAGCCCGCACCCAGGTGCCCTCGCGGGTGATGCCGATCGCCTCGATGTCGTAGCGATCGGGGTCGACAGCTCGCAACACGTGAAGGGCCGATATGCACGACACCTCGTGCTCGGCGGACTGTCCGCCGAAGAGCACGACAAGGCGAACGCGCTCGGGGTCGGGCATGCACCGAGCATAGGAGGGTCGCCTGCGAGACTCGGACCGCATGCTGCTGCGCACCAGTAACCTCGCCAGTGCCATAGGGGGCCGATTGGAAGGCCCCGACGTCACCTTCGATGGCGCCTCCCAGGACTCTCGCGCGATCACCCCGGGCCAGCTGTTCGTGCCGATCGTGGCCGAGCGCGATGGGCACGACTTCATCGAAGCGGCCCTCGCCCGTGGGGCAACGGCCTACCTCACCACCGGGAGGGTTGCGGGCGGAAGTGCGATCGTTGTCGACGACACCCTTGTCGCGCTGCAGGCGGCCGGACGCCACGCCCGATCACGGCTGCCCGCACCGGTGATCGGCATCACCGGCTCGGTGGGCAAGACCTCGGTGAAGGACCTGTTGGCAGCGGTGCTAGCCGAACGCCTCGCCACTGCGGCGAGCGAGCGTTCCTTCAACAACGAGATGGGGGTGCCGCTCACCCTCCTGGGTGCGCCCGACGGCACCGAGGCCACGGTGGTGGAGATGGGGGCGCGAGGCGTGGGTCACGTGGCGAAGCTGTGCGCGATTGCTTCGCCCACGATCGGGGTTGTCACCAGGGTCGCCGCCGTGCACACGGAGGTGTTCGGGACGGTCGACGACATCGCTCGGGCCAAGGGTGAGCTTGTCGAGTCGCTGCCGCACGACGGCACGGCAGTGCTCTTCGCACCCGATCTCCGGGTGGCAGCAATGGCTGAGCGGACATCGGCTCGGGTGATCACGTATGGCGAGGGCGGCGAGGTGTGTGCCGAGGCCATCGAGCTGGGCGACGATCTCCTGCCGCGGTTCCAGTTGGTGTCGCCGTGGGGGAGCACCGACATCGCGTTGGCCGTCCGCGGTGCCCACCAGGTGGCGAACGCGCTCGGTGCTGCGGCGGCAGCGCTGGCCGCCGGTGTGGACCTGTCCGCCGTAGCAGCCGGCCTGGGTCGGGGCTCGCTGTCTCCGTGGCGGATGGAGCTGGCAACAGCACCAGGAGGCGCGCTGGTGTTGAACGACGCCTACAACGCCAACCCCACATCGGTGGCAGCGGCACTGCAATCGCTTGCGGCGCTTCCTGCGCGTCGGCGGATCGCCGTGCTCGGCGTGATGGCGGAGCTCGGAGCCAACGAGGCCGGGGAGCACGCTGCGATCGGGTCCCTCGCAGAGGAACTCGGCATTCGAGTGATCTCGATCGCCGCGCCGGCCTACAAAGCGGAGGACGTCCCCACCATCGATGCGGCGCTCGCCCTCCTCAGCGCGGTTGGTGACGGCGACGCGATCTTGGTCAAGGGCAGCCGCGTCGCCGGCCTCGAACGTCTGGCGGCAGCGCTGCTGAGATGAGGCGGCTCAGGTGGGCGATGGGCGGAGGTCGGCGTAGGCCGCCAATGCCAGCGCGACGGCCGCCCCGGTGAGGACGACGGTGGTCACGGATGAGGCGTCGATGGCCACACCGGCGATGTAGCCGCCGATGGGCACGGTGCCGCCGAACCCCATGATCCAGAGCGCCATCACGCGGCCTCGGTTGCGCTCGTCGAGGCGCTGCTGGAAGACGGTCGAGAGCGACGTGATCATCGCGAAGTAGGCAAGCCCGACCAGCAGAACCAGCACATAGGCCGGGCCGGGACTGCGGAGGAGCGAGAAGACCGCGAGGAAGGCGGCGAACGCCACAAGGCTCACCCGCACGACCTTTTCGAGGTTGCTCGCGGAGAGCACGGTGCCGATGGAGATCGCCCCGAGCAGGGCTCCCACACCGAAGCATGCGTAGAGGTAGCCGTACTGCTGGCTCTCGGCGTTCAGGCCGAGATTGCGATCAGCGAGGGTTGGCATCTGCGTGATGAAGGTCAGCGACACCAAGGAGAAGGTGAAGATGATGACCAGGCTGCGGCCCACAACTCGGTCCCTGCGGGCGACGCTGAATCCCTCTGCCAGGCGACGGATCCCCTGCGGTCCCGTCTTGTCCAACACGGGTGCGGGTAGTCGCACGCTGAGCAGAGACCAGATCACGAGCAAGTACGACGCCGCGTTGATGACGAAGACCCAGGAGGCTCCCAACCGCGTGAACACGGCGGCTCCGATCACCGGCCCGATCACCCGTGATCCGTTCATCTGCGCCGAGTTGAGGGAGATCGCCCCAGGCAGGTCGTCGCGCCCCACCAGCGCGGGGAGCAGCGTGCTGTAGGTGGGGCCGAACACCGCCTGGCCCATCCCGATGAGGAACACGATGCCGACCAACGCCCAGCGGGAAGGGTCATCGACGCGTGCCACCCAAGCGAGCAGCAGCGACAACACCCCTTGGGTGGCAGTGACGAGGATCAGGAGGCGGCGGCGATCGAAGATGTCGGCGAGAAGGCCTCCCACGAGCGAAAACAGCAGCAGCGGTCCGAGCTGTGCCAGGCCCAACAGGCCGACGAACTTGGCGGATCCTGTGAGGTTGTAGGCCAGGGCCCCGAGCACGATGTTCTGCATCCAGCTCCCGATGTTCGAGAGGAAGGCGCCGACGAACACTCGACGGAACACGTCGTGCTGGAGCGCTGATCGGGCGGAACCCGGGCGGATGGTGCGGTCGCCGTCGGCCAGCGCGTCGAACGCATCCTCCACCGAGGGGTCGCTGGCTTGGCGGTCGGGCAGGTCGGGGGGCATCCGCCCGCAGCATCCCATCCAACCGCGACCCTGGGCGAGCCCGTACCGTTTGTCGCCGTGAGCGTGGAGTTCGAGGAGCTGGAGCTCCCGTTCGATGAGGTGGCCGACGTTGCGACGCCCACCTGCGTCATCAACCGCGACCCGATGGGCACCTTTGTGTGCTGCCCGATGTGCGGCGGCGAGATGCGACCGGAGCATGCTCACTTCCGCTGCGCCTGCGGTTGGCGCGACTCATGCTGCGACTGACCGCACCGCTTCGGTAACGCTGAAGCGTCAGGTGACTCCGTTGGTGACCCAGGACTCGATGGCTCGCGCGACAAGCTGGACACCAATCGCCGCGACCAGCAGCCCCATGACCCGCGAAAGCAGCTCGATGCCGTTGTCGCGCAGCACCCTGGCGAACAACGAGGCGTAGCGCATCGATAGGTACACGACGCCGAGCACGGCGACGATGGCGAGCACGACGGAGATCGTGCCGCCTAGGTCGTCGGCCTGCCGGCTGTAGAGCATGGTTGCAGCAATGGCCCCCGGTCCTGCGAGCAGGGGCGTGCCAAGGGGCACGAGAGCAATGTTGGTGTCCCCGCTGGTGAGCGACGAGGACCCGTCAGTTCCCGAGGGATGCAGGAGCTCAAGGGCGATCACGAGGAGCAGGAGGCCACCAGCTACCTGGAGTGACTCCAGGGAGATGCCGAGCACCTGCAGCACCTGTTGGCCGCCAAGCGCGAAGGCGAGGATGACGACGCCGGCCACGCTGGAGGCGAGGCGGGCGGAACGACGGCGTTCCTCGGTGCTCTGACCCTTGGTCAGGGCGAGGAAGATCGGGATGTTCCCGATGGGGTCCATGATCACGAGCACCGTCACAAAGGCGGAGACGAAGAGGGTCAGGTCGAGAGAGATCGCAGGCATGGCGCGTCCGAACAGGAAGGGATTGCGTGGTGAGGGCGCCGGCGACAAGTCAGCGCAGCAGGCCCAGGGCTTGGTAAATCTAGCAGCGGACCATCACGGACCCAACTCAGGCGATCCCTAGGATCCGGGTGTGACGGACACCGACCGCAGCCGCATCGCACTCGGCCCGGCGGGCACGAGCGACTGGCTGGGAGAAGCCGTGCGAGCCGGCGGCGCGACCATCGTGGAACCGCGCGACGCAAACGGCTTGGTGTGGGCCGATTCCCAGGACCCCGATGGACTCGCCGCGTTGCTCGCAGCACACCCCGGCATCGAGTGGGTGCAGCTGCCATGGGCTGGCGTCGAGCCGTACATCGACGTGGTGCGAGCCCATCCCGAGCGCCTGTGGACGTGTGGCAAGGGCGTGTACTCGGAGCCAGTTGCAGAGCACGCCCTCGCGCTCGCCTTGGCAGGGCTCCGCCACATCAGCACCTACGCCCGGGCGGGGGAGTGGACCCGCTCGGCCGGCGCGAACCTCTTGGGAGCGCAAGTTGTGATCCTGGGTGGTGGGGGAATCACCGAGAGCCTCCTCCGACTGCTCGGGCCGTTCGAGTGCGACGTCACCGTTGTGCGACGCACGCCGCGTCGCATGGTTGGCGCGGGCCTTGTGGTCGGCGAGGAGGGGCTCGACGACGCGCTTGTCGGTGCTCGTCTGGTGGTGCTGGCCCTGGCCCTCACACCCACGACCGTCGGCATCCTCGACCGTCGTCGTCTCGAGCTCTTGGCGCCTGAGGCCTGGGTCGTGAACGTGGCCAGGGGTGGCCACATCGTCACCAGCGATCTTGTGGAAGTGCTGGCCGAGGGTCGGATCGGGGGCGCGGCGCTCGACGTCACCGACCCCGAGCCGCTCCCGGCCGATCACCCGCTGTGGCGCGAGCCGCGTTGCCTGATCACACCTCACACGGCCAACACTCCCCGGATGGCGATACCGCTGCTGGGGGAGCGCGTCCGCGAGAACGTGCGCCGTCGCTTGGCGGGGGAGGAGCTGCTCGGTCCGGTGGACCTGGCAGCGGGGTACTGAGCAGCGGCACGCGCCGCGTCGTAGGTTCAGCACCCATGGACTTCCGTCTCACCACCGTCGCCGATCTGGCGGCCGATGTCACTGCCCGACGCACATCCGCCCGTGAGCTCACCGAGGCCGCCCTGGCTCGCATCGAGACGGTGAACCCGAAGGTGAACGCCTTCGTCGCCGTCGACCCCGAACGGGCACTGGCTGATGCGGCCGCTGTGGACGAACGATTGGCGGCGGGAGATGACGTGGGTCCCCTGGCCGGCATCCCCATCGGGGTGAAAGACCTCGAGGATGCCATTGGCTTCCGCACCACGCAGGGGTCGGTTGTGTACGCCGACAGTCCTGTCGCCACAGCGGACTCGGTGCTGGTGCAGCGGCTGAAGGCGGCGGGGTGCATCGTCGTCGGCAAGACGAACACCCCCGAGCTGGGGCACAAAGGCGACACCACGAACCCGCTCTTCGGTGCCACCCTCAATCCCTGGAACCTTGGCCACTCCGCCGGCGGGTCGTCGGGGGGTTCAGGGGCGGCGCTGGCCGCGGGCCTCGTGCCGCTCTGTACAGGATCCGACGGCGGTGGCTCCATTCGCATCCCTGCGTCGGTGTGCGGGTTGTCCGGCATGAAGCCGTCCCTCGGGCGGGTGCCCATGGGCGGTCCGAACGCTCCGGGCTGGGGTGATCTGTCCACGAAGGGGCCGATGGCACTCCGCATCCGCGACGTCACCCGAGCGCTCGACGCTGTCGTGGGGCCCGACCCCACCGACCTCCGTTCGCTCCCGATGCCCGACGCGAGCTGGACCCGATCGCTCGAGGAGCTCCACGCACCTCGTCGGGTCGGGTGGTCGCCAACCCTCGGCTACGCCGACGTAGACCGCGAGGTCCTGGCGGCGTGCGAGGCCGCGCTGATCCAGCTGGCGGATCATGGCACTGAGATCGTCGAGGTCGACCCGGTCTTTGACAAGGACCCGGTCATGCCATGGCTCATGCTCGCGATGGCCGGCAACGAACGGGCTCTCGGCCACCTGAGGGAGACGGAGGAGTGGGAGCTTCTGGACGCAGGGCATCGAGCGTTGATCGACGCGTTCGGTGTGAAGCCCAGCGCAGCAGATCTGCTGGCTGCCTTCGATGCTTGCCACGCCGTCAACCTGAGGCTCGTGGAGCTGTTCCACCAGGTGCCCCTCCTGGTGACACCCACGGTCGCGGGCTTCCCGGGCGCGCCGGGAACCGACGGCACGGTGAACGGGCACCCCACGCCCGCGTGGGTGGCCTTCACCTATCCGTTCAACATGACCCGTTCGCCGGCCGGCACCGTGTGTGTTGGGGTGGGCGAGAATGGCCTCCCCATCGGCCTCCAGGTGGTTGGTCCGCAGCATGCCGACGTAGCCGTGCTCAGGCTCTTGGCCCTCCTCGAGGACGACCTCGCCATCGATCAGCTCGCTCCGATCTGAGGTCTGTCCGGGCTGGCTGAGGCCCCAGCGCCTTCTGGTACCGTGGCCGATCCCACACCCGGGGCGCGTAGCTCAGCTGGTTAGAGCGCTGCCTTCACACGGCAGAGGTCAGGGGTTCGAGTCCCTTCGCGCCCACCCGTTGTCAGAAACACAACGTTCGGCCTGTGAGGACCGACTTCGTGTGCCCGCTCGCGCGGACCGTCCTGGTTGTGGTTTGCACGTGGCGTCGCCGACGGGGATTCAACGCGCGCCTCCGAGTTCGTGAGGGTGATCGGCTTACGGTCGAGTGCGTGTTCCCGAGGTGTCGCGCCCGAAGCGGCACAGGCGTGGCACTCAGCAGGTCGTGGGGCATGCGCGCGAGGACTACGGTGGTGTCGCCTGACGGGCGGGGGGGTCGGCATGGCAGAGGTACACGGGTATTGCGACGAGCGCTTCCGCCCGATCGAGGAGGCCTTCCAAGGATTCCTGGACAGCAAGGTCGATAAGGGCGCGTCGCTGGCGGTGACGCTGCGCGGCGAGCCGGTCGTCGACCTCTGGGGTGGGACACGGGACTACGAGGAGCGTCAGCCCTGGGAGGCCGACACCGTCGTGCGAGTGTTCTCCACGTCGAAGGTCATCCTGATGATCACCGTCCTGCTTCTTGTCGATCGCGGCTTGCTTGACCTCGACGCGCCGATCGTCGACCACTGGCCCGACTTCGGCCGTCACGGCAAGGACACCATGACCGCCCGCCAGGTCCTGCTGCACCAGTCGGGACTCCCCGGTTTTGGCTGCACGATGTCCATGGACGAGCTCGACGACTGGGACCACGTCATGAAAGTGCTCGAGGACGCCGCACTCTGGTACGAGCCGGGGACGATTTCCTGTTATCACCCCCAGACCTACGGCTTCATTCTGGGCGAGCTGACCAGGCGCGTCGGTGACTTGCCCTTCGACGAGTACGTCCGCCGCGAGCTCACCGAGCCACTTGGCGCCGACTTCCACTTGCGATTCCGGGACGACCCGACGCGGGTGGCTGCGCTTTGGCCGGCGGTCAGTGATGCCGCGTTTGAGTCGCCGATGGCGGCCGCAGCCTTCGGCGAACTCTTGGCGGACGGCGAGTGGATCGACCCGGAGTACTTGTCGAGCTTGAACCCGGCGGGCAGCGGTATCACCAACGCGCGGGGCCTCGCGCGCGTCGGCTCGGTGGTCGCGTGCGGAGGCGAGCTCGACGGTCGTCGGTACCTGAGCCGGAAGATCGTCGCCGAGGCCGGTCGGGAGCAGAGCTTCGAGCGGGACGAGATGTTCGGCCCGTTGCGGCTCGGCCTCGGCTTCGGGCTCGACAGCGAGGACTACCCCGCCTCGACGCCCACCTCCATGCACTGGGGCGGCTACGGAGGCAGCTTCCTTACGATGGACCCCACATCGGGCATCAGCTGCGGCTTCGCCCCGAACCAACTCATGATCGGTGAGGCACTCGGCGACGACCCTCGCCTCGCGACCTATTGGCGGCTGCTCGGCGAGATATCGAAGGAACTGGCCTGACGTTCGAACCAGGCTCGTAGCCTCATGCAGCACCACCCGACGAGCGGCCCGGTGTGACCGGATAGATGGCTCTGCGGGCGTCATCTACTGCCCGAGATGCCCGCGGCTCGCGTTGCAGTCGGGACAGCTATGGGCGGCAGCTCGCGGGTAGGTCGGCGGCCACTTCGGTCGTGGTGCTCTCAGCGCGCTCATCAGATGCTGTAAGGGTCACAGCACCACAGTGCTTCTGGACGACCACGCTGACAGACGCCACGAAGCCATCGAACTGCTTGCTTCCGATCAACAGAGTTGCGTCGGTGGGGCAACGAATCGCTATGCGCCACCCTTCGCGGGAAGCGAGTGACGCGTAGGCGTCAGCGACGTCGTGCCGTGAACCCGTCACATCGAACAGGGCCTCGACCTCGACCCCGCTCTCACCAAGGAAGGACTTTCCCGAATCGGAGCGTCGACCGACGATGCGAGTCCCCGCTACCTCGGTTGCCGCCAACGCATCATGCTCGAGAAGCTCCAGGCGATCTGTCTGAAGGGGCTCCCCTCCGCCACAGGCGGCGGC
>JANOQG010000141.1:0-5175 GCA_031422255.1 Actinomycetes bacterium | reverse complement strand
CAAGTGCGTACCGGTCTCCCCACTGGGGTTGAGCTCCGCCGAGATACTGGAACGACCACACGAGGGGCAGCGCGACGATCGCAACCGTCCATGCGTACCGTCCACTCGCGTCGCTGGGCAGCACGACCAGCCCGGCAACGGCCACGGGGGCCGCCGCCAGCAAGCCGGGCACGAAGCCGATGCCGGCGGCAGTGGCAACCAGGTGGAGCAGGGCCGATCCGAGCAGCAGCGCCACGGCCCTTCTTGAGTCGCCGCGCCGGTCCACCACCACCGCCGCCGCCGCGAGGGCTGCCGCCAGACCTCCGAGGAGCAACGCCTCCATGAAGTCGGTGGAGCGAAGCGCGAGCAGGGTGATCACCGCCTCGCGACCACGATCGCCCAAGCGGTCGAAGCCACCCCCTGCAGCGCCCGCAGCGCGGCCCCCACGGTCGGTTCCTCCCACTGCTGACTCCAGCAGTGAGTTCGCCAACCAGGGACCGGCGAACCCCACAACGGAGAGGAGGCCGATCCGCATCGCTTGCATGATCGACCGCTGGCGAACTGCCACAGTGAGGCACGCGACCCCCACGGCTACAAGCGTGTAGATGAAGGCCTCGGTGCGCATCGTGGCCGCGAGCCCGAACAACGCCCCGGCCGCCACGGTGCGAACGATGGCCCGCTCGCCATCCACCACCGCGGCAAGCAGGGCGACGGCACCCACGATGCAGGCGACCCCCGGGGCGTGCTCCCAGAAGTCCAACGCGTACACGGCGATCGGCGACCCGAGTCCGACGAACCAGAACGCCTGCCACCCGATCTGGTCACCGGCCACCCGTCGCGCAAGCACCCGGGCCGCCCACGCGCTTCCCAACGCCCCCAGCATGGGCAGGATGAGCGTGAGCCGGTATCCCCCCAACGCCCAGAGCGGACGAGCGAGCTGCAGCATCGGCAGGGAGGTCACGTGCACCCAGTCGCCCTCGATGAGCGCCGCGTCATAGATCGGGTGCAGCTCCCCCGTCGGATCGAGATCCTCCGCCCAATACCCGAGCACGGGACGCGCGGTGCCCCGCTCGTGCATCACGTCCAGCGTGGCGACCTTCGCGCCGGTGTCGGTGCCCAGGTAGCCACCTGGGCTCATGAAGAGGGACAAGACCGCATAGGCGGCCAGCAGGAGGAGGCTGGCAGGAAGCGGCCGACACCACGCCCGCGCTCGGTCAGCCGACATCGCGCAGCTCCCGTTTCAGATCCTTGATCTCGTCCCGCAAGCGGGCGGCGTACTCGAACCGCAGCTCGGTGGATGCGTCGTGCATCTCCTCCTCGAGCGTGAGGATGAGGCGCCGAAGCTCCTCGCCGGGAAGGCCAGCAAGATCCTTGCGCACCTGATCGTGCTGGCGGCTGCGCCGATCGCTGCCGGGCACGGGCGCGGTCTCCGCCGGGCGTAGCAGCGACAGGATGTCGGTGACGGCCTTGCGGATCGACTGCGGGTTGATCCCGTGCTCCTCGTTGTGTCTGAGCTGCAGCTGCCGGCGCCGTTGGGTCTCCGAGATCGCGCGGCGCATCGAGTCCGTGACCTTGTCGGCGTACATGATCACCTGCCAATCGACGTAGCGAGAAGCGCGTCCCATCGTTTGGATCAGCGACGTCTCCTACCGGAGGAACCCCTCCTTGTCGGCGTCGAGAATGGCCACCAGGGAGACCTCCGGTAGGTCGAGGCCCTCCCGTAGGAGGTTGATGCCCACGAGAACGTCGTACTCCCCAAGGCTAAGATCGCGCAGGATCTCGATGCGTTGGATGGTGTCGACGTTGGAGTGGAGGTAGCGAACTCGCAACCCCTGTTCGAGCAGGTACTCGCTGAGGTCCTCAGCCATCTTCTTGGTGAGGGTGGTGACCAGCACGCGTGCCCCGACTTCGATGCGGCCCTTGATCTGTTCGATGAGATCGTCGATCTGGCCCTTCGTGGGCTTCACGATCACCTCAGGGTCCACCAAGCCGGTGGGTCGCACGATCTGCTCCGCGACCTGAGTGGATACCTGGAGCTCGAATGGCCCCGGAGTGGCCGAGAGGAACACCACCTGGTTCACCCGCTCGAGCACCTCCTCGAACTGAAGCGGGCGGTTGTCGGCGGCGCTCGGCAACCGAAAGCCGTGCTCGATGAGCTGTTCCTTGCGGGCGCGGTCGCCGGCGTATTGGCCGTGGAGCTGCGGAACTGCCTGGTGGCTCTCGTCGATCACGAGCAGGAAGTCATCCGGGAAGAAGTCGATCAGCGTGTTCGGGGCCTCGCCGGGGCCACGGCCATCGATCGGCGCCGAATAGTTCTCGATGCCATTGCAGTAGCCCACCTCCTGCATCATCTCGAGGTCGTACTGCGTGCGCATGCGGAGGCGCTGGGCCTCGAGGAGCTTGCCCTCCTTTTCAAAGCGAGCGAGCTGTTGCTGCAGCTCCACCTCGATGCGTTCGACCGCGGCCTGCATCCGTTCTTCCCCGGAGACGTAGTGGGTGGCCGGAAAGATCACGAGCTCGTCGAGCAGTGCCACCTGTTCGCCGGTGAGCGGATCCACGACTTGGATGCGCTCGATCTCGTCACCAAACAGCTCGATGCGGACGGCCGACTCTTCGTACGCGGGATGCACCTCGATCGTGTCGCCGCGCACACGAAACTTGCCGCGCACCAGGTTCATGTCGTTGCGTTCGTAGCGCATGTCGACCAGCTTCCTGAGCACGCCGCGCTGGTCGATCTCGGTACCCACCTGGAGGTGCAGGAGGTTCTTGAGGTACTCCTCAGGGGAGCCGAGGCCGTAGATGCACGACACGGATGCGACGACGATGACGTCGCGCCGAGTGAGCAGCGCCGATGTCGCAGCGTGCCGCAACCGGTCGATCTCGTCGTTCACCGAGGAGTCCTTCTCGATGTACGTGTCGGAGCTCGCGATGTAGGCCTCGGGCTGGTAGTAGTCGTAGTAGGAGACGAAGTACTCGACTCGGTTGTCGGGGAAGAACTCCCGAAACTCGTTGGCCAGCTGCGCGGCGAGTGACTTGTTCGGGGCCAGCACCAGGGTGGGACGCTGCACGTTTTCAATGGTCCATGCGATGGTGGCGCTCTTGCCCGATCCCGTGATGCCGAGAAGCGTCTGGTAGCGGTCGCCGCGCTCGATGCTCTCCGTGAGGGTGGCGATGGCGGTGGGCTGATCGCCCGCGGGCTCGAAGTCGGACACCATTCGAAAAGGGGGCACCCGGCCGATGCTACCGAGGGCCTGTGACAGGCCCCTCCGTGCGCCGCGTGCCGCGGTGGGGAACGAGCACCAGCACCGCGCTGGCGACCACCGGGAGCAGGACCCGCGAGAAGTCCTCGACCTGCGCCCACACGCTCGGCCCGAAGGCGATCGACGCGGCCATGAACACCCCCGCGACCCAGCCAAGCGCATCCCGACGTCCGACCACGACCGCGGCTCCGCCAGCAAGGAGGAGCAAGCCGGCGGAGCCGAGATCGGCGCCATTCCAGTCCGACCACCCCTCGGCGAGACCAACGAACGGCAGCGACACCTTCGCCTCGCCCGCATCGGACGGGAGCTGACCAAGCCGCAGCCAGACCACCGAGACCCACGCGGCGTACGCCGCGATGGGCAGTCCGAGCGCGACGAGCGACTGCCACCGCTGCCGACCGACGACGAGGCCGTGCCCCACCATGGCGACTGGCACGAGCAGAAAGGACTCGCGGAACAGGCACGCGCACACAAGCGCGACCAACGCCCACGACCGCCTGCCCTCGCACCACAGGCCAACACCAGCGAGTGCCGCGGCCGTGCCGAAGCACTCGGGACCGGTCCAGTCGAGCGTCACGAGCGCTCCTGGTGTCAGGAGGGCGAAGAACGCCCAGGACGGCGGTACGCCGCGCCCCATGAGCAGCCAGGCGAGCACCCCCGCGAGCGCGGCGAACCCCACGACCGACCAGAGGATGAGCACCAGCGGCACGAGCGCGGCCTGCCCGGCCGACGCAGCCCACGTCAGCCAGCCCAACAGGGGGCGCTGTGCTCGGTAGGCGGCTTCGGCCGGCCCGGGGCTGAACACCTCGGGCCGGCGGAGCAGCGGGTCCTGAGCCAAGGCCGCAAAGGCCTGTCCGTCACCCTGGTTCACGATCACCTGCAGGCGATCGGCCGGAGGGTCGTACAGCCGCACGTACGGCACTCCGGACCCCCCGTCGGACGCATCGGCCATGACCACGTTGGCCACCACGAAGGCTGCCGCGACACAGGTCGCCAACACGGTTGTCACCGCGATCCGCACGGGTGTCGCGCTCCGGGTCGGCACGGCCAGGATGCTACCGAGCTCCCCCGACCGCTCGGGTCAGCGAGCCGGACCGAACGTGGGCACGCACCGCTCGGGCGAGGTGAGGTCGACGGGCCGGAACAGCTGCACCTTCTCGAGCCACGCGGGCACCGGCCGCACGAGCTCGGGGTGATCGGCGGCCCGGGCCAACACGACCCGCTCCCCTGCTCGCTCGTAGGTGATGGCCGCCTCCGGATGCTGGGCCATGAAGGCGCGCAGCTGCCGCCAGGTGAGGCCGTAGTCGCTCCTGGCGTAGCGCTGGAGGCCGGGCGCATCGGTGGACACGATCCGCACGGTGTCGGCCTGCTCGTCCGTGAGGGGCAGCGTGGCGCGCACGAGGAGGTGGTTGGAGTCGCCGTCCACCGTCCGCAGGTTCGAGTACATGGTCCACCCGTAGCCGGTCTTCAGCTCGAGATACGGCGTGAGGCCGTTGAACACGACCAGGGCCGGCACGAGGAGCAGGAGCACGTGGGCGGGCCGCAGCATCGTCCGCTCGGCCGCCCGGGGGCGCTCGCGGAGAAACCGGAGCACCGCGAAGATGACAACCGCTGCGTAGATCTGCCAGGGAACCCACCCGACGTCGACCCCTTCGCGGGCGTCGATCTGGTCGAGCGTGCAAGCGGCAGCGATCGCCACGGGCAACGCCACGGCGATCGCGTGCACCACCATCGGCCCGCGCTCGTCACGGAGAAGGAGGCGAGCGCGCAGGGAGCCTGCCCGTTCGGCCACCCAGGTACCAGCCTCTGCAGGCAAGAAGAGCAGGAAGAGGGCGGCCAGCACCGACGAGAAGTCAAAGAACTGATGGCTGCGATCGAGGGCGAGCACGCCGTGGAACACGAGGCCGACGACCACCCCGAGATGGCGGGTGCGACG
>JANOQG010000140.1:0-3590 GCA_031422255.1 Actinomycetes bacterium | reverse complement strand
TGTTGTCGACGATCAGGTTCTGGGTGATCAAGGCGGGAGAGTCGTTGACGATCCACATCCCACCACCCTGCGACCCAGCAGTGTTGCCACGGATCACATTCCCCTCAACGCGAGCGTGGCCGGACGCGAACAGCAGGATCCCCGCGCCATCAATTGCTCGGTTCCCGGTGATCTCGTTTCCCAAGACGGTCGCAGCGCTCTCACCGCGGACATAGAGGCCGCCACCGAAGATCCCTGACCGGCCGTTGTCCCTGATCGTGTTTCCCTGCACCAGCGGCGACGCGAAGCCGGACTCGAGTCCGCTGTCGGTGTTCCCTTCGATGACGTTGTCCACGATGGTTGGCGAGGAGTTGGACACGAACACTCCATCATCGGGTCCATTCGCGATCGTGAACCCCCGCAGCACAGCGGCGCTCGTCTCGCCGCCAGAGAACAGCACGACCGGTCCGCTAGTGGCACCAGAACCATCGATGACCGTGCTGTCAGCGCCCGACGATGCCCACAGCTCGACGGACTTACCCAGGAAGTCGATGTGCTCTGAGTAGGTGCCAGCCGCGACCTCGATCGTGTCACCCGAGCTCGCCGCATTGATCGCCGCTTGGATGGTCGGCTGGTCGGCTGGAACGTGGATGACCTGCGCGGCCTGCGCGGGAGGAGCCAACGAGATCGGCACCGCGCTACCCAAGGCCAACGCGAGGACCGCCATCAGCGAACCACGCGCACGTGCTCTGAACCGAAGCGGCACGCCCGCCACACGACGCTTCACCCTTGCCCTCCTTTATGACACCCCGCCACCACCGGAAGGGGACAACCTAGCCCAGGGCTGCTACCCCTAGCCGCCTTGGCCGGGTACCACGCGGTACGCCTCGTAAACGCTGTCGATGCCCTTGAGGGTGGCGAGTAGAGATTCGAGATGGCCGGGGTCAGCCAGCTCGAACTCGAAGCGCATCTTGGACACCCGATCGGGACCTGTGTGGGTGGTCGCACTCAGGATGTTGACGTGGTGATCGCTCATCGATGCGGCAACGTCGCGCAGGAGGCGGCCTCGATCGAAGGCCTTGATCTCGATGGTGGCGACGAACGTGCCGTCGTGCGCCTCGTCCCAGTCCACGTCGATCAGTCGGTCCTTCTGACCGCTGGCGAGCGAGACGGCGTTCGCGCAGTCGGCTCGGTGCACCGACACGCCACGTCCACGGGTGACAAACCCGAGGATCTCATCGCCCGGAACGGGCGTGCAGCAGCGCGAGAGACGCACCATGAGGTCGTCGAGGCCCTCGACGTGCACCCCCGCTGGAGGGCGCTTGGCGGAGCCAGGTCGTCTCGGCTGACGGGCAGTGGTGGGGAGGACTTCGTCGTCAGCGTTGTCTGGATCGACCTCCCGCAGCTTCTTGGCGATGCGCGCTGCGATGGCCTTGCCCGAGACGTGGCTCTCCCCTACCGCTGCATACAGCGCATCGAGGTCGAGGTAGTTGAGCTCGGCGGCCGTGTCGTGGAGGAACTTGCCCTGCTGGAGCTTCTGGACCGGGAGCCCCTCTCGGCGGAGAGCCTTGACGAGTTCGTCGCGCCCGTTCTCGACCGCATCCTCACGGCGCTCCCGGGAGAACCACTGACGAATCTTGGACTCCGCACGCGGGGTGGAGACGATGTGCAGCCAGTCTCGCGAGGGGCCCGCCCCTTCCACCTTGGAGGTGAAGATCTCCACAGCGTCACCGGAGGAGAGCTTCGAGTCGAGCGGAACCAGGCGCCCATTGATCCGCGCTCCGATGCAGGCGTGGCCCACCTCGGTGTGGATGGCGTACGCGAAGTCGATCGGGGTGGCCCCGGCAGCCAGCGTGACGACCGCTCCCTTGGGCGTGAAGACAAAGACCTCGTCTTGCTCGAGGTCGATCTTCAAGTTCGACATGAACGCGGCCGGGTCTTCCGTCTCCGACTGCCAGTCGATGATCCGGTTCAGCCACGCCACATCTGCGACTGCGTTGGCGGATTCGCCATCGTCCTTGTACTGCCAGTGGGCTGCCACGCCTTGTTCCGCTCTGGCGTGCATCTCGTAGGTGCGAATCTGCACCTCGACTGGCTTGCCCTGCGGCCCCACCACGGTTGTGTGGAGCGACTGGTACAGGTTGAACTTGGGCATCGCCACGTAGTCCTTGAACCGGCCCTGTACCGGTTTCCACGTCGCATGGATCGAGCCAAGGGCCGCGTAGCAGTCCTTCACCGAGTCGACGATCACCCGGATGCCCACGAGGTCGAAGATGTCGTCGAACTCCTTGCCCTTCACCACCATCTTCTCGTAGATGGAGTAGAGGTGCTTCGGACGCCCGGTCACCTCCGCGTTGATCCGTAGCTCGGCCAGCCGCTCTCGCACCTGCTCGAGCACCTGGGCGAGGTAGAGATCTCGCTCAGGGCTGCGGGTGGACACCATGTGGTCGATCTCGGCGTATCGCTTGGGGTGCATCGCTGCGAAGGAGAGGTCCTCAAGCTCCTGACGCACCTCCTGCATGCCAAGGCGATGGGCCAAGGGGGCATAGATGTCGAGCGTCTCGCGAGCGGTTCGCTCCTGCTTCCAATCCGGCATCGCCGCGATGGTGCGCATGTTGTGGAGGCGGTCCGACAACTTGATGATCAGGACGCGCAGGTCCTTCGCCATTGCCACGAGCATCTTGCGCATCGAGGCGGCCTGCTGCGCTTCCTTGGTGTCGAACTTGATGCGATCGAGCTTGGTGACACCGTCCACGATCTCGGCCACGTCGGAACCGAAATCGGCCTCGAGGTCCTCGATCGTGATGCCGGTGTCCTCAACGGCATCGTGGAGGAGCGCCGCGGCCACCGTGACATCGTCGAGGCCCAGGTCCGCCACGATGCGTGCCACGGCGAGCGGGTGATAGATGTACGCCTCACCCGAGCGGCGGTACTGACCCCTGTGGGCGTCCGCAGCGGTGAGGTAGGCACGGGCAATGAGGCCCGTCGGCGCCTTGGGGTGTCGGGCCCGATAGGCCAACAGCAACGGCGCGACCTCATCTGCCGGGGGCCGCTCGTTGCGCCTCCAGGGCAGGACCCGATCCACCGTGGGCATGGGCTCTCCTCTATGCCTCGACGAGCAGCGATCGCACGTCGCGCCCGTGCAGTCTTGCCCGCCCATCGAGGAACCCCAACTCCAACAGGACGCCGACGCCAATCACCGTTGCGCCAAGATCCTCTAGCAGCCCACACGCTGCGGCCGCTGTGCCGCCGGTTGCCAACACGTCGTCGATCACCAGGACGCGATCCCCCTCGCCGGCCGCGTCTCGGTGAGCCATCACCTGGTCGATGCCGTACTCGAGCTCAAAGGAACGTTCGACGGTGTGCCACGGCAGCTTCCCAGGCTTGCGGAGCGGCACCAGGCCGGCGCCGAGTCGATAGGCAACCGGGGCGGCGAAGAGGAACCCCCGCGCTTCGATGCCGGCGACGAGGTCGACGTCGGACCCGGCCCAGTGATCGGCCAGGGCGTCCACCGCGAACCGGAAGGCATCGATGTCGGCGAGGAGCGGGGTGATGTCCTTGAAGACGATCCCCGGCTGCGGGAAGTCGTCGACGTCGCGCAAGTGGCTTCG
>JANOQG010000139.1:0-12921 GCA_031422255.1 Actinomycetes bacterium | reverse complement strand
CAAGAAGCCGCCGCTGCCCTTGCCGAGACCAAGCCCGTCTTGTAGTGCGCGGAGCCGGCTAGAGCAGGTGGCTGGCCAACTGCTCGAGCCCCGCGAGGTCGTGGACATCGGTCGAGAGGAACGGCACGCGCACCACCGGTGCCGGGTGCACCGCGTCGGCCAGACCTGCGAGGTGCTCCTCCTCGCGTGATGCCACGAGCTGGAACTCGGCGAGGTTGCGATAGAGGCCGCCGAGTTCGGTGCCCTCAAGCGTGACGGCACGCTCCCTCGCCACCTCCGCGCGTCCGTCACCGAATTGAGGGTGCATCCGGTTGATCACGAGCGCACGCACCGCGATGCCGGCCTCCGCGAGCTTCGCTGCGAAGTAGCGGGCTTCGTCGATCGTGTCGCGGCGCGGTGAGGCCACCAGCACGAAGGCCGTGTCGTCGTCAGAGAGGAGTTGGAGCACGGCGTCGGCGCGCTCCCGGAACCCCTCCTCCATCCCCTCGAACGCTTGGAAGAACGCCACCGCATCGTCGATCACCTCCGCGCCCACCACCTTGGCGACGGTGCGCAGGAAGGTCTGCGCCGCGACGTTCACCGCCTTCATCACCCCACGGCCAGGTGCCGTGATCATGCGGAAGAGCCGGTGGTCCAGGAATCGCGACAGGCGGCGGGGCGCGTCGATGAAGTCGAGGGCATTGCGCGTCGGTGGCGTGTCGACCACGACGACGTCGAAGTCGTGGCGCTGATGCAGCTCGTAGAGCTTCTCCATCGCCATGTACTCCTGCGTGCCCGAAAGTGCTCCCGAGATGTTCTTGTAGAAGCGATTGTCGAGTATCCGCATCCCTTGCTCGGGGGTGGACGCGTTCGCCACAACCAGGTCATCGAAGGTGCTCTTCGTGTCGAGCATCAGTGCTGACAGCTCGCCTGGCCAGTCGCCTTCGATCTTGCTTGGGGTGCCCGTGAGGCCCTCGAGGCCGAGGGCATCGGCGAGCCGCTTGGCGGGATCGATCGTCACGACCACCGCTCGTCGGCCCATGCGAGCAGCCTCGAGCGCCAGCATCGCCGCCGTCGTCGTCTTGCCCACCCCGCCTGAGCCGCAGCAAACGAGGATGCGACGTTGCTCGACCAGCTCGCGCAGCGACGGGACGTCGGCCATCAGACAGGCTCCGGGAGCGCAGCGATCTCCGCGAGGAGACGGTCAGCGAGCAGATCGAGCTCCGGCAGCCCGATCTCGGAGGTGAACACGAACGGCAGCCGTAGCTGTGGCAGCGGAAGCTGATCGGCCAACCTCGTCAGCTGCTCAACCTGGAGCGCCATCCGGTCTTCGCGGAAGGCAGCCGCTCCGGCCAGCGCTGCGGCCTCACCCCGAGGGAGCGTGGTGCCTGCGGTCTTGGCCGCCGTTGTCGGTGCCACCGCCAGACCCGCCACCTCGTCATAGAGCCCGTTGACGACCACCGGCCCGAGGCCCACACCAACTCGGTCCTCGAGGTGAAACGCAGTGTCGACCAGCTCGTTGACTGGCGTCTCCTCCGGGAGCGTGACGAGCATCACCCTGCAGCGGGCATGGTCGGTGAGCATTGCAAGGACATCGTTGGCCTGGGCGTTGATCGGCCCAACGCGCACCGTGTCGAGCAACGCACGCGCCGACTGGAGAAACGTGATGGCGTGGCCCGCTGCCGGTGCGTCGAGCACCAGAAGGTCGAAATCGCCCTTCCGCTCAAGCTGCTTGATCTTCCCGAGGATGAGGATGTCTTTGATGCCTGGCGCCGCCGTAGCGACGACGTCCAGCGCGCCTGAGGACACCAGTCGCTTGGAGATTCGTGAGAGCCCGTGGTCCTTCAAGTAGTCGAGAAGCGCGTCGTCGGGGGTGAGCGTGCGCGCCCGCACCTCGCCTTCACCCGCTGGTCCACCACCCGATGAGAGCACCGCATCGTCGTAGTCCAAGGCCTGTTGCCCGAACATGGTGGAGAGGCCCGACTTGCCCTCCACCTCGATCACGAGCGTGGAAAGCCCGACCTTCGCGGCAGCTCGAGCGAGCGTCGCGCTGACCACGGTTTTGCCCACGCCGCCCTTCCCGGCCACGATGACCAGCCGAGATGCCCCGAAGAACCGCACTGGATCCACGATCGATGACGCTACCCAGAGCGGGTGTCCTGCTCGTACAGGTGGCCGTCCTCGTGGGCCTGTTGGCCACCAGCGCCCAAGCCCAGGACGCCACACCCGCCGATACCGACTCTGGCGTCGTCTCCGTGATCGAGGTCAGCGGACTCATCGACAGGGTGCTCGCTGACTTCATCGACACGCAGATCAGCGCGGCCGAACACGACCGTGCCCTGTCGCTGGTGCTGCAGCTCAACAGTGGCGGAGCGGTCGTCTCCGATGAGCGCCTCGACGCGCTCGTCGCCCGCATCGAGACTTCGTCCGTACCCATCGACGTATGGGTAGGCCCGTCGGGCAGCCAGGCGCGCGGCGAGGCCACAGCACTGTTGGCCGCCGCCCGCACGGTGGGCGTGGCCCCCGGCAGCCGGATCGAGATCACCCGCACGCTCCTTGGTAGCGGCACCCTCGCTGGCGATGCCGCGGTTGGCGACAAGGTGAGCGCCGGCGCAGCCGTCGACCTTGGTCTGGCCGACAACGCCTCCCCCACCATCGGCGCCTACCTGCTCGCGCTCGACGATTTCGAGAGCAAGGTGGTTGGCGAAGGCGACGACCGCCGACTCCAGCCCGTCACGCAGGTGCGGTTCGGTCAGCTCCCGCTCACCGGTCAGCTCATGCACACCGTGGCGAGTCCACCAGTGGCCTACCTGTTGTTCACGATCGGGCTCGCCCTCATCATCTTCGAGCTGTTCACCGCCGGGGTGGGTGTGGCCGGCCTCGTGGGAGCCGGAGCCCTCGTGCTGGGCTGCTACGGCTTGGCAGCCCTCCCTACGAACCCTGTCGCGCTCGGCCTGCTGCTCCTCGCCATGCTCGGCTTTGCGATCGACGTGCAGACGGGGGTGCCCCGAGTCTGGAGCGGGATCGGCGTGGTGGGCCTGACGGCTGGCTCGGTCGCGCTCTACGACGGCCTGTCGCTCTCGTGGATCACGCTGCTGGTGGCCATCGCCGGCATCTCCATGGCCATGATCGGCGGCATGCCCGCCATGGTGCGCACCCGTTTCTCCACCCCCACAATCGGCCGCGAGTGGATGGTGGGCGAGCTCGGATCTGCACTCAATCGCGTGGCGCCCGACGGCATCGTCACCGTGCGCGACGCTCCATGGCGAGCGCGCACGAACCGCGCCACGCCGATCGAGCCCGATCAACAGGTGCGAGTCGTGTCGATCGATGGCCTCGTGCTCGAAGTCGAACCCGTCGAGGGTGCCGCGCAGGACTACCGGGAGAGCCCGCGCTGAATCGGTCCACCAGCGGATTCCATTGATGGGATTTGCGCTGTTCTCCGGCTGTGCATGGGGACCTGAGTTGCCACCTGGCCTGTTCAGGCACCCTGCCTGAGCAGGGAGTGTTCGCGATATTCAGCGAATTGCTCGCGCGGGTTACCCCTTGTTAGGCCGAAAGACCCGGGGATAGGGTCGGTCTCCTTCCAGGGGGATTGCCAGTGAGCGCTCAGCGTCTAGAAGAGGTATGGCAGATGAAGGCCGCTTGCCGCGGTCCGCAGGCCGAGGTTTTCTTCCCGCCGTCGTACTTCGAGCGCAAGGACGAAAAGCTCGAGCGAGAGAACCGCGCCAAGGACATCTGCACCACATGCTCGGTTCGTCAGCCGTGCTTGAGCTATGCGATCCGCATTCGCGAGCCCCACGGAATCTGGGGCGGGCTGAACGAGTCCGAGCGCAAGCAGGCCGCGAACCAAGCGAACTGACGCGTCGGCGTGAACAGGTGATCGGTACCGCCTCGGTCATCACCGACAGCCGCGGCATGCAGCAACTCGTCGATCGGGCCGGGGCACTCACTCCCCCGCCAAGCCTGTCCCCCTGCTGAGGTAAGCGCTGGTCTCCACGACGGACTTCGCCATCGGGCCCGCAAGAGGGCGACGGTAGGCTGCCCTGATGTTCCTGCTGCTCGTGCTGCTGTTCGTGGTGGCGCCGGTCGCGGAGCTCTACCTGATCGTGCAGGTTGCTGGCGGCATTGGGATCCCTGAGACGATCCTCCTGCTCGTCGTGATCAGCTTCGTGGGCGCGTGGTTGGCCAAGTGGTCGGGGATCGCCGTGCTCCGGCGCTTGCAGGTCACCCTGGGTAGGGGCGAGATGCCCTCCACCGAGATCGTTGACGGGGCGCTGGTGCTCCTCGCCGGCGCCTTTTTGATCGCCCCAGGGTTCATCTCCGACGTGCTGGCGATCCTGCTGCTGCTCCCGCCGAGCCGAGCCGCTGTTCGCGCCGTTGTGCTGCGCAAGATCCGAGCCGGCGGAGGGTTCGCCTCCCTCGTCGGGCGAGTTCCCGGAACCACGCAGGGCTCCGCTGATGTCTGGGACGTCGAAGGCTGGGAAGACCCGCCGGAGCGGCCTGGGCTCAGTCGATGACCGTCACAGTTCCCACGCGCGATGGCGCCACTGTGATGCTCGTGCGCGATGGAGCCCACACTGATCGTCCCCTCGAAGTGTTCATGCTGCGCCGCCACCCACGTACTGCGTTTGGAAGCGTGCACGTCTTCCCAGGCGGAGTCGTCGACCCATCCGATCACGACCCTGCGCTGGCGAACCGAGGCTTTGGCCGGTCAGACGAGGACGCCTCTGCCTTGCTCGGCATCCCGCGAGGCGGGCTGGCCTTCTGGATCGCTGCCGCACGCGAGTGCTTCGAAGAGGCGGGCGTGCTGTTAGCTCGCACAGCCGACGGCGAGCCCCTGCGCGTCGACCACGACGAGATGCTCCAGGCTCGCTTCGCAGAACACCGCACCGCCCTGCACAGCGGCCGCCGCTCGCTCCTCGACGTCCTCACGCAAGAGGACCTCGTGCTTGGCCTCGACGACGTGCACTACGTCGCCCACTGGATCACCCCGGAGGGAGCACCGAAGCGATACGACACCCGCTTCTTTCTCGCCCGTGCTCCGGCGGACCAGCACTATGCCCACGACGACGACGAGCTGACGCACAGTGAATGGGTTCGCCCCGCCGATGCCCTCGCCCGTCAGCAAGCGGGCGACTTCGCCATGATCTTCCCAACCATCAGCAGCATCGACGACATCGGCCGCTTCGCCACCACCGACGACCTGATGGCCGCCTACCCCCGGCTCGCCGATGGGGCGCACCGAGGTACCAGATGATGACCAACGCCGCCGACGACGCCCCGGTCGAACCCCGCCCCATCGTGCACGGCGTGGCCAGCGCGCTGAGCCCGCTGGTGCGACGAATCGTGGCGCCAAACCCCGGCCTGATGACCGGACCCGGCACCAACACCTACCTGGTCGGGATCGACGAGATTGTGGTGATCGATCCGGGACCAGACGACGAGGGCCACCTCGACGCCATCGCCGGCTGCGGCGGCGACCGCATTCGTTGGATCGTGTGCACCCACACCCACCTCGACCATTTCCCTGGCGTGGCTGGCCTGAAGGAGCGCACCGGCGCCGAAGTGCTCGCGTTCGACTCGCGCGATGGTCTCGAGATCGACCGCCCGATGGCCGACGGCGATCGGATCGAAGCCACCGAGTTCGTGCTGCGGGCGCTCCACACGCCTGGGCACGCGTCGAACCACCTGTGCTTCCTGCTCGAGCAGGAACGCATGCTCTTCTCCGGCGACCACATCATGAACGGCTCCACCGTCGTGATCCGCCCTCCCGACGGCGACATGACGCTGTACCTCGAACAGCTGGAGCGCTTGAAGGCGCGACGCCCCCGCCTGAAGTCGATCGCGCCGGGTCACGGCCACCTCATCGAGCAGCCGATCGCCAAGATCGACGAGTACCTGGAACACCGCCACGCTCGAGAGGCACAGATCCTGGGCGCCCTTACGTCCGCCGGAACCACCACGATCAAGGTCATCGTCGAGCAGCTCTACCAGGAGACCCCCGAGGAGCTGCTGCCCATGGCCGCCGCCACCGTCTGGGCCCACCTCCGCAAGCTCAAAGCAGAGGGCCGAGCGAAGGGCACCAGCCTCACCGGCAGGTGGTCCACCCCCTGACGAGTTCTCGTGGGGTTAGGGGGTGGTGGCGTCGAGCTGGTCTAGGGCGGCGACGGCGGCTTCGAGCATGCGAGCGCTGCAGCCAGCCATCTCCGCCGGGGGGATCGCCTCGGTGAGGATCAGGTCGGCGATGGCACGGAACGCCTCGGCTGCGGGACCGGAGCCGAGCACCACGGGCTCACCCTCGTCGCCACCGAGTGACACAGCCGCTTCCAGGGGGATCTGACCGAGCAGCGGCACGCCTGCGTCCTCCGCCAACTGCGCCCCGCCGCCCTCACCGAACAGGGCGTACGACTCGCCGTGATCACAGGTGAAGGTGCTCATGTTCTCGATGACGCCCGCCACCCGCAGAAAGCTCTTGCGCGCCATGGACACGGCCCGGATCGCCACCTTCTGCGCAGCCTTCGCCGGCGTGGTGATGACGAGCACCTCCGCACGCGGGAGCAGCTTGGCGACGCCCATCTGCACGTCGCCGGTGCCGGGGGGCATGTCGATGAAGAGGTAGTCGAGGTCGTCGCCCCACGCGACGTCCTGCAGGAAGTGCGTGACCCCGCGGTTCAGCATGAGCCCCCGCCACATCAACGCCTGTTCCTCATCCTCGACCAGGAACCCCATCGAGATGATCCGGAGGACGCCGTCGCCCACCACTCGCTCGTGGGGGACCATCACCTTCTTGCCCGCGTCTTCGCGGCCTGACAGGCGGCCTTCCACACCCAGCATCCGCGGCACCGAGAAGCCCCAGATGTCGGCGTCGAGCACACCGACCTTCAGCCCGGTGACCGCCAGCGCGGCAGCAAGGTTCACGGTGACCGATGACTTGCCCACGCCCCCCTTGCCCGATGCGACGAGCACCACCCTGGTCGTGGGGGCCAACGCCGTGTCCTCCGGCCGTTGCGCCACGTTCCACCGGGCCTTCGCCATGGCGGAGGACTTCTCCTCCTGCGTCATCTCCGTCCAGTCAAGCTTCACGTGGGTGACGCCGGGCAGGGAGCCCACCCGCGCCCGCACATCGCGCTGGATCTGGGCCCGCAGCGGACACCCGGAGGTGGTGAGGGCGATGGTGACGACAACGTCGCCGTCGTCCTTCACCAGAGCTCGCTTGGCCATGCCGAGCTCGACGATGTCGCTTCCCAGCTCGGGATCGATGACGCCGCGCAGCACCTGCATGACGTCGTCGGGACTCGGGAGCCGGGGATCGGGCACGGCTCGGATTCTACCGGCGCAAGCCGTGTAAACTCCACGCACGATGTCCGACCCGGTCCCTTCCTCCGCCACACCGCGCCTCGAGATCCTCAAGGCGCTCGGCGACAACACCCGGTACGCCATCTACCTCGAGCTGGCACGTGCGCCGATGCCGCTCGCCACTGCACAGGTGGCCGAGAGCCTCGACCTGCACCCGAACACGGTCCGCCCCCATCTCGAACGCATGCGGGAAGTAGGGCTGCTCGACGTCGTCACCGATGCGCGAGGCACGGTGGGTCGGCCGCAACACCGCTACTCCCTCGCCGCCGACGCGCCAGCGCTGGGCTTCGAGCCACCCGCATTCCCTGCCCTGGCGCGCATGCTGCTGCGCCTCGCCGCGTCGGCGAGCCTGCCGGCCGCGGATGCCGTCGAGGCCGGTCGTGAGCATGGAGCCGAGTTGGCGTCCCGCCATCGTCGTGCGGACACCTGCGCCGAAGCGCTCACGGCTGAGCTCGCCATCATGGGGTTCGATCCCGAATCAGCCACGGACGACCACAGCACCACGATCGCGTTCACCCGGTGTCCGTTCCGCGAGCTGGCGGAGGCCAATCCCGAGCTCGTGTGCAGCCTCCACCGGGGTCTGGTGGAGGGTTTCATCGACGCTCGGGACGACGCTCAGATGGTTGCATTCCACGATCTTGGCGATCGCACGCCGTGCCAAGTCGAGATCGCGCTCTCAGCCCGGTAGCCTCAGCCCAGTCGTTCCGTCCCTCCAGGAGGACCCTGACGTGATCACCCTCACCGATACCGCAGCCACCAAGGTCAAGGACCTCATCGAGGCTGAGGGCGAGCCGAACCTGGCCCTCCGCGTCGCCGTTCGTCCCGGCGGCTGCTCAGGATTCAGTTACGAGATGTTCTTCGACTCCGATGTAGCGGATGACGACAACCTCGTCGACTACTCCGGGGTCCGGGTGGTGGTCGATGCATCAAGCGCCGAGCTGCTCGAGGGCGCCACGCTGGACTACAAGGACGGCCTGCAGGGTGCTGGGTTCGCCATCGAAAACCCGAACGCCCAGCGCAGCTGCGGTTGCGGCAAGTCCTTCAGCTGATCCCCGGCTCGTCCGCCCCGCTCACACGGAGGCGTCGAGCAACGCTTCAATTGCCACAACAGGCGCAGACGGCGCCGCCTCGGCAACGTCGAGCCCGCGCTCCGTCGCGACACCTACCAGGACCACAGCCTTCGTGATCTGACCAAGGAGGCGGTCGACCGACTCGACTGCCTCCGCCGGGATCGGGGCCGTGAGGCTCAGATCGCTCCACGCCGCCTGCCAGCGACCCATGGCTGCGTCGAAGACCACTGACGCAGCTCGCACGCTCACCGTCTCCTGGGCCACCAGCAACGCGCTCTGATGCTGTGGGTCGAAGCGGCGGACGACCTCATCGGGGTCGGTCGGGTCGGCGTCGGCGCCGGCAAGCTCGTGCCATGCCCGCTCCGCGACGCGGACCACCTCCGCCGCTGTGTCTCTCCGAGCCTCCAGCAAGATGCGTTGGTCCTCGCTGGCTGCCAACGCTCGCCGGGCACCAAAAGCTTCGTCTGTGGCTGCCCCCATCGCCCGCAGCAGCTCGGTGGATTCACTTGTGTCCTCGACCTCCTCCGCACTGCGTCGGAGAAACCCGAACGGCCGTCGCTTTGGCGGCGTGGGTGTGGGTTCGGGGGCGAGCGGAGCTTCGACCACCTCGGGCTCGGGCGAGGACGCTAGGAGTTCCGTCACGTCTCTAGCCTGGTTGGCCTCCAAGAGCTGTTCGGCCTGGTGCAACTGGCCTCTAGCGAGGAGCACGGTCTCAGAGCGCTCACGAATCGTGGAGGGGTGCACGGCGAGTCCGCCCCCGACGCTGGCCACTCGATCGGCCACCTCCGCTGCCGCACGCTCGTGCGTGCGATGAGCGATCCGTTCGGTGGCCGCGACGCGCCGGGCGAGGTCACGAAGCGAGTCGAGGGTGTCGATGCCGGCGAGAGGCAGGGCGCGACGCTCCGCCACAATGACAGCGACCTCCGGAAGCGTGGCGCAGAGGTCCGCGCCCATTCTCGATGCCAAGGTTCCGGCTCGATCCAGCGGCGCTGCCGCCCGGAACACATGGAGGCCTGCGGCTAGGTCGCCCTGGTCGAGCTCGTCGTCGCCTGGATCAGAATCCACCGCTCGAGACAATACCGGCGCCGTCACGACAACCGGCCCAGGACCTCGGCGAGCTCGGTCTCGTCGAAGATGTTGTCGAGCCGATCGGTGACCTTGCCATCAGACCCCGCAAGCACCAGGCACGGCTCGAAGTGAAGTCCGAGCTCCGTGACCACGGCCGCTGAGTCGCGTAGGTCGGGATCCGATCCCGGGTGGGCGTAGACCTCCGCGTGCACGAACCGTACGTTGGGATGAGCGTCTACTTGGGCGAGCAGCAGGTCGAGCACCGGTCCACAGATCGCCACCTGGCAGAACGCGGGCGTGGACACGAGCAGCGCAATCGGAGCACCCTCATCAAGCGCCTGGGCCACCGAGACGTCGTGGAGCGAGCAGACGGGATCGCGCGTGCAGATCGGATCAACGCCGCGGGCGTCCGCAACCGTTGGAGTGGCGAGAGCGGGCAGCGATGCACCTGGCTGGATGACCACCACGTCCTTCGCTGCGTCGACCTTCATGGCCATCTCGGCGGCAACCCCGTCGAACTCGACGCGGGCGGTGTAGAAGCCCGGAGTTTCGGCAGTGAACCGGAGCGGGAAGTACGCCCGCGGCAGCCCTGCGGCGCGCCGTTCGACCTCGACAGGGGCGCGTGCCTCCTCTCCATCCGGACCGAGGATCGACACCGACAGTGACGTAGGCGTGCGATCCACCGGCAACGCACCGTCTGCATCCGCGACCCCGAAAGGAGCGCGGGACTCGCGGCCGGCGACGAGCGAAGGACCGCCGAAGTACTGCACCAACACGAGGTCGCCGGTGTCGGCGACGGTGGCACCCGTGGTGTCTTCCCCGCCGCTTCCGCAGGCGCCCAAGAGCATGGCTCCCGCGCCGGTTCCGCCAGCGAGGAGGAAGCGGCGTCGGGTGATCCCGGGGAGCCGGGTCCGGTCGGTCACCAGGCTGAACCTATCCTCCGCCCATGGTCGAGAGGAGTCAGCCCAACCTGCAGCTCGAGGTCGACGGTCAACAGGTTGAGGTGCCGGACGACGGCAGCACCCTGCTCGACGTGCTCCGCGACCAGCTCGGTCTGCACGGCGCAAAGGACGGTTGCAGCCCGCAGGGCCAGTGCGGCTGTTGCACGGTGCTCGTCGACGGACAGCCGCGGGTCGCGTGCGTGACGCCAGCCCGACGTGTCCTTGGCCGTGCGATCACGACGGTCGATGGTCTCGACCCCGCCTCCCGCCAGCGCTGGGGTGACGCGTTCTGCGCCACCGGTGCCAGCCAGTGTGGGTTCTGCACTCCCGGAATCATCTGTCGTCTCGAGGGTCTCCAGGCCAAGGGGACCCAGGCGGGCGACCACGCCCCGGTCGAGCAGGCCCTTCTGGCTCATCTCTGCCGCTGCACCGGGTGGCGCACACTCCTCGACGCATGGGACGTCGCCGTTGGCGGCGCGCCATTGCCCCCGCGCGATCTCGAGGCGGCGTCCGCTCGGGCGGCCATCGAAGGAGGTGGTCCGCAGCGGGTGGCGCCCGACGTGGCACTCGGGAAGGGCGGCTTCGCCGACGACACCGCCCCCGCTGATGCACTTGTCGCCGTGCCCGACGGCGACGGCGGCTGGGCCGTGGGCAGCACGCTCGCCGAAGCCCGCGCCACCGCTGGCAAGGTGCAGGGTCGTCGCACCACAGTCGATGCGACCCCGCCGCTCGAGCTCCCACCCGGCGAGTGGTCGGCGACGCTGCGCACCTCGTGGGTGGAGCCGGCCTACCTCGAGCCCGACGCGTCGTGGTGTGCCCCCGGCGGCGAACCGCACACGCCTCTTGCCAATGGTGGCGCCTTCGGGGGCAAGCAGGCCAGCATCGTCACTGCCGCGGCCCGTGAGCTGGCCGACCGACACGGTCAGCCGGTGCGCGTGCTGCTCAACAGAGAGGACACGGTACGCATCGGGCCCAAGCGCCCGCCTGTCGCGGGTGGCGCGGACGCGACGGGTCGGGGCGTCCTACGCGTTGTTCGCACCCCCGGAATCGGCGAGGCGATCGCGATGGTGGCACCCCACCTCGTGGTCGAGGAGGTCGACGTCGCCGGACCGCCCACGAGCGCCGACCTGCGCGCGGCAGGCTGGGCCGAGGCGCTGGTGCTCCTGGCCGGGTCCCGCGGCTCGCTCCTACCTGTCATCGACCCCGTGACGGGAGCGACGGCCGAGGCCGAGCTCGCCGCGGATGGCACGGTGCTCGTGCGCGTCGATGCTGGCGAGGTGCTCGACGAGGTTGTGCTGCGCTCCTATGCCACCGGTGCCGCACACATGGCGCTCTCTTGGCTGAGCACGGAGGGCATCGCCGTTGATGAGAGCGGAACCGTGCACGACCTCACCATCCGTTCGTTCGGGGTGCTGCGAGCCGTCGACACTCCGGCAATCGTCATCGACGTCGTGGGTGGATCGGGTCCCGCGGTGCGCGGGAGCGACGCCGTCTTTGCCGCAGTGGCCGCTGCCGCCTGGCTCCACCTGGGCTGTCCCACCGACTGGCCCACCGGAGCCCGCTGGCGCTGACAGACTGACCAGCATGTCGACGCCCGTGGGTCCGTACACACCAATCGTGCGGGCCGGCGATTGGCTCGTCGTCTCCGGTCAGGTCGGCATCGCCGACGGAAAGCTCGTGCCCGGCGGCCTTGAAGGCGAGCTTCGGCAAGCCTTCGCCAACCTCTCCGGCCTTCTCGCGAGCGAGGGCGCGTCGCTCGACGACGTCACGAAGACCACCGTCTTCCTCCGCCATCTCGCCAGCGACTACGCCAAGATGAACGAGGTCTACATGGAGCTGTTCGCCGATCATCGCCCAGCCCGCTCCGCAATCGGCGTGGCTGAGCTTCCGATCGGTGCACTCGTCGAGGTGGAAGCCTGGGCCTACCTCGGGGCAGGATGACGGCATGCTCGGCGCCATCATCATCACCGTGATCCTGCTCGTCATGATCCCCGTCGCCGTCTGCATGTCCGGCGGCATCATCGCCGCCATCCTCGGCTGGGCCCTCCGTGACAATGCCGAAGCCACCCACGAAGGCTCAGAGCTCATCGATCTCAACAACTAGCTCGTCGAGACGCGGTTCAGTCGAGATCGAAGGGCTTGGAGGGGGGAGCCCGAGGGAGGGGACGCTCCGCGTGCCCCCTTCGGCCGCGAAGGTGCGGCTTGCCGTGCCTGAGCTGCAGGCAGTCAGCGCGGCGAAGCCGCACGACAGCTCGATCGAGACGCAGTTCAGTCGAGATCGACGCGCTTGGAGGGGGGAGCCCGAGGGAGGGAACGCTCCGCGTGCCCCCTTCGGCCGCGAAGGTGCGGCTTGCCGTGCCTGAGTTGCAGGCAGTCAGCGCGGCGAAGCCGCACGAACAGCTCGATCGAGACGCAGTTCAGTCGAGATCGACGCGCTTGGAGGGATGGTGAAGGCAATTCAGATCGGGGTGCCGCAGGAGCGAATCGAGGCGGCGGCGGCGCAC
>JANOQG010000138.1:0-9660 GCA_031422255.1 Actinomycetes bacterium | reverse complement strand
GCCAACACCACCGCTCTGCCCGAGGTGGTTGGGGAGGCTGGTCTGCTGGTGGACCCGCATGACCCTGGGGCCTGGGCGAGTGCCATCAATGGTCTGTTGGACGATCCGAACCGACGTGAGCGGCTCGGTGCGGCCGGTCGGGAGCGCGCCGACCGGTATCAGTGGCCTGCCAACGCCGCTGCGCTTGCAGCGGTCTACCGCCAGGCGCTGAGGCCCGGCTGAGCCTCACCTGAGCTCCGCTGGGGCCGACTGGGTCCGGGTGCGGCGCTCTTGTAGGGTCTGCAACCCTATGGGCAAGGCATCGTCAGCCAAGAAGATCTCCCGCGCCGCGCATGCAGGCGGACGCGTCTCCTCCGGTCAGCCACGGAGCCTGCTGTTCCCCGGCGTTCTGATGGTGATCGTCATGCTCGGCGTCTCGCTCGTCGTCTACGCCCGGTCCGAGCGAAGCAGCGCCGATCTTGGCGGCGTGCCGCAGCTCGGCGACCACATCCACGCCGCCTACGCAGTCAACGTCTGCGGCGAGTTCGCGGCCGCGCTTCCGGAGTTCGAGCACAGCACGGGCATTCACACCCATGCTGGCGATGGTGTGATGCACATCCACCCGTTCTCCTCGCTTGCCACCGGCATCAACGCCACGCTCGGCCGATTCGTCAAGAACGCACGTGAGGGCCAGCCGCCGCTGGATGTCTCGATCTCTGACAAGAAGCTCGTGTACCTGGGTGACGAGTTCGAGGAAGGCGTGACCAAGTGCGACGAGGTCGACGCAGACCCCACGTTGCGGGTGGCGTACTGGGAAGACGTCTCCGACCCCGAGGCCACACCGGTCATCACCACCGGCGGCTTCGAAGACCTCCGGCTCACGAAGAACGGCTCCGGCTTCACCATCTTCTTCGGTGATCCCAAGGCGGAGATCCAGCTACCCCCGGCGGCGGCAAACCTCGAAGCGCTTGGCGCGGTCGACGGTGGTTCCACCGTCACCACCGCTGGTGAGGGCGACGCCACCTCGACCACCGCCCCCGACGGTTCATCCACCACCACCGCAGAGAGCTCAACCACGTCTACCACCGCCGGTTAGTGGTGCAGGCAGTCGTCCTGGTCGGCGGCTTCGGCACCCGACTTCGCCCGCTCACGCTCACCGCGCCGAAGCAGATGCTTCCGGTCGGAAATCGACCCATGATCGAGCGCGTCCTCGAGCACCTCGCGGCTCACGGGGTGGATCGCGCAGTCCTCTCGCTGGGCTATCGACCAGACGCGTTCAAGGACGCCTATCCGGAGGGGCGCTGTGCGGGAGTGGATCTCCACTACGCCATTGAGCCTGAGCCCCTCGACACCGCCGGAGCCATCCGCTTCGCGGCCCTCCACGCAGGGGTGCAGGAGCGGTTCATCGTGGTGAATGGCGATGTGCTCACTGACCTCGACATCGGCTCGCTCATCGCATTCCACGATGCTTCGAGTGCCGAGGGCACCATCGCCCTTCACCGGGTCGAGGACCCTTCCGCGTTTGGGGTTGTGCCCACGGAGTCGGATGGCAGGGTGACGGCCTTCATCGAGAAGCCGCCACGCTCCGAGGCGCCTACCGACCTCATCAACGCTGGTACGTACGTGCTTGAACCGTCAGTGCTCCAGCGGATCGCCCCGGACGTCCCGGTGAACGTAGAGCGGGTGACCTTCCCGGCCATGGTGGCGGACCGTACGCTGTTCGCGCTCGACGGCGACGCCTACTGGATCGATGCCGGAACGCCGACGACCTATCTCGCTGCCAACCTCGATCTGATCAACGGTCGGCGCGCGGCCGAGTCCGGTGTCCACCCCGACGCGACTGTGGCCGGAGCGGTCGTCGGCTCGGTGATCGGGGCGGGGGCACGGATCGAAGCCGGGGCCACCGTCTCGGCCTCGGTCGTCTTCCCCGGCGCCACCATCGGGCCGGGTGCCGCGGTGCGGGATGCCATCATTGGAACGCGGGCCTCGATTGGTGCCGGAGCAGTGCTCGACCAGGGCACTGTCGTGGGCGACGATGTAATCGTGCCTCCGGATGCTCACTGCAGCGGGGAACGAATCCCCAACGAAACCTGAGGAGCGCTCATGCACGTGATGGTTACAGGTGGCGCAGGGTTCATCGGATCGACCCTCGTCGACCGCTTGCTGGCAGAGGGTCACCGGGTGGACGTGGTGGACGATCTGTCCAGTGGGTCAATGGCCAATCTCGCGGAGGCTCGCGGTGACCGTGCCCACGAGCTCAAGGTGCACCAGGTCGACATCCGCGACGCCGCGGTTGTGGAGCTCATCGGGCGGCGCCAGCCCGAAGTGATCTTCCACCTGGCGGCTCAGGCGGATGTGCGCGTGTCGGTGGCCCGTCCCGCCTTCGATGCGGAGGTCAACGTACTGGGGAGCATCAACGTCATGGAGGGTGCCCGGATAGCGGGAACGCGCAAGGTCGTGTTCGCCTCGAGCGGCGGCACCATCTACGGCGAGCCTGCCCCGGAAGACCTGCCGGTCAAAGAGTCTCATCCCCAGCAGCCGCTGTCGCCCTACGGCGTCGCGAAGCGCGTGGTCACCGACTACCTGAACGTGTATCGAGAGATCCACGGCATCGAGTTCACCTCCCTGGCCATGGCCAACATCTACGGGCCCCGCCAGGACCCGCACGGCGAGGCCGGGGTTGTAGCCATCTTTGCCGGGCTCCTCCTCGACGGCCGACCGTGCACGGTGTTCGGCGACGGAACCCAAACGCGCGACTTCGTCTACGTCGACGACGCGGTCGATGCGTTCGTGCGGGCCGCCGAGAAGGGGAGTGGCCTCCTGTGCAACATCGGCACTGGCGTCGAGACGTCGGTGAACGAGCTCTACGCGGCCATGGCCGCGGCCGCTGGGGTCACCCAAGCCCCCGTGCACGCCCCCGCCCGCCCAGGCGAGCTAGCTCGCAGTGCCCTCGACCCCGGCCGCGCTGGTATTCATCTGGGATGGGAGCCCTGGACCGATCTCGCTACGGGCACGGCTGAGGTCTTGCGCTGGTTCGGGTCGAAGTAGTTGAGTCGACCTGAGCGTCTGCTCAGCGGAACAGGTCCTCTTGAGGGGGCCGCACGATCTCAGCGCGTACCTCGCCCCGCCCGAGCCAGCTCGGATCAACGCCGCGGACCACGGCTGCCGCCACTCCGGTGGCCTTTCCCATGACGAGGTCGGCGGCTCCGGCTAGTTCGTCCACGACGCACACCTCGGTGACCTGGAGGATGCGGCCGCGAGAGTCCTCAGTGCCGCGCAGGTCGACCACGGCCTTGATGCCGGCGCAGCCGATCGCGACGTCGGTGAGACCGCGCCGCCACGGCCTGCCGAAGGTGTCGGACACGATCACGCCCACCTCGACCCCGAGGATGGCGCGGAGCCCGTCGCGAATGCGCCGTGCCGAGCGGTCGCTGTCGTCGGGCAGCAGGGCAGCCCACCCATCGTCGACGTTGGACAGGTCGACTCCTGCGTTGGCACACACGAAGCCGTGCCTCGTCTCGCTGATGATGAGGTCACCGCGGCGCCGCACGACACGGACTGATTCGTCTTCCACGAGGGCTTTGTGGCCCCGCGGATCGGCGACGTCGATGCGGGCCATGGCTCCTTCGGCCTTGGACACCACCTTTTGCGTCACGACGATCACGTCGCCGTTCTGAAGGGCAGGCTCCGCCGCTGCGATCATGGCAGCGAGGTCGTCGCCTTGGCGCACCTCGGGGATGCCATGGATCGGAAACACCTCGAGGCTCATGCGGCCAGGACCACCTCTCCGAGCGCGGCGGCCGCGGCGGCGTCACGCATGATCGTCGGGGCCACGATGCAGCGGATCCCCTCGGCTTCGACAGCGTCGACCTGATCGGCGTCGGCCTCGTCGACCACGAGGGTGGCCGCGATCGGGGCGTAGAGGCGGGCCACGCCGACGACCGTGGATTCGTGCCCAAGCTCGCGCAGGAGCCGATCGGCAGGCCCCTTGAGTGCGGCCCCCGCGATGATCGGCGACACCGCCACGGTGTCGGCTCGGCGGGCCACGACGGCCTCCCGCACGCCCGGTACCGCAAGCACGGGAGCGATGGAGACGAGGGGGTTCGACGGGGCGATCACCACGCGAGTGGCGGTGGCCAGCGCCGCGAGCACTCCCGGAGCCGGACGGGCGGCCTCTGCGCCATCGAAGCGCAAAGCAGTGACGGGCACCGCGTGGTGGCGTTGCACGAAGTACTCCTGGAACCCGATCTCGGTGCCATCGTCGATCCTCACCCGGGTCTGCAGTCGATCGTCGGTGGCGGGCAGCAGGCGCATCCCAATGGCCCACGCGGTGGAGATCTCGGCGGTGACCTGCGAGAGCGAAGCCCCGGAGCGAAGGCGATCAGTGCGGAAGAGGTGGGTGGCGAGGTCCTTGTCGCCGAGGTTGAACCAGGCGGTGGTGCTTGGGTAGCGCTGCAACGCCTCCATGGCGCGCCAGGTCTCGCCGGCGAGCCCCCAGCCACGCTCAGGGTCGATGGCCCCCGCCACCGTGTAGGTGACCGTGTCGATGTCGGGACTGATGTGGAGGCCGTGGAGCTCGACGTCGTCGCCAACGTTGACGATGGCAGTGAGCTCGGCCGGCGGTACGACGCGCACCAGACCCGCAAGGAGGCGGGCCGCGCCCACCCCTCCGGCGATGACCGTGATCAGCTGAACCCCCGGAGGCGACCACTCAGCAAGTCGATGTCGGCGTCGACCATCATCGTCACAAGGTTCTCGAAGCTGGTTCGCGGGGCCCACCCAAGGGTTGCCTTCGCCTTTGATGCGTCACCGATCAGCAGATCGACCTCTGCGGGCCGCATGAACTTCTCGTCGATCGTCACGTGGTCCTCCCAGCGAAGGCCGACGTGCTCGAAGGCGATCTCGCAGAAGCGACGCACCGAATGCGTCTCGCCGGTGGCGATCACGTAGTCGTCGGGCTTGTCCTGCTGCAGCATGAGCCACATGGCCTCGACGTAGTCCCCGGCGTAGCCCCAGTCGCGTTCGGCATCGAGGTTGCCGAGCGCCAAGGTGTCGACCTGCCCAAGCTTGATCCGAGCGACGGTGTGGCTGACCTTGCGAGGCAGGAACTCCATGCCGCGTCGAGGGGATTCGTGGTTGAAGAGGATCCCGCTGGACGCGTGAAGGTCGTACGACTCGCGGTAGTTGACGGTGATCCAATGGCCGTAGAGCTTGGCGACGCCGTAGGGGGAACGCGGATAGAAGGGGGTGTCCTCGTTCTGCGGTACCTGCTGCACCTTGCCGAACATCTCGCTGGAGCTTGCTTGGTAGAAGCGGATCGTCGGGTCGACGAGGCGGATGGCGTCGAGCAAGCGCGTGACACCAAGCGCGGTGATCTCACCCGTCAGCACCGGTTGGTTGAACGACGTCTGCACGAAGGACTGGGCGGCGAGGTTGTACACCTCGGTCGGCCGACACTCGCGCAGGATGGAGATCAGGGAGGCTTCGTCGAGCAGGTCGCCTGAGGAGGTGTAGGGATCAAGCACCACGCGGTCCTGGAGGTGGGCAATCCGTTCGAAGTTGGTGGTGCTGCTGCGCCGCACCATGCCCACGACCTCGTAGCCCTTCTCGAGCAGGAGCTCCGCGAGGTACGAACCGTCCTGGCCCGTGATTCCGGTGATGAGCGCTCGATTGGTCAACGATCCTCCAGGGTGGTGAGCACTTCAGCGCGCACTCGATCGCGCATGTCGTCGAGCAGGTCGGACACTGTCTGCTCGATCGGTATGGCTGGCTCCCAGCCTGTCGCCGCTCGTAGCTTCGAAGCATCGCCGCGTAGGACCGGGAGGTCGACGGGGCGGAGCAGACTGGGGTCGGTGACCAGCTCGATCGGGCGTCGAGCCAGCCCGACGAGCAGATCGGCCAGCGTCTGGATGGCGAGGTCGGTGCCGGCGCAGACGTTGTAGACCTCGCCGGGTTCACCTCGCTCCATGAGGAGTCGGTAGGCCCGCACAACATCGCGCACGTCGGTTACGTCGCGTCTGGCCGAGAGGTTGCCGACGGCGATGGTGTCTGATCCGTCTCGCTCTGCTCGGGCGATGCGGGC
Source organism: Actinomycetes bacterium (assembly GCA_031422255.1). Lineage (GTDB taxonomy): Bacteria > Actinomycetota > Acidimicrobiia > Acidimicrobiales > VFJN01 > VFJN01. The sequence continues at coordinate 3,599 of JANOQG010000138.1, read as the reverse complement.
GGCGATGGCGGGTGCGACGAACTGCTCGGATTGGCCCGGGCCGAGGTGATTGAAGGGGCGCACCCGAATCACCCCGAGCCCGTGCCCGAGGAACGCTTGCTGGGCGAGCGCGTCGGCGGCGAGCTTCGAGGCTGCGTAGGGGCTTGTTGGCCGCAGGGGGGAGGTCTCCGTGAGGGGCAGCTCGTCCTCCTTTACGACGCCGTACACGTCGGCGCTGGCGACTGCGAGCACGCGGGCCACGTTGGCGTCAGCACACGCTCGCAACAGGTGGAGGGTGCCCTCGGCGTTCGCCTTGAACGTGGCCACCGGGTCTCGCCAGGAGGCCCCGACATCCGCCCACCCGGCAAGGTGGTACACGGCGTCAGGATCTGCTTGCTTCACGGCAGCGGCGATCGCAGAGGCGTCAGTGATGTCGACCGCCCCGTCACCTTGGCGGTCGAGCACGATGACGTCGTCGCCGGCGTCACGGAGATGGGTCACCAGGTGACGACCGACAAACCCCAACCCTCCGGTGACCACGGCTCGCATGTCCGGACCTTACGGCAGCGGCGGGTGGCCGCCCGCCAGCAAGCGGGCGGCGTCGAGCATCGCGCGCATCCGGCGGCGGAGGAGCGTCAGATCGGGACGGTCGAGCGATGCCAACGGCCGGATGATGTCTGTCCCGAGTCCCACGACGATTCCGCCGACGGCCCGACCCCATGCCACGCAGCGGCCGCGCCAGCCGCCGTGACGGCTCACGACGACGAGCCGGTTGCGACGGTTGAGGTAGTCGAGGAGGGGAGTGCGCTCGCCGCCGGAGCTGGCGCGGTGCTGGTGGTGCACCACCGAGGTGGGCACGTAGCGGTACCGCCATCCAGCGTGGCGGCCGCGCCACGAGAGATCGACGTCCTCGCAGTACATGAAGAGCCGCTCGTCGAGCGTGCCGACCTCGTCGAGGTAGCGCCGACGGAGGAGCACTGCCGCGCCGCACCACCCCCAGATGTCTTCGGCCTCGTCGTACTGGCCTCGATCGGACTCCCCATAGCCGCGGTCGTGGGGCTCCCATTTGAGTCCAAGCTCGTTGCCAACGTTGTTGATCTGTGGACGTCCCGCCTCGCCGGGGGTGGTGAAGAGGAGCTTCGGAGCGGCGCCTCCGACGACCGGATCGACGTCGAGTGCTGCGGCGAGCGGGGTGAGCCAGCCTGGCTCAACGAAGGCATCCGAGTTGACGAGGGCGACCGCGTCGACGTCGCCGAGCTCGCTGAGGCCAGCGTTCACCCCACCTGCGAAGCCGAGGTTTCGACCCGTCCGGATCAGCCGTACCGAGGGATAGCGCTGTTCCCAGTCGTCGACCGAGCCGTCGCTGGAACCGTTGTCCACGACCACGACATCGAGCTGTCCAGACGGCCACTCGGTGGCGAGGAGATGGTCAACGCAGCGGGGCAGCACATCGTGGTTGTTCCAAGACACCACGACGACCCGCACCCGGTTGATCACCGGCTGATCGTAGGGGGAGTGGATCAGCGTCGGGTGATGTCGACGGCGGCGCTGAGCCGCTCCTCGACGAGCCTCAGGCGCTCGTTCACGACCGACCCGACGAGCTCGAGCACACCCTTGGCATCGTTCGAACGGCCGTCGAGCGTCTTTGCGAGCTCGACGCGGCGTACTTGCAGGCGCTGAAAGGCGATGACGCCCAGACCCACGGATACGTAGGCGGCGTCCTTGACCACCTCGGCGACGTCGTCGATCTGGAGTCGTGCCATGCGGGCACCGTAGCCCCGCGTCTCCGCGCCTGCAAACTATTGCAAGCGCTTGTGAACTCATGCGCAAGCACGGGCTCGTCGAGTCCGCGAAGGCCAAGGGTGGGCCGGAGGTGTGGTGCCCTCGGACTACCCTCGAACAACCGTGGAGACCCCGCCCCCCGGCGCTGATGCGCCCGACGACGCGCCCCTCGCCACGCTGCCCACCGTTCCGGCTGTGGTTGCCGTGGTGGTCGCGCGCGACCCGGGTCCTTGGTTCGACGAAGCCATCACCGCACTGGCAGAGCAGGACTACCCGAACCTCTCGATTCTCGTGGTGGACGCGAACAGCGCCGAGGAGGTCAAGCCTCGCGTCGGCCGCCGTGCCCCCGGAGCGTTCGTGCGCCGCTTGGACGATGACCCTGGCTTTGGCGCCGCCGCCAACGAGGTGCTCGAAGTCGTGGAGGGTGCTGCGTTCTACTTCCTCTGCCACGACGACATCGCTCCCGCTCCAGACGTGGTGCGGCTTCTCGTCGAGGAGGCTTACCGATCCAACGCAGCGGTCGTGGGTCCGAAGCTCGTGGAGTGGGACAACCCCCGACGGCTGCTCCAGGTCGGGCAGGGGATGGATCATGCCGGGTTCGGGGTGCCTCTCGTGGAGCGCGGTGAGCTCGATCAGGCGCAACACGATGGTGTACGAGACGTCTTCACCGTCCCTGGTGCGTGCACGCTCGTGCGGGCAGACCTGTTCAGCGAGATCGGCGGGTTCGACGAAGGCATCGACGACTTCCTCGACGACGTCAGCCTCTGTTGGCGCGCTCAGATAGCGGGGGCTCGCGTCGTCATCGCTCCCCACGCGCTCGTCCGACACCTCGACCACCTCGCATCCAGCCGAGGCGTCAACGAACGCCGCCGCATCCAAGCCCGTCACCGGCTCCGTATCCTCTTGAGCTGCTATGGCCCCGTCGCACTAGCGATCGCGCTACCCCAGATCATCGTCATCAATCTGCTGGAGATCGTCTACGCACTCCTCGCGGGCCGGCGACATCGGGCAGCCGACGTCGTCAAGGCGTGGACGTGGAACCTTCGGCGACTCGGTGAGCTGCGGGTCGCCCGCCGGCAGGTCAAGGGTTTCCGCCATGTATCCGATCGCGAGGTCGGCCGCGCGATGGCGAGTGGCAGTGCGCGGTTGAGCCAGTTCCTACGCGGACAGATCGGCCGTGGAGAGGACCGATTCAGTGGGCTTGCCAAGGGCGGTCGGGGCGTCGCCAACGCATTCCAGTCCGGTTCGCTGCGGGTGTCGGCGTCGGTGTGGGCCATCGTCGGGTTCGTGTTGCTGGCGGGTAGTCGACATCTCATCACGCGTGGCGTTCCCGCGATCGGGGAGATGGTGTCCTTCTCGTCCTCGCCCGTGGAGCTGCTGAGGGAATGGGTAAGCAGTTGGCGGACGACCGGCCTCGGTTCTGAAGCGCCTGCGCCGACGGCCTATGGACTGCTCGGGGCTCTGGGACTCACGGTCGGGGGAACGATGGGGCTGTTGCGCACCATCCTCACGGTGGGCCTCATCCCGCTTGGCGCGGTGGGCGCGTACCGGCTGCCCGGTCCCACTCGGTCGCGGCACGCCCAGCTCGCATGCCTGATCGTGTACGTCACGATCCCGCTGCCGTACAACGCGCTCGCCTCGGGACGTTGGGGAGCGCTTGGCTTGTACGCCGCCGCTCCGTCGATCGTCGGTCTCTTGGCTCGAGCGAGTGGGCTGGCACCCTTCGGTTCGATCGGCGGCGTCGTGGGGATGGGTGTGCGGCCTCGGCGCCTCACCGGTCACATCTTGCTGCTGGGGTTCATCACCGCGTTGCTGGCGACGCTCCTACCGGCAGCGGT
>JANOQG010000137.1:0-5070 GCA_031422255.1 Actinomycetes bacterium | reverse complement strand
GCGCGCCGACCACCCCGGTGTCTCCCACAGCAACGTGCCGACAATCTCCCCGAGCGTGGCACCGGCGAACGCGAGCGCACGCTGATTGGCGTCGAACACGCGCCCGTCGAGCCCGAGCAGCGCAACCATATCCGGACTGTGCTGGAAGGTTGCATCGAGCATCGCCAGCCGATCGAGGGAATCCGGAACCGTCACAGGGCGGGAACAAAGTGAAACAACGGAAGCCGCGGTCGTTCACAGAATAGCATCGGCGCTCGGCGGCGCAATCAGGGCGAGCGGTGTGGCTCCATGGCGAACTCCAACCGGGGCTGTGACGCAGATGCGGGTATCGGCGTCTACAAGCTGATGCTGGCCAAATGCTTCCCCCAACCTGAGCGGATCGTCGCATGGGAGTAATCGCGACGCTCCTCGCCCACGAACCCCGGCTTGCGCGCCTTCGCAGTGCGGCGCGTGACCGGTATCGTTTCGTGACGTGCGAGGACTGGACTTCGCTGACCCGCGCCTGTGAGCGTGGACCTATCAACGTTGTGGTCTTCGACCTCTACGTTGATGGCCGGGCTGATTTCGAGCGCGTCCGTCAACTGCGTGTGCGCGTACCCCGTGCGGCGCTGGTGGCGTATGTCGACGTCACACGAGAACGCGCCAAAGACATGTTCGATGCCGGTCGATGCGGTATCGATGTGCTGGTGATCGCCGAAGAGACGGACACCCCGGCGGCACTCGCGGCGTTGCGTTGGGTGGGCCGCGGCGACAAGAACGGCGCCGACGGAGCAGCGGTCGACGCCATGCGCATCGTGCTGGACACGGTGCCGATGGACGGCATCGTCATCATCGGTGAGGGCGAGAAAGACGAAGCTCCGATGCTCTTCAACGGTGAGCGGCTCGGCGACCGCAGCCCGATGCTCACCGACATCGCGGTCGATCCCATCGACGGCACCACGCTCACCGCCCTGGGTCGCGGCGGGGCGATCGCCGTCATCGCCGTGTCAGAGCGGGGCACGATGTTCGATCCCGGCCCCTGCATGTACATGGAGAAGATCGCGGTCGGGCCCGAATGCGTCGGCGTGATCGACATCACCCGGTCGGGGCGCTGCTTCTCAGTCATGCGGCAGGGTACAAGACGGAGGCCCCGGCTCTCCGCGCCGCCCGCAGGGAGCGGGGCGTGCGAGGCTGTCCCGATGGGACTCCTGGCACGCGGTGGTGGTGAAGAGGACGAAGAGCGGGGGGAGGTGTCGATCGCCGGGCTCGATGGGCTCGACGGCGGGGCACCGTCGGAGACCGAGTACGTGCTCGACGAGTGGAACGACGACGATCGGAACCTGCTCGAGGAGCGTCTCGAGACGCTCGGGGTTCCGCACCGCTGGGAAGGCCCGACGCTCGTCGTGGCCGCCGCCGACGAAGCCTGGACCGAGCGGGTGATGGACCAGGTCGAGGCCGACCTCGACGTCGCCCGTGCAGAAGCAGCCGCGGGCACCGTCGCCTACGACCTCACGGAATGGGACGACGCCAGCTGCATGCAGCTCATGGAGCTGCTCCAGGCTGATGCCATCCCCTACCAGCTCGATGGCGACGAGGTCTTCGTCGACTCGGTGAACGAGGAACGAGTCGACGAGCTGGTGAGCGCCGTGCTCGATCCGGACGCGGTCATCCTGCCCGCCGAGGGCGGCTTCGACGTGATGAGCGAGCTGTTCGTGGGCGCCGATCGCCTCGCCCACGACCCCAGCGACCAAGCCGGCAAGCGGTCGATCCTCCCGGCGGCACAGCAGGCGACGGTGCAGGGCCCCCCCTACGGCCTCGAAGCCGCGTGGTGGGACGGCGTCGTCGCACAAGCCAACGCCCTGGCCGACCTCCTCGGGACGCACGGTGCCGACGACGACGAGGTCGCCGAGCGGTCTGTTGCGTTGCGCGACACACTCCGTCCCTTCATCTGAACACTCGACGCGCGAACCCGCCCTGGGGGCGCGACCGCAGTGGCCGGTAGGTTGTGCGGGTGATCCTGGCCGAGCTTGAGGTCTTCCACTCGCGCCCCATTGCGCCGACCCGCCGAGTGGCGCTCGGACGGCTGCACCTCCCCGTCACCCCCGCGCCAGGATTCGGCGGCATCCTGCTCGCAGGCGTCGTCGCTGGTCACATGGAAGCGCTCGATCCTGATCTGTTCGATGATCTCCACCGCCTCACGCTGCAGCTGCAGGAGGGGATGCGCATCCCGCAACCGCGGCTGCGCCACCGCTTCCAGCAGGACCGCGTCGGGCTCACCCGCAGCTCGCATCGCCTTGTCGGCGAGGGCGAGGACCTCCAGTTCGAGTTCGATGACAAGGGAGCGGCGGCGCAGCACATCCTCGCGGCCGTCTACTCCGCGGGCCAGCTTCCACTGGCGGCCCGCGGACGCGTCATGGATGCGATCCGCAAGGGCATGCGCTGGTCGGGCGAGCTCAATCGCCAGTTCGTGTCACATCTGTCGGGTCTGGACCGCGGGCGGGACTGGTCCACCGCCGCCTTCCGAGACCCGGTGCAGTGGGCGATGGGTGTGCTGGGGCTGGCCGAGGTCCCGAGCCGAACGACCATCCAACGTCAGTTCCGCGATCTCCTGCGGGTGGCCCATCCCGATCACGGTGGAGCCAGCGACGATGCGGCGCTGCGAATCGCCGATCTCACCGAGGCCCGTCGCATCCTGCTCGCGTCGTGACCAAGCGGCTCCCGGCCGCCGGCGCCGCGCTGTTCTTCCCGGGGGCTGGGAGCGGGGCGGACCACCCGAGTCTGGTGGGCATCGAGCGCGCCCTCGCCCCGCTGCCAGTGCACCGGCGCGACTTCCTCTATCGACGCGAGGGCCGCCGGGCGCCGGATCGCGCGTCGAAGCTCCTTGCGTGCGTCGTCGACGAGGCCCGCCGACTGGCTGACGACGCCAAGGTCGCGCCACGCCGCATCGTGCTCGGGGGCCGCTCCATGGGCGGCCGGATCTGCTCCATGGCAGTCGCCGACGGGCTGCCAACGGCGGCGCTCGTGCTCATCTCGTACCCGCTGCACCCGCCAGGGAAGCCCGATCGCCTTCGCATCGAGCACCTGCCACAGCTACAGATGCCGTGCCTCTTCCTCTCCGGCACGAGGGATTCGTTTGGAACCCCCGCCGAGCTCGAGCACCACACCGCGTCGATCCCCGGGCCCGTCACCCACGTGTGGGTCGAGGGCAAAGGCCACGACCTAACGGGTCAGGATCAGCTGATCGCGGCCACCGTCGCCGCCTGGATACGGGATCTGTGAACGTTTACGTCCGCTATGCGGACGTAAACGTTCACAGAACCGGTCAGCTCAGGGCTTTGTAGGCGGGATCGGTGGCGATTCGGGTGCTGACTCGGACTGCGAGGCCGGGAGGGTCTGCGAGGGAGGCGCGGACGAGGTCGGTCACGGTGACGGTGTCGTAGTCGAAGGCGGCCGCCTGGGCGCGGGTCATCTCGATCTGGGTGACCGGGAGCGGCTCGGCGCTGTCGTCCTCGGCCGAGGTGGGCTCTTGACAGACATCGAAGGACTCGAGCCCGGGCCACCGGTCGAAGATGTCCCTGGCGAAGATCGCTGTGACGCTGCGAATGCCCTCGACGTACTCGGCATTCGTGCGGCCCCCGATCGGCTCGACGTAGAGAGCGAGATGCCTGCCTTGGGCGGACGCTTCGTAGCCGCCGCCGGTGCGGTCGATGAGACCGCCACGATCGGTGAGGCGCAGTCCGAGCGCCGCTAGCTGCTGCCCGTAGTACGGGTCGAGCTCGAGGGCTCCTGCAGGAGGGAGCGTGGCGACAGCGACCGTCGACGTTGGGGTGGCGATCGTCGTGGTGGTGGTGACCGCACCGGGATCGATCGTGGTCGGGGCCTGGGTTGCGTCGGTGTCGTCGCTGCTGCACGCTGCAGCGACGACGAGCAAGGCAGCGACTCCGATGGTGAGGAGGACAGTGCGTGCCTTCACGCGATGATCTCCACGGGGGTGCCGAGGGGCAATCCGATCTCCTTCACGAGCCGGCTGATCACGTCGTTGTTCAGACGGATGCAACCCGATGACACGTCGCCACCGATCGACGCTGGATTGTTGGTGCCATGGATGCCGATCACGCCGTCGCCGCCGTTGAAGCTCAGGAGCACGTTCGAGAACCCTGAGAGCCCGTAGGCGTACACGCCGTAGACACCGTTGGGATCGGGCGGCTGGAGGAGCTCCTTGAGGTAGTAGATGCCACCCGGGGACGGGGTGTCTGCAGTGCCGACCCCGATGGGCTCCTCAACGATGACGTCTTCCCCGTCAAGCACGCGCAGGGTGTGCTCGGCGAGGGTCACCTCGATCTTGAAGACCACCGTGGTGACGTCCACATCCTCCGCGCGCACCCACCCGGTGCTGCCATTGGGGCGCACCGGCAGGTACACCTCGTACCGACCGTTTGTCTCGCCCGCCCCCTTGACCAAGAAGACGATCGGGATGCCGGGAGCCGACGTTGCCTCGGCAGCGGTGATCTCTCCACCGTCGAATCGCTCCGTGGGGGTGGCCACCGAATCGTCGTCGTAGATGGCGATCGCATCGCCTTTGGCCTGCGCGACCACTGAGGGCGGGTTCCTGAGCGCGGCGTCAGGAGCGACGGGGGTGGTCGTGAGCGGTTCGCGCGTGTCGCTCAGCGTGGGCCGTTCGCCCACGCACGCGCCCAGGAGCAAGACCGTGGCCAGGCCGAGCGCCAGACGAGAACGGCAACGCGTCAAGGAGGGAGCGGGCACGGCGGTCAATCTACCGGGGGCGGGATGAGGCCAGCGTTCGGGTCAGCAGCGAAGAGCTGGTCCTCGGGGTTGATCTCCTCGAGCTCGCGATGGGCCGTCTCGGGGTAGGCGACCAAGACCAGGATCGCCATCAACAGGGGACCCAACGCCAACACCGAGAGTGCGGGGCCCAGCCCGTTCCATCGATCGGAGAGCACGCCCGCCACGAGGAGGCCAATGACGCTGCCGCCCACGCCAACGATCGTGATGATGCCGTTGGCCCTTCCTCGCAGCGAGGTGGGGAACAGCTCGGGTCCGTAGACGCCCAGCGCCGGCACCACCATGGCC
>JANOQG010000136.1:0-2256 GCA_031422255.1 Actinomycetes bacterium | reverse complement strand
GGGGGGGGCCCGAGGCCCACCCCACCTTCGCGTCTGGTAGGGATGTGGGCATGCGGGTGCGACGGGTAGCTCTCTTGGCAGGCACGGTGATCGCGGCGCTCGCGCTCGCGTCGACGCCGGCATTGGCTCACGACGGCGAGGACGACGGTCATGAGGGGGAGACGACCACCCCCACCTCGTTTCCGGAGGGCATCGGGATCAACGAGGGCATCTTCGTATCCGGAGCGGTCGTCAGCCTCACCCCAGCGGGTTCCGGGGAACCACGCACAATGGATGAATACGACGCGGCGGTGTTCGTGCAGTCCTGGCTGGGAGCGGCGTTCTTCAGCAACCCAGCCGACGCCGTCAAGGACCCGCCCGCTGGGCTTCCCATCTACCGCATCGACATCGCGGGTACGTGGAACAAGGAGCCCGGCAATGTCACGGCCTACTACGCAACCGATGGCACGACGCCCTACATCGCTCTTCCGGGGCTTCTGGTCTGGAACGATCCGGCCCAGGTACCACCACCGTCGCAATGGTTCGTGCCACCCCTCCGAGTGATCGACACGTTCAACGGCGAAGGCGAGCTCATCCCGACCACAGGAGTTGAAATAGCAACATCGGTCCCGACGCTCCCGGACGAGGAGGCTGTCTCATCCCCGAACGGCGACGCGAGTACCAGCTCACCCGCTCCGTGGGTATGGGCGGTAGGTGCGGGGGTCCTGGCCTTGGGTGGCGGGGGCGCTTGGTTGCGCCGTAGGCGGGCCTAGCACCCCCTCGCAGCGGCCCGCGCCTATGACCACTCGAGCCCCGGCACTGAGCGTGGTGGTGGTCGCCTACGACCAGGACCGGGAGCTGCCGCGCACCCTGCGCTCGCTCGGGGCATCCCATCAGCGGCTCTCGGACCCCGGTGGGTACGAGGTGATCGTGGTGGACAACGGCTCGACCCGTCCGGTCGCCGAGGCGCTGCCTCCCGATCTCGCGGCGGTGGTGCGGGTTCATCGCATTGAGGCGGGATCGGCGTCGGCGTCTCCTGCCCGCGCCGCCAACATCGGCATTGGGATGGCCCAGGGTGACGTCATCGGGTTGGTCATCGACGGCGCCCGCATGGCATCACCCGGTCTGCTCTCAGCGGCTCTGCTCGCGACTCAGCTCGATTCGGCTGCGATCGTGACCGCGCCTGCATGGCACCTCGGACCCGATCTCCAGGCGCGCTCGTCGGAGGCTGGATACGACCAGGTTGTCGAGGACGATCTTCTTGAGCACTCGGATTGGGAGGCCGACGGCTACGCGCTCTTCTCGATAGCCGTGCCGGCAGCGTCGTCGGGGCGCGGGCTGTTTCGCCCGATGGGCGAGAGCAGCTCCCTGTTCCTGCATCGACGGACGTGGTCCGAGCTCGGGGGCCTCGACGAGCGATTCGAGCTACCGGGGGGTGGGCTTGTCAATCACGACCTCTACCATCGCGCCTGCGCCCTCGATGGAGCGAAGCTCGTCGTGCTGCTGGGCGAGGGGACCTTTCACCAGATCCACGGTGGCGCCGCCACCTCGGGTCGGGTCACTCGGGAGGAGATGCGCTCCGAGTACGAAGCGATTCGTGGCGCCAGCCATCGACCGCCGACGAACATCCCGCTCTACGTGGGCTCCGTGCCATGGCAGTACCTGCCTTACCTGAGCGCATCCGTCAGCATGGCGGAGGGTCGTGAGCCGCTCCGAGAGCCTCGTGACGAGGCGATACCCTGGCTGAGCGCCGAAGTGGCCGACGTCGAACCGGGGAAGCACCGTCATGAGTGAGACCCGAGTTGCAGAAGTGGCCCGCATCGTGTCCCACGCCGACGCTCTCCTCGCAGGCGGCGACGTGCGGTCGGCGATCGATCTGCTCACCGCCGCCAACCGGCAGCACCAGACCCCCGATCTCGAGCGAGCGTTGGTGCGGGCTCGCCACGAGGGCGTCGCCTCGCTCCCCGCTCCCGCCCGATCCATCGGAGGCGCCCCGGTGATCGTGGCGGAGTCGGGCGGCGACCTCTTCGAGGTCGACGCCGCTCACCTGACCGCGGCCACGGTCCGAGCGGGATTCGCTCAGAGTGGCTGTGTGCTGGTGCGCGGGTTGGTGCCGCCAGAACGGGTGGCCCGCCTCGTGGATGGGATCGACGCTACCTATGCCGCCTTCGACGCAGCGGCGGCCGGTGACAACGCCTACGACGAGGCCTGGTACTGGCCCTTCCCCATGCCGGATCTCATCTCCCCGGCAAACGCCGGCGAGGCCGTGGTGTTCGC
>JANOQG010000135.1:0-6359 GCA_031422255.1 Actinomycetes bacterium | reverse complement strand
CCGCGCTGTACTGCGCGCTGGCCAGCTCACGGGCTTCGGCCAGTCGTTCGCTGGCCTGTCGCAAGTCCAGATTGCGCTTGAGCGCTTCGTCGATCAGACGTTCCAGTGCGGGGTCTCCGAAGCCGCGCCACCAGTCGCGTTCGATGGGCTGTGCGCCGCTGGCGCCAAGCCAAGCCGTCGGCACCGGCGCTTCGACGTTGAGAGGTGCCGGGACTGTCGCGCATGACGACAGCAAGCTTGCCACCCACAGCGCCGCGCCCAGCCGCGCGACCCTCGCAGTACCTTCGTGCTTCGCACGCCGGTATTCGCCCTGGGGTCGGCCCGGCGGGCTCACGGGGCGACCTTCTGTGTGTCCACCTTGGCAATGACCGACATGCCGGGACGCAGGCGATGTTCCAGGGCCTCTTTGGGATCGATGCTGATGCGCACAGGCAGACGCTGCGTGATCTTGGTGAAGTTACCGGTCGCGTTGTCCGCGCGAATCACGCTGAACTCGGACCCGGTGGCTGGCGCGATGCGCTCGACCCTGCCGTTCAGCTCCACCCCAGGCAGTGCGTCCACGCGCAGCGTTGCCCTCTGGCCAGCTTCCATGTGCGCGGTCTGTGCTTCCTTGAAGTTCGCCACCACCCACACCTGGGCGGGCACGAGCGCGAGCAATTGCGTTCCCGGCGTCACGTATTGGCCCAGCTTGACGCCAACTTCGCCGACCTCGCCGGCACGCGGCGCCCGCACGCGTGTGTTCTCCAGGTCGATCTGGGCAAGCTGAACGGCGGCCCGTGCAGCTTCGACAGCCGCTTCGACAACCCGTCGGTTGACGATGACCGACCGCAAGTCCTGCTGAGCGACGGCATGGCCCGCCTGGGCTTGCAGGATCGAGGCCTCGGCTTGGTGCTGTGCGGCCTCGGCCTGGCGCAAGGCGCCTTCGGTCTGGTCTCGTTCGCGCTGTGAGATCGAGCCGTCGGTCACCAGCGCATCGGCGCGGCGCTGGTCGGCCTGGGCGCGTATCAATTGGGCGCGGGCATTCACGCGCTGCGCTTGCGCAGCGGCCGTCACCGCGTTGGTGTTGGCGATGCCCGCTTCCCGCGCCTGGCGTGACTGGGCGACGTTGGCCAGGTTCGCCTCCTGGGCCGAAAGGCTGGCGCGTGCCTGCGCCAGGCGCTGCACGTAGATTCGGTCGTCGAGCCGCACCAGAACCTGCCCGCCTTCCACGGCCGCGAAGTCCTGGACCAGAACCTCTGCAACGTAGCCGTCGATCTTGGGCGCGATGACCGTGATGCTGCCTCGCACATAGGCGTTTTCCGTCGCCATGACTGTGCTGTCGAAAGGCGGCAGGCGCCATGCGTAGAGCACCAACAGGATGCCGCATGCGGTAGCGGTCAGGACCGCAGTGTTGAGCAGGACCTTGGATCTGGCAGCGGGTTTCATACGCACGTCCTGTGTCATGGGGATGGAGCCACGGTCGTTGCGACGACGGTGACGCGGTCCGCTGCCTGGCGCTTGGTGGCTCGCCACGCGAGCACAGTCAGCCAGACAAACATGCCGACGCCGATGGCGGCAATCACCTGAAACACATCGGCGTAGGCGAGTACGAAGGATTCACGCGTCACCTGTTGCGCCAGCATCGACAAACCCTGTGCAGCGCGCGCAGCGGGATCGGTGACGACATGTGGGACCGATCCGGCCAGCTGTGCCAGCCGGGTGCTGACCTGCGGGTCTGCTGTCGAGAGGTGCTGGGTCAATGCCGTGTAGTGCAATTGCTGGCGCTCAGCCACCAGCGGGCCGATCTCCGTCGTGGGGTCGTCGGGGTCGCCGATGGTCATTCCCGACACGGCCTCGGCTAGCGCATCGACCACCGTCGCGTAGTTCTTGCGAGATGCGAGGATGCGGGTCTGCGCGACGCAGGCCTGGCCGTTGTTCATGAGCGAGGCGAACTTGAGCCCCTCCATGGTGGCGGGAATGTCGGCGTCGTCGAGGATGATCGCCGCAGACTTGCCGCCGAGCTCGAGACTCACCCGCTTCAGCTGCTCACCACAGATCGATGCGATCGTACGGCCGGCGGCGGTGGAGCCGGTGAAGGCGATCTTGTCCACGCCACGGTGACGCACGAGGTGCTCACCCACCTCTCGGCCCGCGGGGATCACGCTCACGACACCCTTGGGGATGCCGGCCTCGTCGAGCAGCTCCGCCATGAGCATCGCGTCGAGCGGTGTCTCGGGTGACGGCTTGATGACGATGGTGGAGCCGGAGAGCAGCGCCGGTGCCAGCTTTGACATGGTGACGAACTGCGGCACGTTCCACGGCACGATGGCTCCCACAACGCCGACGCCTTCGGATCGCACGATCACCGGCGTACCGAGCATGCCGGTGCGCTCCTCTTCCCAGGGATACTTCTGGGCCTCCGCGATGAAGCTGTTCAGCATCATCCACGGGGCGGGCGACTGGGCGAGCTGCGAGAAGCTGATGGGCGAGCCCATCTCAGTCGTGATCACCTGGGCCATGTCCATCATGCGGGCCGCGTAGATGTCGCTGAAGCGCTGTACCGCGGCGATGCGGTCCTCCGGTGACATCCGAGGCCACTCACCCTCGTCGAAGGCGGTCCGGGCGGCTGCCACGGCTCGATCGATGTCGGCCGTGGTGCCCTCGGGCACCCGACCCACGATCTCCTCGCTGTGTGGCGAGATGACCTCGATCACGTCGGTGCCCGCCGGAGCGACCCACTCTCCGCCGATGTAGAGCTTCTCGTGAACCTGCATGGGGGATGTTCTCCTTTGGATCAAGCGTTGATCTCGCCGCGGGCGACCTTGCCAGCCCACGGGTAGTCGGGCTTGCCGCTGGGGGACCGCACCACCTCAGCTACGAGGTGGACCTCCTTGGGCACTTTGTATCCAGCAACGTACCCGCGACAGTGGGTGGCGAGATCGTCGAGCGTGGGCGCCTCTCCCTCTCGTGCCTGCACCACCGCGGACACACGCTGCCCCCACCGATCGTCGGGGACGCCAACGACGATTGCGTCGAAGACGGCTGGATGAGCCTTGAGGGCGCTCTCGACCTCCTCCGGGAAGATCTTCTCGCCCCCGGAGTTGATGCACTGCGAGCCGCGACCCAGCAGGGTGATCGTGCCGTCGGTCTCCAGGAGCGCCATGTCGCCCGCCAGCGCGTAGCGGTCGCCCGAGGGGCCTACCACGAAGGTCTCGGCCGACTTCACAGGATCCTTGTAGTAGGCGATCGGCACGTTCCCGCGGCGAGCGAGGCGCCCCTGCCGGCCGGTGCCAGCGGGGATCTCGTTGTGCTCCTCGTCGAGGACCACGGCGTCGCGGGCAGCGGTGACCGTCGGCCCGCCTCCGGTGTTCTGTGTGTCTCCCTTGGCAACCGTGCGCATGCCGTTCGCGCCGGTCTCAGAGGAGCCGATGGCGTCGATGATCATGAGGCTCGGGAACAGCTCGAGGTACTCGTCCTTCACGGTGGGGGAGAAGATCGCCGCGGTGGAGGCGAGGACGAACATCGACGAGAGGTCGAGTGCATCAGGGCCACCCAACTCGTGGAGTGCGTCGATCATCGGCCGGGCCATGGCATCGCCGGTGATGGCAACGGTGTTGATGCGTTCGCGCTCGACGGTGCGCCACACCTCTTGCGCATCGAACTTGCTGAGCATCACCACGAGGTTGCCCTCGAAGGCAAAGCGCAAGAACCCCCATTGGGCGGCGCCGTGCATCAGCGGGGGAAGCGTGAGCGAGCGCAGCGGCGTCTCGACGGCCTTGGCCTTCTCAGCGAGGGCCCACTCATCGGTGACGCGCTCGTTCGAGTAGGCGTCGATGCCCCCACCGAGGGCGTAGAAGACGTCTTCGTGGCGCCACACCACACCCTTGGGCATGCCGGTGGTGCCGCCGGTGTAGATGATGTAGCGGTCGTCACCGGAGCGCTCGGCGAAGTCACGCTCCGGCGACCCGGAAGCCATGGCGTCCTCGAACGCAACCGAGCCGAGAGCGGCAAGCGCCTCGGCGTCGGATGGACCGCCATCATCGATGTGAATCAAGTGCTCGAGGAGCGGCAGCGACTTCCGCACGGCCTGGATCCTGGGTGCGAACTCCTGGTCGTAGATGACCGCCTTGAAGTCGGCGTTGTCGAAGAGGTACGTCAGCTCCTCCTCTACATACCGGTAGTTCACGTTCACCGGCACGGCCCGAACCTTGTACGCCGCCAGCGCCGCCTCGATCCACGCCACGCTGTTGGTGCCATACACGCCGATGTGATCGCCGGCGCCGATGCCCGTGGCCGCAAGGTGGTGGGCGAGCTGATTGGCCCGCGCCTCGAGCTGTGCATACGTGCGTCGCTCGTTCCCTACGACCAGGACCTCGCGATCGGTCACCGAGTCGACCGTGTGCTCGAACAGGTCGGCGATGTTGTAGGCCATGGATCTGACGCTACGTCAGATCACCGGTCAGACTGCGAGGATGCAATGGGCCTTCCTGATCGTGAGCTCCCTGGGGCTCTTCCATGCCGTCAACGCGTTGGCGCCGAGGCGCGGCCCGCTTGGGGTGTTCCTGTGGAGCTTCTTCGCCTCCTGGCTCACGATCGAGCTGGTCTGGCACCACGTCCTCATCGGTCTCGCCATGACGGCGCTGTTCCTGTCGCAGGGGGTGCTCGACTCTCCGGTGGGCCTCCTCGCGCTGGGGCTGATGGCGGCCACAGAGGTGCTGCTCCTGAAGATCGGAATCACCGGTCGCCGCACTCGCGTGCTGATGCAGGGGGCACTCGCCGACCTCGATCCCGACGCCGCCGCGCCGCGGTTCCCGCGGAGTCACGTCGTCCTTCCCTTCCTCGTGGGACACCGACGGGGCGTCACCCGCCAGCGCAACGTTGCCTTCGCGAGGGCCGGTGGTCGTACCCTTCGCCTCGACGTCAGCCGGCCCAGCGCCCCCGTTCCCGGCGGCGGAGCGCTGCGCCCGGCGATCATCCAGATTCACGGTGGCGGGTGGGTGATCGGTGACAAGCGCGAACAGGGCCTGCCACTCCTCACACACATGGCCGCGCAGGGATGGGTGGGCTTCAACGTCAACTTTCGCCTCAGCCCGGCCGCCACGTTCCCCGACCACCTCATCGACCTGAAGGCGGCCCTTGTCTGGATCCGCGCCCACGCGGACGACTACGGCATCGATCCCACCTTCATCTGCGTCACCGGGGGATCCGCCGGTGGACACCTCGCGGCCCTCATGGGGCTCACGGCGGGCGACCCGCGGTTCCAGCCTGGATTCGAAGCCGCGGACACGTCGGTGGCAGCGGCCGTGCCGTTCTACGGGATCTACGACTTCACGCCGAGCGGCGCGTTCGGATCGGATCCCGAGATCTATCGGAGGTTCCTCGAGCCGATCGTGATGAAGGCCTTTGTGGCGGACGAGCCTCACCGCTACGTCGAGGCGTCTCCGATCCACCACGTCTCGGCCGAGGCTCCACCCTTCTTCGTGATCCACGGAGACAAGGACACCCTGGCGCCGGTGCAGGACGCCCGCACGTTCGTGGCGCAGCTCAAGGTCGCCTCCAAGCAGCCCGTGCTGTACGCCGAGATGCAAGGAGCCCAGCACGCGTTCGAGATCTTCCCGTCCGCCCGCACCGCCAAGGTGATCGAGGGCGTCGAGCGCTTTCTCACCACCCTGTGGGAGCGCCGCCACGCCTCCACTGCCGCCGTGGAAGCAGAGCTGGCCGACGCGCTCACCGAGTGATGCGTCCCGAGGCGATCGCCGCCGTCCAGAACGGGTCGTCCGACTAGAACCTGTTCTAGTCTGAGGGGGTGGACTTCGAGGACACCCGGGAGGAGGCGGCCGTCCGAGAGGAGGCTCGCGCCTGGCTCAGTGCTCGCGCGATCCCGAAGGGACACCCCGACGACTTCTCGGCGGGCATGTGGTCGTCTGACTACTCCGAGGACACGTACGTAAAGCGCTGCCGGGAGTGGCAGGGCGTTCTCGCGCAGGGGGGCTGGGCGGGGGTCACCTGGCCTGCTGCCTACGGAGGTCGTGGAGGCCGCCCGATCGACTCCGCCATCTTCAACCAGGAGCAGGCCCGCTTCGGTGTGTCGAATGGCGTCTTCGCGATCGCAATCGGCATGGTCGGGCCCACCATCCTCGCCCACGGCTCCGACGACCAGAAGCAGCGCTACCTGCCCCCGATGCTCCGCGGCGACGAAGTCTGGTGCCAGCTCTTCAGCGAGCCAGAGGCCGGCTCCGATCTCGCCAACATCACCACGCGGGCTGTTCTCGACGGCGATGAGTGGGTCATCACGGGACAGAAGGTGTGGACCTCGGCCGCGCACCGCGCCGAATGGGGGATCCTCCTCGCTCGCACCGATCTCGACGCGCCAAAGCACC
>JANOQG010000134.1:0-5177 GCA_031422255.1 Actinomycetes bacterium | reverse complement strand
TGGTGGCCGCGCTCCGGCTGCTCGTCGACTGGCCGGCCCATGCCGGCACCAGCGCGGTGGCGGTGGCCGGCACGGCGCTGGTGCCGCTCGCGCTGGCCGCCGGCACCAGTCCGCGGATCTCCCGGAACGTCGATCGGCTCCTCGTGCACACGGTGTCGGCCACCGGGCTCACCGCGGTGGTGGTGGTCGTCTACCTGGTGATCGTGATCGGGCTGGGGCGGGCGCCAGCGGACAGCGAGCGCACCCTGCTCGTGCTGTCGATGCTCGCGGCCGCCGTGGCCGCGCTGGCCTACGTGCCGGCCCGGGAGCGCCTGGCCGAGACCGCCAACCGGCTCGTGTACGGCGAGCGTCACCCGCCCGACGAAGTGCTCCGCACGTGGGGCAGCCGACTCAGCCGCGCCATCCCGATGGACGAGCTGCTCCTGCAGCTGGCCGAGTCGCTGCGCAAGGTGCTCGTGCTGCGGCGGGCCGAGATCTGGACCGGCACCGCAGGCCGCCTCGAGCTGGCGGTGTCGGTGCCCGACCGGGCCGCCGCTCCCCTCGTGCTCACCGCCGAGGAGCAGCCGGTCGTCACCCGGGCGGGCGTCACCGGCAACGCCTGGCTGGAGGTGTGGCTCCCTGGTCTCCTCGAGGGGCGAGACAACGCCCAGCTGCGGGTTGCGCCGGCGTCGCACAGCGGCGAGCTCCTGGGTCTCCTCGTGATCGAACGCCCGACCGACGGCGACCACTTCACCGACGAGGACGACCGCGTCCTCACCGAGCTGGCGCGGCAGGTGGGCCTTGCGCTGCACAACGTCCAGCTCGACTCCGCGCTGCAAGAGAGCCTCGAGAACCTCGAACGGGCCAACGAGGACCTCCGGGCGTCTCGCGCTCGCATCGTGGCCACCGGCGACGCCGAGCGCCGCAAGATCGAGCGCAACCTCCACGACGGCGCCCAACAGCACCTCGTAGCCCTGGCGGTGAACCTGCGGCTCACGAAGGACATGTTGGCCGACGACCCTGAGGGCGCCGTCGAGATGCTCGACGCGTTGGGCGATGCCGTGAAGGACACCATCCAGGAGGTGCGCGACCTGGCCCATGGCATCTACCCGCCACTGCTCATGGACAGCGGCATCACGGAGGCGCTGCGGGCGGCCGCCAACCGCAGCCCGTCGGCAGTTGGTGTCGACGCCGACGGCCTCGGCCGCTACCCGAGTGAGGTGGAGGCCGCCGTGTACTTCTGCTGCCTCGAGGCGCTGCAGAATGCCGCCAAGCACGCACCGGAAGCCAGCGTGCGGGTGGAGGTGCGAGAAGCCGAGGGCGCGCTCCGCTTCTCGGTGGCCGACGACGGGCCCGGCTTCGACGTCGCCGCCGCCATGAGCGGGCACGGCTACACGAACATGAGCGACCGGCTCGGCGCCATCGGCGGCACCGTGGAGTGGCAGTCCTCACCCGCTGGCTCGACCATCAGCGGCGTGATCCCACTCTGACGCCCCACCCCCACCCCAGCCCCGCCGAACCCGCGACGATTCCTGCACGCGCGCGTAGATGATCCGTCGCAGGTTCGGGAGCCGGAGGGCTGAGCGCTGTCACAGGCCGTTGGGAGACTGGAGCGATGCGACTCGACCCGGTCATCGACGATCTGGCCGCCCAGCAGCACGCGCTGGTGGCCACCTGGCAGCTGCGGGCCCTCGGCCTAAGCGACGGGGAGGTCCTCCGGCTGAGGCACGGGGATCGGTGGGTTCCGGTCAGCCGGCGCGTCTTGGCGCTGCGCGCCGGGGTCGACACCGACGACCGGCGCGACATGGCCGCCGTTCTCGACGCCAGTCCCGGTGCGGCGTTGTCCCATGGAGCGGCAGCCCGCCGGTGGGGTGCTGTGGGCTTCGACCACGCCCGGCTGGAGGTGACGCGGCATCGGGGCGTCGCCCGCCGGGCTTCATCGCTAGCCAAGGTGCACGAGGTGATCAATCTGCTGCCGAGCCACATCAAACTGGTGCGCGGCGTGCCCGTCACGAGCCCGGCTCGCACCGTGTTCGACCTGGCCGGCTCGCTCCATCCCGCGCGGGCTGAGCGCCTGCTCGACTGGATGTGGAACGAACACCTGCTCGACGGTCGCACGCTCGACCGCACCGTCCGTGAGTTGGCCGCACGCGGCCGTACCGGGAGCACGCTCATGCGCGAGCTGGCCGCCGCTCGTGGTCCCGACTACGTGCCTCCCGCCAGCGGGCTCGAGCGGCGGTTCATGCAGATCCTCAGCCAGCACGGCCTTCCGTCCATGCGGCGCCAGGTCGACTCCGGCGGCGAGGAGTGGGCTGGTCGGGTCGACTTCCGCGACTACGAGCTTCCCCTCGTAGCGGAGATCAACAGCGAGAAGCACCACAGCTCGTTGGTCGACAAGGCGGCCGACGCCGCCCGACTCGCGCGTCTCGAGACGGCCGGGCTGACCGTGCTCGTCTTCTGGGACACGCAGGTGTGGCATGAGCCCGCCACCGTCATCCAGGACCTCCTCGAAGCTCGCCGCCGCCTTCGCTCCTGCCGCGGCGCCTCGGGCTGAACCCGATCTCGCGACGATTTCGCCACAGAGGTGTGCAGGATTCGTCGCGAGTTCAGCGGGGGTTGGGGCGCTCGTCCCAGAGGCGGCGCAAGAGGTCGGGTCCGAGCTCCTCCTTGTTGACGTAGGCCGCGAAGCCTGACGACTCGGCCTCCGGAGGGAGGTCAGAGCGCTGATAGGTGGAGCACAGGAACACCGTGGTCCCGGGCAGCGTCTCGACGATCTGGCGGGTGGCCTCGATCCCGTTCATGGTCGGCATGTTGATGTCCATGAGCACGAGGCTGGGCCGCAGCTCAGCCGCCAGCTCCACCGCCTCCGCGCCGTCGACCGCCTCCCCCACGAGCTCGAAGCCGTCGGTGCGGCGCAAGACGGCACGCGCGGCGAGGCGGAAGGGCAGCTGATCGTCAACGATCAGCACGGACACCTCGTCGGCGACGACCATCATCTCCTGCTCATCATCGTCAAGCACGGCGGCGGCCCCAAGGGTGGAACCAGGCGTCCAGGGGTGTGGCTACCTTCCCCATCAGCCAGCCGCCAGGTAGAGCAACACCGCCTTGACCCGGCGGTTCACGTCGACCTCCTCAGACAGGCCGAGCTTCGAGAAGATCGAGTTGGTGTGCTTCTCCACCGCACGGGTGGAGAGGACCAGCGCCGCAGCGATGGCGACGTTGCTCTTGCCCTGAGCCATCTCGGCGAGGATCTCGTGCTCCCGCGGCGTGAGGCGGTCGACTTCGGACCGACGCGGCCGCTTGTGGGACACCAGCGACTCGACCACCTTCGAGTCGATCACCGAGCCCCCCGCCGCCACCTCGCCGATGGCGGACACCAGGTCGTCGACCTCGGTGACCCGTTCCTTCAGGAGGTACGCCCGACCCTCCGACCCTCCTTCGAGGAGGGCCAGGGCATAGGCGGGGTCGACGTACTGGCTGAGGACCACCACACCGACGGTGGGGTGCGTCTCCCGCAGGCGCGCCGCGATCTGGATCCCCTCGTCGGTACCCGTCGGCGGCATCCGGATGTCGGTGATGACCACGTCGGGAGACTCCGCCTCGATCAGCGCCTCGAGAGACGGCCGATCGACCGCGGTGCCGACGAGATCGATGCCATCCTCACGCTCCAGCAGCCGCGCCACCCCCTCGCGCAGCAGCGTGTTGTCCTCCGCCAGCACGACCCGGATCCCCATCGCCGGCCAGCCTACGGCCAGCACTGCTCCGCTCGGCTCACTCTGAGCGCAGCACCGCCGCCGGAGGTTGCCGCGCCTCGCGGACGCCGAGCGGCAGCCCGACCACGACGAGGCTCAGCAGCGCCGTCCCAGCCACCCACCCCATCGAGTCCCAGCCCACCACGGGATGGTCGACCACGTACGCACGCGCGGCGATCAACGACCACATCTGGCGACCAGCGGCGACCCCGATTGGGAGCCCCAGAACGATCCCCACCAGACCGAGCATCACCCCATGGACCTCGGTCATCGTCGCGATTGCCCTCGGCGTCAGGCCCAGCGCCCGTAGCGTGCCGACCTCACGACGACGCAGGCGCCCCGTGATCGTCACGGCGTAGAGCGCCGTGAGCAACCCGAGGACGAGGACCAGGCCGGCCACCAGGGGGGCTACCCCCCGCACCTGCCCGAGGTTGGAGACGGTGGGGGGTACCAGCCCCACCGGCGAGGTGAGCACGTTGAACCCAGCGCTGGTCAGCTCGGCATCAGCGGCGGCCCAGTCGACACCCGGGCCCCAGTCGAACACGACCCCGTGGATGGCGGTGGCTTCGACACCCCCGAGGAACCGGGCGCCCGCCACGGTCAGCGCTGCGCCGGCGTCGTACGTGAAGTCGCCCTCCGGGAAGAGCGCCACACCAACGATCTCGAACTGAGCGCTCCCGTCCGCACCCTGCAGCTCGATCTCATCACCCACGTCGAGACCCATCGTCTTCAGCGATGTCGGCCCGATCGCCACCTCGTCGGCCTGGATGGGGAACCGGCCCCGCAGGACGGCGCCGCCGCCATCGCCGCGCCGCGCGTCGAAGACCAGGACCGGCAGGCTCATGGCATCGGGGCCCCGCACCCCGAAGGCAACGTGGAAGCCCTCGAGGTCCACCGCCCGCGGGTCCGCCTCCAACGTGGTCATCGCTCGCTCGTACACCGCGAGGTCCTCGCCCGCGTCGAGCAGCCGCTGGTCCGCCGGTCCCTGGCCACTCAGGGTGGGATCATCCTGGAGCCGCTCGATCGAGGAGCCGATCACCAGGGCCGCAATCGCGACGACGACACCGGCGGTCACCGCCGCGGCGGCCGACCGACTCAGCCGGCCGCCGCGATCGGGAGCGCCGAACAACGCCCGCCGGATCCCAAGGGCAAGGGGAAGCGGACGCTGGAGGCGAGGCGCCGCGGGCGCGGTCGGCCTGGCCCGGCGTGTCTTGCGGCAAGGCCACACCGGTGGTTTGGTAGGGGTCGGCGTCGAATTGCGCCCGCGTCAGGCCCAGCGGGTCCAGCGCCGGCTGGTTGACCGCGTTCAGCACCAGCACCACACGGTCGTTGGCACCCTCCCAGCCCAGGCGCACGTTGCCGAGTGTGCGTTCAGCGCTGCTTTGCTGACGAAAACCATCCACTTGAAGATACGAGACGTTGGCACGCACGCTGAAGCCCGCGCCC
>JANOQG010000133.1:0-5946 GCA_031422255.1 Actinomycetes bacterium | reverse complement strand
GGCCTCCGGTCCAGAGGTTTTCTGCCAGGTTTTGTGCATCCCCCGCCCTCGTAGCTCAGCGGATAGAGCACCGGCCTCCGGAGCCGGTGGCGCAGGTTCGAGTCCTGCCGAGGGCGCCATTGTGATGTCGCGAGACATCGGAGACAGATGTCGCGAGACATCGTAGACATCACCCCAGTCCGCGGCCTTGGTAGTCGCGGCTGGGGTCGATGGTCAAGCGTCTCGACGTCGGCATCGAGCGCGTCGTCGACGGCCACCTGGACGGCACCCTCGAGGTGCCAGGCAACCTGCGGGTCGGACTGGCCGACGACGCCATGGGCTACTCGACCACTGGCGGCAACCTGCAGCAGTCCACCATCGCGACGGTGGACGAGCTGGCGGCAGAGATCGCGGACGGCAACCGGCGCGTCAGCGCCACCCCCACCGGCAGGCTCACCCAACCGCCCACGGCCCGCTGAGCGCCCGGCCAGCCGTAGCTGTCGTACCCGCCTCCCAAGCCGCTCAGAGCCGGCTGGAGCGCGAGTGCGGCCGCTCCGACATGCCCCGCTAGCATCGCCCCTTGCCCCTGGCCTCCGGTCCAGAGGTTTTCTGCCAGGTTTTGTGCATCCCCCGCCCTCGTAGCTCAGCGGATAGAGCACCGGCCTCCGGAGCCGGTGGCGCAGGTTCGAGTCCTGCCGAGGGCGCCAAGCAATCATCGGGAGGATTTGCCTAGGGGTGTCCTCGCGAGTGCATCTATCCGGGCCCCCGTGCTGAGGCCGATCCCCGAGAGATGCGTGCGTCGGGGCTCCTTCATCAACCGCTCGCCGTCCTCGCGCTCACCGCACTTGGTCTCACCGGGCTCGTCGTCAGCGGTGCGAATGCGGGAGCCGGACCCGACGTCTCGCCGGTGACCACAACGTCGATCGTCGCACCCCCTCCACCAGCCCCGCCGAGCGAGGTCGTCTCCATCACGACGACGACGCCACCCACCACGACGCCTCCCACGCCCACCACCGTCCCTGTCCCCACCACGGCACCGCCGCCTCCGCCTGCGCCGGCCCCACCTGTTCCTCCGGTGGACCCCATGGCTCGCGTGGAGGCTGCGTACGCCGAAGCCGTGCCCGCTTCCTGGCGTGCCGCCGCAGGGGTTCGGTTCGAGCTGATCGGCGGGTCCACGTCCTGGTCGCTCACCAACGGCCGGATGGAGATCAGCCAGTTCCATGCCAACGGCGACTACACGCACCTCAAGGCCGTGCTTGCCCACGAGTTTGGACACATCGTGGCCTTCCGCTGGGGCACCCAAGCGTTCCTGGGCGCAGCACCGGACGGGTGGCCCGCCTTCGGACCCAGCCCCGAAGAGAGCTGGTCTGACTGCGTGTCACTGGCATTCGCCGGCGTGAACGACCCCTCGCCCGGCCTGTCCCCCTGCTCGGGAGCGTCCCTCGCCTGGACCGCCGACTGGCTCGCAGCGGGACCAGCAGCCCACACCCGCACCAACTGAGCCACCCGAGCCCGCTCCGTCGATCAGCGAATCAGCAGTCCACCCCGGGCGGCGGCTCGCCTGTGGCGTAGCCGACGACGGTCGTCGTGGTGGTGGTCGTCGACACGGTCGTGGTGGTCTGTCCACTGCTCGTGGGTGATGGCCGCGTCGTGGAGGTCGTGATCCGCAGATCGTCCGCGGAACCCTCGGGAGCCAGCTGGTCATGGACGGTGGTGAAGTCGCTGCCGATGACCAACGCCACCGCACCAGCATCCATCTCGGGGTCGGCGACGAGGTCCGCGCCGCCGGATACGTGACGAGCGACCAGACGGGCGACCGACTCGCCGCCGTCGCCGAAGCGAACCATCGTCCGCGTCACGGCCTCATCGGCGTAGGTCTCGACGTCGGTGATGTGGAACCCGATCACCTGGAGCGCGCCCGCCGCATCGGTGGCCCGACCATCGACTCCGGATCCGTTGAGCACAGTGAGGTCAACGGTCTGGGGGCTGATCGCGCCGAGCGGAAGCCCTCGGAAGACGTTCAGGTAGGGCTCGGCTTGGCGCATGTTCGCGAGCTCCACCTCCGCGCCGCCACTGGTCGTGAACGGATCCGACGGGATCGTGAACCCCTGGAGGTCGCTGGAATCGAAGCGGGCGAAGGCCCCACCCAACCCAAGGAGATCGCCGGCGCTGATCCCGCCATCGAGCTGCACGCTCGCCACGCCTGACGCGACCAGATCGTTCAACGTGATCGGGTTCGTGAGCCCTTCGCCCACCGCCTTGGCGATGGCCCGACGAATGAAGATCTGCTGACGGGTGATCCGGCCGAGATCAGCCGTGCCGTCGGGGCGCCAGTCGCCGTCGGCGTCTTGGTACTCGAGGTACCGCGACCGCACGAAGCGTCGGGCGGTCTGCCCATCCAGTACCTGGCACTTCGCCGAGGTGATCGAGAGCCCCGTGTTGGGGTCCCGCACCGGCGCGTCGAACCACATGGGCACGCCGCCAACCGCGTCCACGAGCTGCTCGAACCCCACGAAGTCGATCTCCACGTAGTGGTTGATCGGGATGCCGAAGTTCTCCTGGATGGTGTCGATCAGCACCTGCACACCCTTGGCATGCGCAGTGTTGATCCGCGAGGTCCTTCCGGTTCCCGCGATCGGGAGGTACAGATCCCGGGGGAACGACAGGAGGTTTGCGGTGCCCTCCTTGGGATCCAGTCGCAGCACCATGATCGTGTCGGTGCAATCGCAGCCCGCGTCGCCCAAGAAGCCAGCCGAATCCGGATCGGCGGGGTCGAGCCCATCCCGACTATCGGTGCCCACGATCAAGTAGTTGGCTGGCTCCCCGGCGACGGAGGCGGGGAGAGCGAGGTTGTCCACCCGGTCGATCTGGCCGAAGCGAAAGCCGACGTAGCCAGCGACGAAGGCCAAGCCCAAGCAACCCGTCGCCACGAGGCCGCCCACCAGCAACACGGTGCGCTGCGACCAGGTGCGGGGGCGCGCGTAGGAGCGGGAGGCAGACGGCATGACCAGTCAACGGTATCGGTGAGCCGTCCCCAACCACTGGCAGACGCCAGACTGTGCCGATGTTCCGTCGCGCGCTCCTCGTCCTTGCCCTCGCGATCGGGGGCATCGCGATCACGGCTCCTCCTCAACCCGCCGCGGCTGGCCCGATCGTGTGTCCCACCGCGTTCTCCGCGTCATTCGTGTCCAACCTCGAACTCGCCTATCCGGGCGTGCGGTTCACAGCAGCGGTCTACGACACGGCTTCGGGCTGCTGGCACCACATCCGGCCAGGGCTGCAGATCACGACAGCGTCGGTCATCAAGGCACAAGTGATGGGCGCGGTGCTCTTGCAGGCGCAGGATGGCCGCCGATCACTCACGAGCGAGGAGCGATCACTGATCACCCAGATGATCAGCTACTCGTCCAACCCCGAGACGAGCGAGCTCTACGCCAGGCTCGGCGGGGCCGCGGGTCTGCACGCCACCGACTCCCGCCTCGGCGCCACCGCCACCACGCACGTGCGCCCGTTCGGCCTCACGGTCAGCACTGCTATCGACCGCTCCCGCGTGGCGCTGTCGCTCCTTCACCGCGGCGATGGGCTGGCACAAGCGGGCCGCGAGGAGGCCTGGGCCTTCATGACCAACGTCCATCCGCTTCAGCGGTGGGGGATCACTGCAGGGGTTCCCATCGGCTGGTCCGTCGCGCTCAAGAACGGCTTCTACCCCTCGACCGGCATTGGCTGGCGCGTCGGGTCAACCGGCTTCGTGCGGCGCGACGATGGCGACCAGGGGTACGCGATCACGGTGATGACCGAAGGCGCGACGCAGCAGGCCGTTGGCATCGGGCTCGTCGAGCGAGTTGCTCGCCAAGCAGCCGCAGTCCTCACCGTCGGTCCCGCGGCGCGCCGAACGGTTGACAGGGCACGCTGCGTCACCGCATCGGCCGGCGAGTCCTGGGCGGGGCTCACGAGCCGCCTCGGCCTCCCGTCCGCCCGAGCCGCAGAGGTTCGCCTGACGGCAGGCGGGAACGACACACCGCTCTCCGGGCAACGGGCCTGTTCGCCGATCATCCCCGCCGAACCCATCGGCCCCGGCTCCGCGGTCAACGGCCGCTACAGACCGGTCGCCACCGACCTTGATTGCGATGGCCTCGACGACCTCCTCTGGTACGGGCCCGGCGCGAAGGCCGACTACCTCGCCCGCGGCGGAGCGAACCGACGCTTTCGCACGACGCCCGTCACCATGGGCGGCGACCTCGTGCCGATCGGCGGAGACTTCGACGGCGACGGGTGCGGCGATGTGCTCTGGTACGGCGCTGGCACCCGTCCCGACTCGGTGTGGTGGGGTGGCACAACGCTCGTGACCTCAGCGGTGAGCGTGCGCGGCTTGGGGTACATCCCGCGAGCGGGCGACTTCGACGGCGATGGACGCACCGACGTCCTCTGGTACGCACCTGGCGGCCAGGCCGACTCCGTTTGGTTCGGCACCAGCGGCCGAGGCTTCGCCCCGCAGCGCGTCACGGTCAGCGGCTCCTACGAACCTGTCATCGGCGACGTGGACGCCAACGGCGCCGACGACGTCGTCTGGTACGGCCCAGGTGTCCGCACCGACAGGGTCTGGTTCGGAACGGTTGGCAACCGGGCCTTCACCTCACGCGCGCTCACCGCCAACCTGCGCTATCGACCCGTCGCCCTCGATCTGGACGGCGACGGCGGCGATGGGCTGCTCTGGTATGGCCCGGGCGCCACCCCGGACACCCTGTGGGATGGCGTGCCGCCCTCCTCGAGACTCCAGCTCAGCGTGCTGGGCGACTACCTGCCGGTGCGCGGCGACTTCGATGGCGATGGTCGAGACGACATCGCCTGGTACGGCCCCGGCGGCCTTCCCGACAACGCGTGGTGGGGCGAGGCCGACGGCAGCTTCGCAAGGACCCCGCTCCGCACCGGCTGAGCTACTTCTTCTCCGCCTTCGGCTCTTTCGGGAGGCCGAGCACCCGCTCCCCCACGATGTTGCGCTGGATCTGTGACGTCCCGCCCCAGATCGTCTCCGAGCGTGAGAAGAAGAACGTCGAGACCATCGGACTCACCTTGTAGCCACCCTTCCCCTGCCCCCGGAGGGCGGCAGGCCAGGAGCCCGACGCCGGTCCCACATCAGCGAGCATGGAGTGGGCGCCGTAGATGTCGAGCGCCAGCTCCATCGCCTCCTTGTGCATCTCGGACCACCCCATCTTGTTGGTGGCCCCGAGCGCGGCGATCGACGGGTCCTTGCGTCCCGTGTAGGTGGCGGTGAGGGTGCGAAGGCCGTTGATGCGGATGATCTGCACCTTCGTGAAGTACACGGCGAGCCGTTGGCGGATGACGGGATCGTCGATGGCGCCGTTGGCCGTGGCCTCCGCGACCATCGTCTTCCACTCGTCCAGAAAGCGCCGGTAGCCGGTGGTGGCGGACTGACCGCGCTCGAATCCGAGCGTGGTGTTGGTGACGGCCCAGCCGTTGTTCAGGCCCCCGACGACGTTGTCCTTCGGGCAGCGGGCGTCGGCGAAGAACACCTCGTTGAACTCGGCGGTGCCATCGGGCTGCGTGATCGGGCGGACCTCCACCCCCGGCTGCTTCATCGGCACGAGGAGGTAGGAGATGCCGGCGTGCTTCACGGCGTCGGGATCAGTGCGGGCGAGCAGGAAGCAGTAGTCGGCGAACTGCGCCTGTGTGGTCCACACCTTCTGACCGTTGATCACGAACTCGTTCCCGTCGAGCACCGCGCTCGTCTTGAGCGACGCGAGGTCGGACCCGGAATCGGGCTCGCTGAAGCCCTGGCACCAACGCACCGTCCCGCTCATGATCTGGGGGAGGTACTCCTTCTTCTGCTCCTCGGTGCCCCACTGGAGGATCGTGGGCCCGACGAGCGTGTCGCCGAAGAAGTCGGCCCGCAGCGGCGCTTTGGCGCGGGCGAACTCCTCCGCTAGCACAACGCCCTGCATGAGGCTC
>JANOQG010000132.1:0-1572 GCA_031422255.1 Actinomycetes bacterium | reverse complement strand
CCGTGACGCTCGCGCCGCCGTCGCTCCAGTAGGTGTGGCTGTGGCAATCACCCTTCAACGCGGCGCGCAGATCGCCGCCTGCGCCGACGTCGATCGCCGTCTCCGCTTCCAATCGGGCGAGGTGCGCGTCGATGCCTCCGTCGATGGAAAGCGCGATGACCTTGCCGGTGGAGGGCCCGATGCCTGGCAGGTCGAGCAGCCCGCCGGCTTGGTGGAGGCGGGCGATCTCATCGTCGCCCAGCTCGCGGACCAGGTCGCGTGCCCTGGCGTAGGCCGCCACCCGTCGCCCCTCCGCGAGATCACGGTCGAGCAGGTAGACGACGCGGTCGAGCGCGGCGGCAGGACCCATTGTGGCGCTCATAGCGTCTCACGCTATCGGTCGACAGCAACTGGTTCTGGCCCGGAAAGGACGACCCATGGGTCGTCGTTTCCGGGCCAGAACTCGTCGGGGTGGGGGCGTCGCCCGTACCCTGCTGCGCCATGGAGCGGTTCGGGTTCGTCGGTCTCCCCAACGCGGGAAAGTCCTCGCTGTACAACGCGTTGGCCGGGGGTGGCGCTCTGGCAGCCCCCTACGCCTTCGCCACCACGGACCCGAACGTGGGCATGGCCCGTGTGCCCGACCCCAGGCTCGATGCGCTCGCCGAGATGAGCAAGAGCAAGAGCGTCGTGCCGGCCACCGTGCAGTTCGTCGATATCGGCGGGCTGGTCGCTGGCGCCAGCAAGGGGGAGGGGCTCGGCAACAAGTTCCTCAGCCACATTCGCGAAGTCGACGCCATCATCTTCGTGCTGCGGGCCTTCCCTGACGATGACGTTCCCGGCCCCTCCGATCCGCTCGAGCACCTCGGTGTCGTCGAGCTCGAGCTCACGTACGCCGACCTGGAGACCGTCGAGAGCCAGATCGAGAAGCGCCGCAAGGCCGCCAAGGGCGACAAGTCCCTCCTGGATGAGGTGGCCGCGCTCGACAAGGCCAAAGCGGTCCTCGAAGCAGGCACGCCGATCTACCGGTCCGATCTGAAGGCGGAGGATCGGGCTCTGCTCAGGAGCTACTTCCTGCTCACCAACCGGCCCGTGCTGGCACTGGTGAACATCGCAGAGGATCAGCTCGAGGAGATGGAAGCCGTCGTGGCTCCTGTGCGTGCGGAGCTGGCGGGACGCGCCGAGGTGATCGGCATGTGCGTGCAGCTCGAGGCCGAGGCCGCTCTGCTCGATGCCGACGAGCGCGCCGAGATGCTCGAGGGCCTGGGACTTGGCGAGGGCGCGCTTCCCACGTTCCTGCATGCGGCCTACAAGCTCCTCGGTCTGCGGACCTTTCTCACCACTGGCGAGAAGGAGTCGCGGGCGTGGACCTTCCGTGCCGGCTACAAGGCTCCTCAGTGTGCTGGCGTGATCCACACGGACTTCGAGCGAGGCTTCATCCGGGCCGAGGTCATTCATTGGGACGAGCTGCTTGCGCTGGGTTCCTGGAACGCCGCCAAGGACGTTGGCAAGCTCCGGGTCGAGGGCAAGGACTATGTCGTCGAGGACGGCGATGTCATGGAGATCCGCTTCAACGTCTGACCGTCGTCTCCGGAC
>JANOQG010000131.1:0-22142 GCA_031422255.1 Actinomycetes bacterium | reverse complement strand
GCGCTGAGCAGGTTCACCGTCGTCCAGAGGAAGAGAAAGGCGAACACCTCGAGGCAGATGGCGAAGGTGAGCGCTGCCCGGGGCTCCATTGCGCCCGTGACCAGTGGCCGGTTCTTGGTGCGTTCCATCAGTGCGTCGATGTCGCGGTCGACGTACATGTTGATCGCGTTGGCCCCGCCAGCGGCGAAGGTGCCGCCGAGCACCGTGCAGACCATGAGCCACAGAGATGGCAGGCCTCGCTCGGCCACCACCATCGTCGGCACCGTGGTGATGAGGAGGAGCTCGATGATCCGCGGCTTCGTGAGCGCCACATACGCGCCGACGCGGGCACGAGACGAGAGCACGACGGCAGTCACGACCTCTGAGGCTAGGTCCGGCCCGGACTCGGTGGCGAACCGGGACAGACCAGGGTTGGAGGAGGCATCCCGACGGTCCGTAGCCTGGTGCCCGTGCTCCGCATCCGTGCTCGCCTCGCGTCGATCTGGCGAGCACCGATCCGTCCCGACACGTACCGAGCTGTGACGATGGTCGTGCTCGTCGCTGTGGCTGCGATCATCATCTCCGGAGCCGCCGTGCGGCTCACCGGCTCGGGCATGGGCTGCCCCACCTGGCCCACCTGCGAGAACGGCTCGCTCGTGCCCCGGGGGGCAACCGGCGACCACGGGTGGATCGAGTTCGTGAACCGGACCTTTACCGGATTGGTCTCGGTGGCCGTCGCGGTTGCGGTGCTCGGATCTCGGCGGCGCGAACCCCGGAGGGATGACCTCACCCGTTGGTCGTGGGGGCTGGTTGCCGGCGTGTTCGCCCAGGCGCTGCTCGGCGGCGTGGTGGTCATCCTGCACGTCACCCCCATCGCGGTGGCCGGGCACTACCTCCTGTCCGCCGTCCTCGTCTGGAACGCCGTCGTCCTGCACCACAAGGCCGGCGAGCCTGCGGGACCTCGCCGTGCGCGGGCCACACCGACGCTCCTCCGGAGGTCTCGCGTCCTCCTCGGTGCGGCCGCACTCGTGCTCGTCACCGGCACGTTTGTCACCGGAAGCGGGCCACACGGCGGCGATGACGCCGCCGATCGGTTGCCGTTCGCGGTCACCACGGTGGCGCGGGTGCACAGTCTCGCCGTCTGGGCGTTTCTGGTTGTGGTCCTGCTCGTGCTGCGCGGCGCGGGCCGCGGCGACGCCGACCCCACGGTGCTGGGACGCGGGCGGCTCCTCGTCGGCGTGATCGTTGCGCAGGGCTTCCTCGGCTACGTCCAGTACTTCGCCGGGGTGCCAGAGGTGCTGGTGGGGGGCCATGTGCTGGGTTCGGTCCTCGTATGGGTTGGCGCCCTGCGATTCCACCTCGCGCTCACCGAGCCGATCCCTGCCGCGGGTACGGACGCTCGCAACCCGGCTTCCGCCACCCCGGTGATGCGCTGATGGCCGGCCCTGCCCCGTCTCCTGTCCAGGTCGACGAACCAGTCGGCGACACGACCACCGAGCCGGATGCCCCCTGGATCGTCCTCGTGTGGAACGACCCCATCAACCTGATGTCGTACGTGGCGTTCGTGCTCCAGAAGCTGTTTGGATACCCGAAGGAGAAGGCCGACCGCCTCATGCTCCAGGTGCACACCGAGGGGCGAGCAGTCGTGGCCAACGGGCCCCGGGAGACCTGCGAGCTGCACGTGTTCCGGCTTCATGAACATGGGCTGTGGGCCACCATGCAGCACGACGTCTGATGGCGCTCTTCCGTCGCCACCGCGTGGCCCGCACGCGGCGCGGCACCTACGAGCTACACCTTCCGACCACCGAGCGCGAGCTACTGCTGAACCTCGTGGACCAGCTCCGCGAGCTGCTCTCCCTCACCACCGACGACCCCGCCGTGCGACGCCTCTTCCCCACGGCGTACCACGAGGACGCCGAGCGAGATCGCGAGTACCAACAGCTCGTGCGCGACGAGCTCCTTGAGCGTCGACTCACCGCCCTCGCCACCGTCGAGGAGACAACCTCGCTCGACGAGGTGACCGAGGAACAGCTCTCCGGCTGGCTCACCGCCCTCAACGACCTACGTCTCGTGCTCGGCACTCGGCTCGACGTCTCCGAGGACGGCGACACGGAGCTGGATGAGGACGATCCGAACGCTCCAGCGCTGGCGGTGTACGGCTACCTCGGCTTCCTCCTGTCAGAGGTGGTCGACGCGCTCGCGGCCGGGTTGCCACCGCCGACAGAAACCGAGATTTGAGGGCGCGAGGCCCGCTGCTAGTGTCTGTCGCCCCTACCCACAACGGGGCCAGCCCCCATCGTCTAGCGGCCTAGGACACCGGCCTTTCACGCCGGCAGCACGGGTTCGAATCCCGTTGGGGGTGCGGAGTAGCGAGGCAGTTGAGTCACCACGGTCCCGTGGTGCAGTTTGGAGTGCACGCCGGCCTGTCAAGCCGGAGGTCGCGGGTTCAAATCCCGTCGGGACCGCTCAAAGTTCGAGGTCGGGTAGCTCAGTTGGCAGAGCGCGCGCCTGAAAAGCGTGAGGTCACCGGATCGACGCCGGTTCCGACCACTCGAGAGATCCGCAGGCCAGGAGCCCCGCTCCGGGCCTGCGATCGCGTTCCGGCAGGAGCCAGGCACAACGGCAGACCATCACCGGGTGAGGAACCGACGGGCGGGCCGCTCGATCAGGCGCCGACTCGCTTCGCCTGCCAGGAAGGCGCCAGCCAACGCGAGAGCGAGTCCGGCGACGGCCACGAGCGCGGGACCCTGAAGGAGGGGGCGGACGAGGCGGAGCATCTGGATGTGCCAGAGGTAGAAGCCATAGGACGCGGCGCCGAGCGCCAACACGGCGCGATGGTCGAGCCACGGCACCCTCCCGGTGCGCAACGCAAGCGGCGCCAGGGCCAGCAAGCCGACGAGGACCTGACCGAAGGACTGAGCCGCACGTTCGAATCCAAACTCGAACGCCGGGGTCGTCGAGTTGGGACGGAGCAACACCACCATGATGACGAACGTGCCAGCGGCCAGCCCGCCGCACACCTTCGGGTGAGCAGCGATGCCCCGGATTCCACGAGGCACCGCTCCCAACCAGGCCGCGGGTGACGCCTCGACCTCTGAGGCCGCGAGCAGCATGCCCGCCGCGAAGCCGGGGAGAAACGGCGGGAGCACGCGAAGCCAGAGCGGCGTGTCGCCATAGGCGGTCATGACGATGGCGATCGAGCCGAAGGCAAGCAAGGCGAGACACAAACCGACCCACGCGTCGAGGGCACGTTGTCGGCTGAGCGCGGCCAGCGCTGCCAACGGCAGGACCATGGCGTAGAAGGCCACCTCGACCACGAGCGTCCACGACACCCGCAGGCCGGTGCCGCCACCGTCAACGAACCAGCTGTCCACGAGTAGTCCGTGCTTGAGCCAACCGCTCACGCCGTTCACCGTGCCGACGCCAATGACGACCCCCCCGACGAGAGCCACCCAGTAGGCGGGGAGGATGCGAGCAATCCGGCGGCGCCAGAAGTCGACGATGCCCACCGGCGGTCCCGCGGCCACGGCGTGTGCCACAAGCGGCCTGGCAACGAGGAAGCCAGAAAGAATGAAGAACACCTCTACGCCGATGTCGGCGTGGCCGAGCACAGGGCTCAGCGGTCGCAGCGCCGGCATTCGCCAGCTGGCATGAAAGAAGAAGACGCTGAGCGTGGCGATCGCTCGCGCTCCGTCCAGCCCGAGGATCGGCCCGCCTGCCTCGGTAGCCACACCGCGACACGGTAGGCGGCGCCGAGCGCCTCCGCGCGCCGCGTGCGAGGATGCCGTCGTGGACCTCGAGCGCCGCACCTTTCTGATCGGCGCGGCGGTGACAGTCGCCACCCTCCGTGCCGCTGCGTCGACCGCGTCTGCTTCCCCGCGAGCGCCGCTCCCGGCCGACCCGTTCACCCTCGGCGTCGCCAGCGGCGACCCATTGGCCAACAGCATCGTGCTCTGGACCCGCCTAGCCCCCGACCCGACCAACGGCGGTGGCATGCCCCCCGATGCGGTGGAAGTCACGTGGGAGCTCGCCGCCGACCCGGCGTTCATCACCGTCGTGGACACAGACGTCACAAACGCGATCGCTGATCTCGCCCACACTGTTCACGTCGAGGTGGACGGCCTCGACCCCGACACCGACTACTGGTACCGGTTCAGCGTCGAGGGCTGGGTGAGCGCGGTCGGTCGTGCGCACACCCTGGCGGTGGGATCCCCGGACGCCCTCCGATTCGGGTTCGTGTCGTGCCAGAACTATGCCGACGGCTACTTCCCGGCCCTTGCAGCGCTGGCCGAGGAGGGCTGCGACCTGTGGCTCCACCTCGGTGACTACATCTACGAGAACGCCAACGGCGGTCCCGCCCGTTCACATGGCCCTGACGAGTGCATGACGCTTGCTCAGTACCGAAATCGCTACGGGCTCTACAAGTTGGATCCCGATCTACAAGCCGCCCACCACGCGGCGACGGTCATCCCGATCTGGGACGACCACGAGGTCGACAACAACTACGAGGTGGTCGACGCAGCTCGTCAGGCCGCGGGCTACCGCGCCTGGTTCGAGCATCAGCCCGTGCGCCTTCCCGCCCCGACCGGGCCGGACTTGGCGATCTACCGCCGGTTCGCCTGGGGCGACCTCGCCACCTTCCACATGCTCGACGTGCGGCAGTACCGGGATGCTCCACCCTGCGGCGGCGGGCTCGCCGACTGCCCCGAACGCCTGAGCGTCGATCGCACGCTGCTCGGGAATCAACAAGAGGCCTGGCTTGATGACGGACTCGCTGCGTCTGGCGCGGTGTGGGACGTGATCGGCCAGCAGGTGGTGTTCTCTCCGCTTCCCTTCGGCGGTTCCTTCAACACAGATCAGTGGGACGGCTACCCCCAACAGCGGGACCGCGTGTGGTCGGCTCTGAAGCAGCGCCCCAACCCGGTGATCGTGACTGGCGACATCCACGCGGCTGGAGTCGCGGGGCTCCACGACACGCTCGGCGATGTGACCACCCAACGCATCGGCACAGAGCTCGTCTGCACCTCGGTGTCGTCGAGCTTCGACCCCGACCTCGTCGCGATCGCAGAGACGCTCATCGGTGCGCTTCCCTATGTCGAGTACAGCAACGCCCGCGATCGCGGGTACACGGTCGTTGACCTGACTCGGGACGCACTACGCGCCACCTATCGAGTCGTGAGCACCACCCAGAGCCCTGACGCACAGGTGAGCACGGCTTACGTCGCTGACGTCCTAGCTCGGTCTGGAGCTGAGGCCGTACCGGTCCCCGCGGCCCCGACCTTCACGGGCTGACGTCCTCCCGCTCGGTGGAGCGGCATCTAGTGCCGAGTCAGGCAACGTTTGCGACGTTCGACGCCGGCCAGGAGCGCCGCTGACTGCGTCCTCGTCCTCGCATTCGCTGGGGGAGTCCTTCGTCCTGCGTCCTTGTCAGCGACGCTCCTGACTCGCCGTCAACCCCCGAACGTTGCTTGACGCGGCACTAGCGCGCGAAGACGAGCAGGAGCTCGAGCTCGCCGTCGGTGCCCACGGCGGCTGGCCCGCCGCTCGGGTCGTCGATGCCGTAGTCGGTGAAGGTGATCGGGATGGTGGCGTTGACGGCGAACGTGGAGCCCGCAAGCCTCGCGACGAGCTGGAAGGTGATCGAGTTGGTGACTCCGTGCATCGTGAGTTCGCCAGTGACCTCCACGGTGACGTCGGTCCCGTCGACCGGGAGCGTGCCGAGCTCGATGGGCTCCGTGAGCGTGAAGGCGGCGGTGGGGAACTCGCTCGTCTCCATGATCCGGCCCTGGAACTGGCCGTCCCGTCGCGCCTCGTCGCTGGCAAACGTGGTCATGTCCACTGCGACCTCCACGCCAGACACCGTGGTGCCGGAGATGGTGGCGGTGCCCGAGATGCCGTCGGCCGTGCCCGTGGCTTCAGCACCCTGACCAAGGAGCGTCTCCTGCACTCGGTACTGCACGCGACTCGTGTCGGTGATCGACCAGGTGCCGTCGATGCCATCCAGCGTGGGCTCCAACCCCGGGGCGGCGGTTGTGGAGGTGCCCAGATCATCGAGCGTGAGGCGCTCGGCGGGTTCGGCCTTGATGAAGTTGATGTAGATGAATGGTCCCGCAGTGACCGCCAAGACCGCAGCGACCAATCCAGCGATCGGCCACCGGAAGCGCCGGAGGAAGGATGCGGGGGGGTCGGGAAGCGTGGAGGCCATGGGGCATCTTCCCAGCCGCGGGGAGGAGGAACTTGGCAGGGCCGGAGACCCCAGCCGCAGGCTTCACAGCGGACTCACAGGAAACACCCAGGCGGGGGCGCGATGCTCGTGCGGTGACCACCGCTCGGCTCCTGCTCGTTGACGACGAGGACAACCTCCGCTCGATGCTCGAAGCGGCGCTGCGACATTCAGGATTCGAGGTGCACCCGGTCGCCAATGGGCGTGATGCCCTTGAGGCGGTGCCCGTGGTTCAGCCGGACCTCATCGTGCTCGACGTGATGCTTCCCGACCTCGACGGGTTCGACGTGTGCAAACGGTTGCGGAGCTCCGGCGATCGCACCCCGGTGCTGTTCCTCACGGCGCGGGATGCCACCGACGATCGGGTGCGCGGGCTCACGATGGGGGGCGACGACTACCTCGTCAAGCCGTTCAGTCTCGAGGAGCTCGTGGCGCGCATCATCGCTGTCCTCCGCCGGAGCGGACTCGATCCGGCGGCAGATGACCTCCGATGCGCCGACCTCCAGATGGACGACGACGCCCACCTCGTGCTGCGTGCCGGCACCGAGGTCAACCTCTCCCCCACTGAGTACAACCTGCTGCGCTATCTCCTCGTCAACAAGGGGCGGGTTGTCTCCAAGGCGCAGATCCTGGATCACGTGTGGGACTACGACTTCGGAGGCGACGGCGGCGTGGTGGAGACCTACATCGGCTACCTACGCCGCAAGCTCGACACGATCGAGCCACGCCTCATCCAGACGATCCGTGGCGTGGGCTACACGCTGCGCGTGCCGCAGTAGCGAGCCCGTCAATGTCACTCCGCGCTCGACTCCTCATCGCTACGGCCCTCATCGCTCTCGTGCTTGGAGCATCGGCCGCAGCCATCGCTCGCACCACGGAACGGCACCTCGTCGCACAGGTTGACGCGCAGCTTCGAAGCGCGAGTGCCCAGACCCGAGTGGGTGGCGGCGGACAGATCCCACGCGAGGGCAGCGGTCCACGCCGCCTGAGCGCTCTGTACATCGGAATCCTCGCCGACGATGATGCGCTGGTCACCGCGTTCGCGCCAAACCTCACGGCCGACGACGCCCCCGTCCCGCTGCTCAAGGCCAGTGACGTCGAGGCGATCCGTGGCGGCCGCGCTGCCACGGTCGGGAGCGACGACGTGAGCGTGCAGTACCGGATGCTTGCTCGGGAGGCGCCCAACGGCACAACGCTCGTGCTGGCGCTCCCACTCAACGGAGTGCAGGACACGGTCAGACGGCTCATCGCCCTGGAGTTCCTCGCGGTGGCGGCTGTGCTCGCGGTCCTTGCGCTTGTCATGTGGTGGGTGATCCGCCTCGGGGTGCGACCGGTCCAGCGCATGACGGAGACCGCGAGCGCAATCGCCGGCGGAGATCTCAGCCGCCGCGTTCCGGAGGGTGCTGTCGGCACGGAGGCCGGCGAGCTCGGCGTCGCCCTGAACGGAATGCTCGGACGGATCGAGGAGGCCTTCGGCCAACGATCTGCATCCGAGGCGCGCCTCCGCCAATTCGTGGCCGACGCATCGCACGAGCTGCGCACCCCCGTGACGACGATCCGCGGGTACGCCGAGCTCTACCGAACGGGGGGGCTCGGCGAGCCCGTCGACCTCGATGAAGCCATGCGACGCACCGAGCAGGAAGCCATCCGCATGGGTTCGCTCGTCGACGATCTCCTGCGGCTTGCGCGCCTCGACCAGGGTCGCCCGCTCGAGCGCGAGCCAGTGGACCTGACCCAGCTCGCCGCTGACGGCGTGCGGGATGCGCTCGCGGTGCAGCCCGACCGCACGATCACCGCCGTCACCCCGGAGGTGGTGACGGTGCTGGGGGATGAGTCCCATCTCCGGCAGGTGATCGCGAACCTGGTCACCAACGCCCTCCTCCATGCCCCCGGCGCCCCCATTGAGGTGCGGGTGCGCCAATCCGAGGCGGGAGCGATCGTGGAGGTGGTCGATGAAGGACCCGGCATGACGGATGCCGACGCCTCCCGCTCCTTCGAGCGCTTCTACCGGGCCGATGCCTCTCGCTCCCGCCACCAGGGCGGGAGCGGCCTCGGGCTTTCCATCGTGGACGCCACCGTGCGGGCTCATGGCGGCACGGTGTCGCTCATCACCGCGCCGGGTGCGGGTACCACCGTCCGGCTGGAGCTACCCGCTGCGTCGCCGGCGTCGGCTCGGTAGCGGACTAGGTGACTCTGTCCCTCAGGCGAACAAGACGACGCTTGATCTGACGCGTGAGCACCGGCTC
Source organism: Actinomycetes bacterium (assembly GCA_031422255.1). GTDB lineage: Bacteria > Actinomycetota > Acidimicrobiia > Acidimicrobiales > VFJN01 > VFJN01. Next base: position 13,694 of record JANOQG010000131.1, on the reverse strand, counting down.
CTGCACCTCGGGAAGCTGGCCCCGCTGGTCGAGGTACAGCGCCTTGGCGGCGCCGAGGAGTGGTGTGGCTACGAGGGCGCCCGGCACCCCCGCAGCCGCTCCGCCCACAAGCGCAGCGAGCATCGTGGCCGGCGGCGTGAGGTTCACAGCGCTCCCGACGATGGCTGGCCCCACCACGTTGTTCTCGAACTGCTGGTACAGCAGAAACACCCCAGCGGCGATCACAGCAGTGAGCGGACTCTGCGTGAGGGCGAGCAACACGAAGAACGAGCCGCCCAGGAACCCACCGATCTGCGGGATGAAGTTGGTGAGCATTGCCCAGAGGGCCGCGAGCGGCGCCAGGGGGACGCCAAGCACCAACCCAACGGTGAGGATGACGAACCCGTTCAGCACAGCCACGAGGAGCGACCCGGCGAAGTAGCTGCCGAACGCGTTGTTGATGATCCGACCCACTTCGTCTGCCCGCGCCTGACGCGACGGCGGCAAGATGGCGCGCACTCGTCGCACCATTCCCTCGCCGTCTACAAGCACGCCCAAGGCTGTGATCACCACGACGATGGTTGCGAGCGCGCCGCCCAGCAGACGCTCGCCGAGGTCGGCGAGGGTCTGGTCATCGATGCGGGCTGGGAGGTCGGCGATCAACATCTCCACTTCGCCAGCGGCGTCGGCCTCAGCGAGACGGTGGCCGAGCACCGGCCAGCTGTAGAGGTCCCGAACGGTGGCGGGGAGCTCATCGCTGAAGGATCGAGCCTGTTCGACTGCGGGAGGGGCAACCAGGAGCACCATCGCTGCGAAGAACAGCACAAGGGCAGCACCCACGACCGTTGCCGAGGTTGCTCGTGAGCGGTGGAGGCGACGCTGCATCACACCGACGAGCGGCGACAGCGCGACACCCAGCACGACGCCCACCGCGATGCGCGTCACCATGTCGGGTGCGATCGTGACGATCGCCCAGAGGACAGCAGCCAGCGCCGCGGCCAGCGAAAAGGTGGCGACCGCGCCCGGGTGCACGTCGACCACGATGGTCGGGCCCGCTCCGCGACCCTCCCTGGGGACTGTGCTCACCCTCGGTACGGTACGACCGCATGGCCGGCTCGACGGGGACCGCTGAGCGACGCTCGCTTCGCCTCTCCTGGAGCGGAGCACTCACGATCGTGGGAACGATCGTTGCTCTGATCGTTGTGCGACGGGTGTTCGTGGCCGCGCATCGTCCGCTCTCGTGGGCGGCGGCCGCCGTCGTCGCTGCGGTGCTCCTGGACCCGGTGGTCGATCGGCTCGCTGTGTGGGTGCGGCGAGGGCCGGCTGTGCTCCTCACGTTTCTGGCCGTCGGCGTCGTGGGATTTGGCACCACCTACCTCGTGTTCGACGAGGTGCAGCAGGCGGTCGACCGCCTGCAGAGGGTCGCGCCCGACGCAGCCCTCGTCGTCGAGGCACGGGAGGACCGACTCGGTGAGCTGGCGCGGGACTTCAGCCTCAGCGAGCGCATCACCGACTTCGTGACAGCGCTGGACGACCGAGTTACCGGGAGTGACGACGTCCTGCGGTCCACGGCCGGCACGGCGCCGACCTATCTCGTGTGCGCGATCCTCACGATCTTCCTCATGACCTACGGACCTCGAATCGCGCGAGCAGCGCTCGACCAAGACCCGGACGAACTCCGCCGCGACCGAATCGCCGGCATCGTCGGGCCAGGGGTGAGCCGGGCACGCGGTGCCATCGTCCAGACCGTCGGATGCTCGGTCATCTTCGGACTCGTCGTCGCCGCAGCGGCATCGCTGCTCGACCTGCCCGCACCTTCGGCCATCGGATTCGTGGCCGGGGTGTTCTCCCTTCTTCCGCACGTCGGCATCGTCGTGGGTGCAGTTCCTCTCCTCCTGCTCGCGGTGGGCTTCCGGTCGGGAACCGCCGCCATCGTGCTCACGGGTGCGGTCCTTGCCCTCCAGGTCGCCGACTCAGTGTTCCTCCGCCCGTACATCGCGCGTCACACCGTCGCAGTCGGTCTCCTCGTCCCCTGGGTGGTGGCCCTGCTGGGCTACAGCATCTACGGCATTGGTGGCGCCGCCTACGGGGTGGCCTACGCCGTCACCGGGGTGGCGATCCTCGACCGCCTCCAACAGGCAAACGAGCAACGCGCCGAGCCCATCGAGGGCTAGCGCGGCTACGAGGTCGGGCGTTGCGGCAGTTAGCTGCCAGCTCTCAGGCTTCTTTCAGGTTGAGCGTGCAAGGTGGCTGCTGTCCCCCCACCACAAGGAGTACCCATGCAGTCCAAACGAAAGATCCTCGGAGCCACAGCCTTCTCCCTCGCCCTTGCCGGCGGGGGGTTGACCGGAGCGCTCCTCGGCACCCCCACGTCGTCCGGCGCCCAGGACGACTCCACTGAGACCACGGACACCGCGAGCAGCTCGCCCCGCTTCGAGCACCGTGGCGACGGCCTCGCGGCGGCCGCAAGAGCCATCGGCATCAGCGAGGACGATCTGCGCACCGCGTTGGAGGATGGCCAGTCGATCGCCCAGGTGGCTGAGGCCAATGGCGTCGACGTGCAGACTGTGGTCGACGCCCTCGTGGCCGAGGCCACCGACCGCCTCGAGACCGCGCTCGCGGAGCTCCCAAGTCGGATCACCGATCTCGTCAACCGAGAGGGTCTGCCTGAGCGCGGCGGCCCGCGTCAGGGCGGGTTCCATGGCGGCCGACCCGACCGCGACCGACCCGGCCTCGACGCCGCAGCGGACGCGATCGGCATCTCAGCGGATGATCTCCGCACCGCTGTGCTGGGCGGCGACACCATCGCCGAAGTGGCAGCTGCCAACAACGTCGACGTACAGACGGTGATCGACGCCCTCGTGGCAGAGGCCAACACCCGTCTCGAGGCCGCTGTCGCAGACGGTGGGCTCTCCGAGGCGGAGGCTGCCGAGCGCAAGACCGACATCGTCGAGCACATCACCGACATGGTGAACGGCGAGCTTCGGGCCGGCAGTGGCCCCCGCGGCATGCCCTCGGCCACGTAGTCCCTTCCCCCCAAACTGCGGAGGGCGCCTCGAAACGGGGCGCCCTCCGTCGCGTCTGATCAGCGGAGGAGCTCGAGGACGTCGACCACGACGAGCCAGACGATGGCAGCGACGATGACACTGGCCAGCGCGGTGTAGTGCCAGCGGTAACGATGGTCGGCCCGCCAGAAGCGTCGCACGGACGCAACGTTCGCCACGATGGCCACGAGACCCACGACGATGCCGACGAGCGGGGCGACCCCCAGGCCGAAGCCAAAGATCGGGGCGACGAACGGAAGGAACACATACGTGAGCAAGCAGCGCGCCATCGAGACGAGAAGCGACTTCTCGACGAGCTGCCGGGCCGACGCCTCTGAGGCCTTGGGCGCATCCGTGGACAAGCACAGAAAGCGACGCACCCGCAGATCGGCGGGCGACCAAGCCTGCTGCGCGGGGGCAGTAGTGGGCACATCGAGCGTGGACACGACGCCGACGCTAGCGGCATCGGGTCTGCGCTCCCCAGCCGGATACGTCATCCGCGCGGTCAGGTCGTGGCGGTCCGGCAGACGCCTTCAGCCACGGCGGCCTCGGCGACGTACTCCGCCACCAACGGGCCCACCCGAGGGTCGAACACCGAGGGAACGATGTAGTCAGGGCGCACGTCGTCGCCCACCACCTCAGCGATGGCGCGGGCTGCAGCCAGCTTCATGCCCTCGGTGATCTTGGTAGCGGCGACGTCGAGGGCGCCCCGGAAGATGCCCGGAAAGGCGAGCACGTTGTTGATCTGGTTCGGGTAGTCACTGCGCCCTGTGGCGATCACGGCGGCCAACCCGTCCGCCTCTTCGGGGCGGATCTCGGGATCAGGGTTGGCCATGGCAAACACGATCGGGTCCTTGGCCATCTGGCGAAGATCCGCCGCGGTCATCAGGCCCGGACCGGACACGCCGACGAACACATCGGCCCCTGGGAGCACCTCGCTGAGGGTTCCCTCGCGCCGCTCGCGGTTCGTGTGCTCGGCGAACCACAGCTTGGCGACGTTGAGCTCGTCCCTGCCCTCCCAGATCGCACCCTTGCGGTCGACGCCGATGATCTCGGCCACTCCGGCCTCGAGCAGGATCTTGCTGATCGCCACACCGGCCGCGCCGACGCCAGCGATCACGACCTTGAGCGAGCTCATCGGCTTGTCGACGATGCGAAGCGCGTTCTCGAGGGCCGCCAAGGCAACCACGGCCGTGCCGTGCTGATCGTCGTGGAAGACGGGGATGTCGAGGAGCTCCTTGAGCCGATCCTCGATCTCGAAGCACTGGGGAGCGGCGATGTCCTCCAGGTTGATCCCGCCGAACACCGGGGCGAGTCGCACCACGGTCTCGACGATCTCATCAGCAGTAGTGACGTCGAGGCAGATCGGGAACGCGTCCACGCCGGCGAAGTTCTTGAACAGGAGCGCTTTGCCCTCCATCACGGGGAGCGCAGCCGCTGGGCCGATGTCGCCGAGGCCGAGCACTGCTGTGCCGTCGGTGACGATTGCCACGGTGTTCTTCTTGATGGTGAGCTCGTGAGCGAGGGCGGGCTGCCGCTCGATCGCCGTGCAGATCCTGGCCACACCTGGGGTGTAGGCCATCGACAGATCGTCGCGATCGGCCACGGGCATGCGGGCGAGCACCTCGATCTTGCCCCCGGCGTGCATCTCGAAGGTTCGGTCGGCCACCTCGATCACCTCGAGGCCATCCACCGCGCGCACCGCTGCGGTGACCTTGGCGATGTGCTCCTCCGAGGAGCAGTTGACGATCACATCTTCGTCGAGGTGGCTCCCTCGAACGTCGAAGCCACCAATGGCGGTGATGTTCCCGCCAACCTCACCGACGGCGGTGGCCAGTCGGCCGAGGGTGCCCGGTCGGTTGTCGAGGCGGACGCGCAAGCGGATCGAATACGCAGCGGTGTTCGTGGCCATGGGGGAACGGAATCCTGTCCTCGGTTCGAGGGCGCCCCGGGGCCCCTCGTGCAGGGAGGGAACGGTACCCCTGAGCCCTGGCTTGCCGGAAAACGCAGCGGTTAGCTGTCGTCTCCCGCAAGGCCCGGCTCGTGTGACATCTCCTCGAGGCAGCGACGGATCTCCGAGGCCCTGAAGCGTCGGTGCCCACCGAGCGTGCGAATAGCGCTGAGCTTCCCGCTTCGCGCCCAGCGCGTCACGGTCTTCGGGTTCACCCGGAACAACGCTGCGACCTCGCTCGGCGTGAGCAGGGCCTCGGGAGCGCTGAGATCGTCGTGCTGCGACATGTCCGTCCTTCGGTGCAGTTTGGGATGCCACGATCGATAGTGGCGCCAATGTCCGTTTCGTCGAACAACGTACGACTGCGCCACGGATTGGCCAATGGACAAATCAGACCATTTGTCACGATGAGGTAACTAGTCCGGCGTAGACACCCCGTGACACACCAGTGCGCCGGTAGCCAGGCTGGTGGGTAGGTTGCCGGCGATGGCTACTCCCTTGGCGTTGATGGCCACTGACGGGTTCGAGCAGGTGACCTATGCCTACGACCGCTCCAGCGGACTGCGGGCGATCGTGGCCATCCACTCCACCGTGCTCGGCCCTGGCCTCGGGGGAACGCGGTTCTGGCCGTTCGCGACAGAAGGTGAAGCCCTCGTCGACGTGTGCCGGCTAGCCAGGGGCATGACCTACAAGCATGCTGCCGCCGGCCTCGACCAAGGGGGCGGCAAGGCCGTGATCATCGGCGACCCCGCTCGGCTGCGCAGCGACGAGCTGATCCTCACCTACGGCCGGTTCGTCGACGGGTTGGCTGGTCGGTATGTCACGGCCGAGGACGTCGGCACCACCCAGGCCGACATGGACCTGATCCGCACGGTGACACCCCACGTCACGGGAGTGAGTGAAGCCTTGGGCGGTTCTGGAGATCCGTCCCCGGCGACGGCACTCGGTGTCCTGTGGGCGATGCGAGCCGTGGCCGAGCGACTTTGGGGCACCGCCTCGCTCGCCGGCCGGCACGTCTGCATCAATGGGGTAGGCAAGGTGGGCGGCGCACTCGCCGACCACCTGCATGGCGAGGGCGCACGCCTCACGGTCGCGGACATCCGCCCGAGTGCGGTGGCCGAGGTGGTCGGGCGCACAGGCGCCGCCGTCGTCGAACCAGCTCGCGCGCACTCGGTGGCGGCCGACGTGTTCGCACCGTGCGCCCTTGGGGCCGAGCTGTCGGCCTCCACGATTCCAGAGCTCGGATGTCTCGCAGTGGTGGGATCGGCCAACAATCAGCTCGCTACCGCTGAGGATGCCCAGCGCATCCACGATTCGGGCGTCCTGTACGCGCCGGACTACATCGTGAACGCCGGCGGGGTCATCAACATCGCACAGGAGCGGGGGGGCTACGTCCGCGCCGAAGCCGACGAGCGCATCAAGCGCATCCACGACACGGTGCTGCGCGTGTTCGACCTCGCTGACACCGACGGCATCACAACCGCGGCGGCCGCCGACCAACTTGCCGAACGGCGGATCGAGGCCACTCGGCTCATGCGCGGTCAGCCCTCGTAGGGGAAGCCGAGGTCGAGCGCTGTCACCAGCGCCCTGAGGGGAAGCCCCTGCTCAGCAGCCATTGCCTCCACCGTTCCGCCCCGATCGACAAGGGGCAGGAGGAGCACCGGCACAGCCGCACCTTCTTCCCGGATCACGGCAGCGGCTTCGAGCATCGACACCCCGCGAGTGACCGCGTCCTCCGTGATCACCACCTTGTCACCGGCCTGGAGAGCTCCGGCGATCCGGCCGCCGCCGCCGTGGCCCTTCACCTCCTTGCGAACGCTGAAGCTGCGCAGCGCTCTGCCTCGAGTTGCCGCTATTGCCGCGATTCCGAAGGCGACAGCGTCGGCGCCCATCGTCAGGCCGCCGATGGCCGTGACGTCGTCGGGGATCTCATCAAGGGCGACATCGGCCACCAGGAGCATCCCCTCGGCCCGGCAGGCCGTCTGCTTTGCATCGATGAACCAGGTGCTCTTCTTGCCGCTCTTGAGCGTGAAGTCACCCGTGCGAACGCTGTGCTCGAGGAGGTGTGCGACCAGGGCGGCGTGGGCGGCGGAGCTCATAGGAGGCAGCGCCTAGGCGAAGCGGACCTGACCATGTCCCGGCACGACCCGGCCGATCTCCGTTGCACGGTGACCCTCGGTGCGCAGGACATCGAGGGTGCGGTGCACCTCATCCTGCGCCACCACGACAACCATCCCGATGCCGAGATTGAACACCTTGCGCATCTCGTCGTCACTGACGTCGCCCAGCCGCTGGATCTCGCCGAAGATGCGCGGCGATTCCCAGGAGGAAACGTCGACCTCCGCATCCGCGCCTTCTGGGATCACTCGGTTGAGGTTGCCGGGCAGTCCGCCTCCGGTGATGTGGGCCACCGAGCGCACGTCGACCACCCGCTGGAGGGCTGCGATGGCCGGGGCGTAGATCACTGACGGCACGAGAAGCTCGTCACCCAGACTGTGGTGCGCTCCGGCGTAGGCCGGACCATCGAGTGGGAGGCCCGCCGTCTCGAGGAGGACCTTGCGCGCAAGCGAGTAGCCGTTGGAGCGCAGCCCGGGCGAGGGCAGGCCGATGAGGGCATCGCCGGGTCGCACGTGCTCCCCGGTGATCAGCCGGTCACGCTCGGCGACCCCGACGGCGAAGCCCACGAGGTCGAACTCGCCCGGATCCATCGCCCCGGGGTGCTCGGCCATCTCTCCGCCGATCAGTGCGCATCCGGCTTGCCGGCAGCCGTGCGCCACCCCTTCCACGAGCTGCTCGATGTGGCTGGGGTCGAGCTTGCCCACCGCGATGTAGTCGAGGAAGAAGAGCGGCTCGGCGCCCTGGCAGACGATGTCGTCCACGCACATGGCGACGAGGTCGACGCCGATCGTGTCGAACCGCCCGACCGCTTGCGCGATGAGGGCCTTCGTCCCGACACCGTCCGTGGCCGAGACGAGCACGGGGCGGGTGTAGCGGTGTTGAGCAAAGGCGAACAGCCCGCCAAATCCGCCGATGTCGCCGATCACCTCCGGCCGGAAGGTGGAGCGCACCTTGGACTTGATCCGCTCGACGGCCTCTTCGCCGGCCGAGATGCTGACGCCGGCCTCTTCGTAGCTCGTGCCCACCCTGGTACGTACCCCTTGCTCAGTCGATCACGGTCTGGATGGGAGTGCCCGGCGGCGGTGTCACCGGCTCCTCGAGAATGTGCTTGCGGAGGCTGACGGGCACCGCCACTGGGTAGTTGCCCGTGAAGCAGGCGTCGCAGAACCCGGCTCCGGGTGCCCCAGTGGAGGCGATCAGCCGGTCGAGCTGCACGTAGGCGAGGCTGTCGACGTTGAGGTAGTCGCGGATCTCATCAACGGTGAGCGACGAAGCCAGCAGCTCGGTTCGATCGCCCGTGTCGATCCCATAGAAGCACGACCACTTGACGGGCGGCGAGGTGATCCGCAGGTGCACTTCGGTGGCGCCGGCCTCGCGCAGCATCTTCGTGAGCTGCTTCTGCGTGGTACCGCGCACGATCGAGTCGTCCACGACGACGATGCGCTTGCCGGCCACGTTCTCGCGGAGCGGGTTCAGCTTCATCCGCACGGCTCGCGCCCGGAGCTCCTGGCTGGGAGCGATGAAGCTGCGGCCGATGTAGCGGTTCTTCACCACGCCCTGGCCGTAGGGGATCCCACTCCGACGGGCGAACCCCTCAGCCGCTGGCACGCCCGACTCGGGCACGCCCATCACCATGTCCGCTTCGACCGGTGCCTGGTCGGCGAGCTGCTCCCCCATGTGCACCCGCGCCTGATGGACGCTCTGGTTGTACAACCGCGTGTCGGGGCGGGCGAAGTACACGAACTCGAAGAGACACAGCCGCGGGTCGACTCGATCGTCGGGGAATGGCCGCAGGGACCGAGGGCCAGCCGCATCGATGACCACCATCTCGCCGGGATCGAGCTCGCGCACGAAGTGGGCACCGACGATGTCGAGCGCCGGGCTCTCCGAGGCGAGCACCCAACCGTGGTCGAGCTTGCCAAGGCACAACGGACGGAACCCATTGGGATCGCGCACGCCAATGATCCGGCTCTCATCCATCACCACGAGCGAGAAGGCTCCCTCGAGGCGAGGCAAGACGCTGGAGAGCGCGAGCTCGAGATCGCCGCCAACGCTGACGTCCTCGGGCAGGCGGCTGAGCGCAGCGCCGATCAGCTCGGCGATGAGGTCGGTGTCGCTCGTGACCGTGCCCGGCAGCATCCCAGCCTCCTCGGCCAGTGCCTCCGTGTTCGTGAGGTTGCCATTGTGTCCGAGCGCGAAGTGCCGGTCGCCGACGCCGCGATAGGCGGGTTGCGCGTTGCGCCACGTGGAGGATCCGGTGGTGGAGTAGCGGCAGTGACCGATGGCGAGGACGCCGTCGAGCCCGGCCAGCGTGCGATCGTCGAACACAGCGGACACGAGCCCTTGGTCCTTCACGACCGTGACGTCGGCCCCATCGCTGACGGCCATGCCGGCCGACTCCTGCCCGCGGTGCTGCAGGGCAAACAGCCCGAGGTAGGTGAGATGAGCGACGGGTTGACCGGGGGCGTAGACCCCGAAGACACCGCACGCCTCTTTCAGGGAGTCGTCGTCCTGGGCAGAATCGTCGTACGGCTCGCCGGAGGACACGTCCACCAGTCTGCCAGGGCCGGCGGAGATAGCCGCTACTTCACCGATCAGATGCCGTGACCCAGCGCCTCAGGAAGCACCTCGCGCCAGGCTGTTGTTGCCTCGGCCACGCTCACTTCGAGCAGACCCTCCACCACGAGCGCCGCGCCTCCGGCGCTCCCGAGCGAGGTTGCGAGCACCCCGGCTGCCTCCGCCGCACGGATCACGTCCTCGCCGCGACCGTCGGCGGCGCACGCCACCACTCTGCTGGCCGACTCGGCAAACAACCAGGCATGGTCGGCGCCAGCGGCTTGCACTCGGAAGCCCACGCCGCACCGCACAGCCATCTCAGCCAGCGTCACCCCGAGCCCGTCGGCGGTGTCGTGCACGCCCACCAGCACGCCATCCGCTACGAGATCGCGCACCAGCCCGGCGACGGCCGCATGGGCGTCGAGATCGAGGTCGGGCGCGGGGCCGCTCTGATGGCCGCGCTCCCACGCCCAGCGGGACCCGGCGAGCGACCGTGGCTCGGGGCCGAGTGCGATGAGCTGCCCACCCTCCACGAAGCCGACCCCGGGAGGCCGCTGATCAAGCCGATCGACGATGCCGACCAGCCCGACGACCGGAGTGGGGTCGATGTCTCGTCCGCGGCTTTCGTTGTAGAGGCTCACGTTGCCACCGACGACGGGGACCCCCAGCGCTCGACACGCTTCTGCCATCCCCTCGATGGACTCGACGAGCTGCCACATCACCTCGGGATGCTCCGGATTCCCGAAGTTGAGGCAGTTCACGAGCCCGAGGGGCCGAGCCCCCACGCACGCCAGGTTCATGACGGCTTCCGCTACCACGAGCGCGGTACCCCGACGAGGGTCGAGGGCGCACCACCGATGGTTGCCGTCGCACGTGAGCGCGAGACCGCGGCCGGTGTCGACTCCGGTAGAGGGGTGCTTCAGTCGCAGCACGGTGGCGTCACCGCCCGGACCCTCGACCGTGTTCAGGAAGAGCTGGTGGTCGTACTGCCTGAACACCCACGACGGGTCGGCGAGCAGGCCGAGGAGGTCAGCCTCGATGTCGGTGGGACTCGGCGGGCCAGCCGTGTCCGCAGCGCGGCTCGATCGGTTGGCGGGCTCCTGTTGCGGTCGGTCGTACAGGGGTGCGTCGTCGTCGAGCGAGCTCGCGGGAAGGTCGCCGAGCACCTCACCGTCGAATCGGTCCAGGATCCGGAAGCGGCCTGTGCCGGTAACGGTGCCGATCACGGAGGCGCGGACCTCCCACTTCTCACAGATGGCCAGGAGATCGTCGAGCTTGACCGGGTCGACGATGGCGAGCATCCGCTCCTGGCTCTCGCTGATCATGATCTCGAAGGGCGCCATGCCCTCCTCCCGTACGTGCACCTCGGACAGGTAGAGGTCCATGCCCACCCCCCCCTTGGACGCCGTCTCGCTGGCGGCGCCAGTGATGCCCGCTGCTCCGAGGTCCTGGATTCCCACCACGAGGCCCGCATCGAGGATCTCGAGGCACGCCTCGATCAGGCGCTTCTCCTCGAAGGGATCTCCGACCTGCACGCTCGGACGTTTGTCGGCGTCGTCAGCCTCTTCGCCGAAGCCCGCTGACGCGAGCACGCTTGCCCCTCCGATGCCGTCGCGGCCGGTGGACGATCCGAACAGCACCGTCAGGTTGCCGGGCCCCGACGCGCGGGCGAGCACGAGGCGCTCTTTGGGCAGCAGCCCGAGACAGAACACATTCACAAGTGGGTTGTCTTGATAGGTGGAATCGAAGACGGTCTCGCCGCCCACCGTTGGCACGCCAACGGAGTTTCCATATCCGGACACTCCGGCGATGACGCCCTCGGCGATCCACCGGCTTCGAGGGTCGTCCAAGGGGCCGAATCGAAGCGGATCCATCAGCGCAATCGGCCGGGCCCCGACCGAGAACACGTCACGCAGAATCCCGCCGACCCCGGTTGCCGCTCCCTCGTAGGGCTCGATGGCGGAGGGGTGATTGTGGCTCTCGATGCGGAAGGCCGCCGCGATCCCATCACCGACGTCGATCACGCCCGCACCTTCACCAGGCCCCACCATCACATGCGGTGCCTCCGTGGGCAACGAACGCAAGTGGCGCTTCGATGACTTGTACGAGCAGTGCTCCGACCACATGACGGAGTACATCGCCAGCTCAAGGTGGTTGGGCGCCCGGCCCAGGATCGCCGCGATGGCCTCGGCTTCGTCGTCGGTGAGGCCGAGGGCGCGGTGAAGCGGCACGTCGTCCACGGTGGGGGGCTGGGCGACCATCGCCGCAGCCTACGCGGCCGACGCAAACGCTCGGGACACTCGAAATGGCTCGCACCACAATGACCGAATACGATCCTCGGCATGGCTACAAAGTCCACACGAACGCCGATGTCCGACGAACACAAGGCGGCGCTCGCCGAAGGGCGCAATCAGGGTCGATCAGTTCGCTGCTATCTCGAAGCACTCGAGGCGCACAAGCCAAAGCGAGGCCGTAAGCGCACCCCTGACTCAGTGCAGAAGCGACTAGTACGGATCGATGCGGAGCTCGAGACCGCCGATCCGCTCAAGCGCCTCCAGTTGATTCAAGAGCGGCTCGACCTCAGGGCCGAGTTGGATGCCTCCAGCACCAAGGTTGATCTGACGGGTCTGGAGAAGGAGTTCGTAACAGCGGCCAAGGCCTACAGCGCTCGGAAGGGCATCTCCTACGCCGCTTGGCGAGAGCTCGGCGTCGAGCCCGCAGTCCTCAAGCGATCGGGTATCACCCGCTCGAGCTAGCCCTGGTCAGGCCACACGTGCGCCGGCGCTCGCCAGGAGCGACCGGAGCATCAACGCGCCGTCCACCGACCCCACGAGCTCGTGGCAGGCTCGCTCCGGGTGAGGCATCAACCCCACCACGTTTCGGCCCTCGTTGCAGACGCCCGCGATGTCGTCCACCGAGCCGTTCGGGTTGTCGACATAGCGCACGACGATGCGCTCTTCAGCCCGAAGCTCGGCGAGGGTCTCTGCGTCGCAGGTGTAGTTGCCCTCGAAGTGATTGATCGGAATGTGGAGCTCGTCGCCTACCGCCGCTCCCGACGTGAGCGGAGTGGTCGTCGTCTCGACACGCAGGACTGTGGTGGCGCACAGGAACTTGAGGCCGGCGTTCTTCTGCAGTGCGCCGGGCAGCAACCCAGCCTCGGTGAGCACCTGAAAGCCGTTGCAGATGCCGACCACGGGGCCTCCCGCCGCCGCGAACTCACGCACCCCATCCATCACGGGCGAAAACCGTGCGATCGCACCCGGACGCAGGTAGTCGCCATGGGCGAACCCGCCGGGCACGATCAGTGCGTCGAATCCCTCGACCGTTCGATCACCGTGCCACACGAGCTCGGCGGTGCCGCCGAGGTCTCGAATGGCTTCGAGGGCGTCGAGCTCACAGTTCGACCCAGGGAAGAGGACGACCCCGATACGGGTGCCCATCAAGCGGTCTCGACTACCGAGATGGACACGTCGGCAGCCTCGATCACCGGGTTGATCAGGAAGCGCTGGGTGACCTCATCGGCGTGGGCCCGAGCAGTGGCTTCGTCCGGGGCTTCCAGCTCGAAGCGGATGGCCTTGCCAACGCGCACACCGCTGATGCCGTCGAACCCAAGGGAGGGCAACGATCGCTCGATCGTGGCGCCCTGCGGGTCAGCGATCCCGGGACGAAGGCGAGTCTCCACCAGCACCGAGAAGAGCATGCGTCCGATCCTAGCGATGGCTCAGGAGACGCCCGGCCACGCCGAGAACGAGCGGTCGGTGATCCGCTCGTAGGCCTCGATGTAGCGGCTGCTGGTGGCGGTGACCACTTCGGCGGGCAGGGGCGGCGGCGGCGGGTTCTTGTCCCAGTCGAGGGTCTCGAGGTAGTCGCGCACGGGTTGCTTGTCGAAGCTCGGGGGCGTGGTGCCGGGCACCCACTCATCGACCGGCCAGAAGCGACTCGAATCGGGGGTCATCACCTCATCGCACACCACCAGCTCCCCGTCGACCATGCCGAGCTCGAACTTGGTGTCAGCGATGATGATCCCGCGCTCGCGGGCCATCTCG
>JANOQG010000130.1:0-9860 GCA_031422255.1 Actinomycetes bacterium | reverse complement strand
GCTCGTCTCTCGGCAGGGGAGCGGTGCCTGATCGTGGGGATCGGGGGCGGGGTGAGCACGGCTGCGCTCCACCTCGCGGTGCGCATGGGCGCTGAAGTCCACGTCACCTCCCGTGACCCCGAAAAGCGCACCGCTGCTCTCACCCTGGGCGCCGTCGCCGCCTATGACTCGGCAGGGGCATGGCCGGTGAAGGCGGACGTGGTGGTGGAGAGCGTCGGGCCTGCGACCTGGGAGCAGTCGGTGTCGGCCCTCGTGCCAGGCGGGCGGCTCGCCGTGTGCGGTGGCACGTCGGGCACCACCGTTGAGCTGAACCTGCCGAGGCTGTTCTTCAAGCAGATCGAGGTGATCGGCTCGACCATGGGCGGCTACGGCGAGTTCGCGGAGGTCACGCGCCTCATGAGCCAGGGGCTCCCGGTATCGATCGATGGCACCTTCCCCGTGCAGGAGTACCCCGAGGCCCTCGCTCGCCTCGAAGCCGGCCACCAGCTCGGGAAGCTCGTTCTGCGGCACGAGTAGCCTCCAGGAGTGGACCTCGTCTCGCTCAAGGCCAGATTGCAGCAGGAGGTGGAGGCCCGCGCAGACGTGCTTCTCGACGCCTCGCATCAGATCCATGCGCACCCGGAGCTGAACTACGAGGAGCACTTCGCCCATGACTTGCTCACCGATCTCCTGGAACAGGAGGGCCTCGCCGTCGAACGCGGCGCCTTCGGCCTCGAGACGGCCTTCGTGGCTCGAGCTGGCGACTCCGGACCCACGATCGCCGTGCTGTGTGAGTACGACGCGCTGCCCGGCATCGGCCATGCCTGCGGCCACAACATCATCGCCACGGCGGGACTAGGGGCTGGGCTGGCGGCTGCGGCCCTGGCGAAGGAAGCGGGGGGCCAGGTGGTGGTCCTCGGCACCCCAGCCGAGGAGGGCGGGGGTGGCAAGATCCTCATGGCGCGGGCGGGCGCCTTCGAGGGTGTCGATGCCGCGCTGATGGTGCATCCAGCAGGGTTCGACCTGACCCGCATGGATGTGATCGCCGTGCAGGAGCTGGTGGCTACCTACACGGGGGAGGCAGCGCACGCAGCGGCCTTCCCACATCGGGGCCGCAATGCTCTGGATGCGGCCGTCCTGGGCTATCTGAACGTGGCAGCGCTGCGCCAGCACATCCTGCCCACGGAGCGCATCCACGGCGTCTTCACGGAGGCAGGTGAGAAGCCGAACATCGTCCCCGCCCGAGCAGTTGCCGAGTGGATGGTGCGTTCGCCGAGCATCCGTTCGCTGGCGCCACTCAGAGAACGGGTCGAGGCGGCGCTGCAGGCGGGAGCGATGGCCTCAGGCTGCGAGCTCTCGATCGCCTGGAAACCGGTGGTCTACGCCGACATGCTCGACAACGAGGTGATGATTGGTCTCTACAAGGCCAATGCCGAAGGCCTCGGGCGCACCGTGCTCGAGCCCGACCCCAAGCTGGCCGTCGTTGGCAGCACCGACATGGGCAACGTCAGCTATGTCGTGCCCTCGATTCATCCCATGATCGCCGCGGCCCCAGCGGGAACGCCTATTCACACGCCCGAGTTCGCCCGCCATGCCTGCGAAGCGAGCGGGGACCATGCCGTTGTGGACGGCGCAGTGGCGATGGCCTGGACGGTTGCTGATCTGTGGCTGGGGGACGGCGTCCTCGCTGCCGTCCGGCAGGAGTTTGCCGCCACGATGGCCAGCGTGGGCAGTGATGCCAGGCGGTCCGCGATCGGGGAGGCCGGCGGGGCCTAACCTGCTGGCCCGACCCCCTTCCAGGACTGCCGAATGACCGTCTACATCGCCGAGGAGTACACGCCCGATGAGGCGGACATCCTCCGGCGCTACTTCACCAACCTCGACGGACCCGTCTTCGCGCTGGTGAACCTGCCAGAAGTCGTGAAGGGGGCGCTCTTCGCTCGCTATTCCCGTAGCTCCAAGAGTCTGCGCCGCTTGTTCCTCGACGAGTTCGTCGGCGACCTCGACATCTCCGGTGATGCCAGCATCGATGCGACGGTTGGCCTGCGGCGCGCGGAGGAGCTCTACGACCGGGTCTTCTTCGAGTATGGCGACGACTCGGTCGCGCAGCTCGGCGGCGTGCACCTTGCGTGTGAGCAGGCCTCGAACCTGCTCACGAAGGTCCTCGTGTGGGGCCGACTCATGGCCTACCTCGAGCAGTCCACCCGGTACATCGCGTATGACACCCGACTCGGGGGCCGGTACCGCTACTACCGCGACCCTGAGGTGCTCGGGAGCGGGCTTGGTCTCCGCTACATCGGCGATATGGATCGCTTGTTCGACTCGTATGCCGAACTGGTGCCACTGATGTCCGACTTCTATCGGGATCGCTTTCCCAAGGACTCTGCCGACTCCGACTTCGTGTATCGCCAGGCCATTCGGGCCAAGGCCTTCGACGCCGTGCGAGGAGTGCTCCCGGCGGCGTCGCTGTCGAATGTCGGCATCTACGGCACCGGACAGGGCTACGAGGCGCTCCTGTTGCGGATGCGATCGCATCCGCTCCCCGAGTCGCGGGCATATGCCGACCTGATGCTGGGGGAGCTCCGCAAGGTGATCCCGAGCTTCCTGAAGCGGGTCGACCTCGACGACCGGGGTGTCGCCTGGAGCACCTATCTCGCCACGACGCGATCTGCGCTCGAGGACATTGCCGGAGCGCTCTTTCCAGCCGGTGGCGATGAGCCAGACGAAGGCCCGGCGGTGCAGCTCCTCGACTGGGATCCCGACGGGGAGGTCAAGCTCGTCGCCACCATGCTCTACTCCCACGCTCACGTCGCTGAGGCGGTCCTAGAGCAGCGGGTGCGGGCGATGACCACCGACGAGCGGCTGGCCGTCATTCGGGCCTACGTGGGGGATCGGGAGAACCGGCGGCACAAGCCGGGTCGTGCCTTTGAGCGCCTCACCTATCGCTTCGACGTGCTGGCGGACTACGGCGCCTTTCGTGATCTCCAACGGCACCGCATGCTCTCGCTCGAGTGGCAGACGCTCAGTCCGCGCCACGGCTATACCCGTCCCGAGGCGGTCGATCTCGCGGGCTGCGCCGAGCGGTTTGACGAGGCCATGGAGCGTTCCGCCGGGCTCCACGATGCGCTGGCTGAGCGGTTCCCGTCTCAGGCCGCCTACGCCGTGTCGCTGGCGTACAAGGTGCGCTTCTATCTGCACCTGAACGCCCGTGAGGCGATGCACCTCATCGAGCTTCGCACCACGCCCCAGGGTCACCCCGCCTACCGGGTCGTTGGCCAGGAGATGCATCGCCTGATCGCTGAGAAGGCCGGCCATCACGCAGTTGCCGAGGCCATGCGCTTTGTGGACCACTCGCCAGAGCCAAGTCTCGAGCGGCTCGACGCCGAGCGTCGCGCTGAGGCACGCCGCCAGTCGCGTTGACTGCACGGGCCGCGCCCCCTTCGGCCCGGAACTCGGTACCCTGACCGACCCTTGCCGCACCGACGACGGTGTTGCCAGGACCGCGAGCCGTGGGCCTATGATCCCGCCGCACCGCCCCCCACCACCGCCCCCCGGCTGCAGAGGATTTCCCATGGCTGACGACGACGACCTCCTCGAGGAAGAAGCAGATCTCGAGGAGATCGAAGACCTCGATGATGCCGAACCGGCTGAGCTCGAGGACGACGACCTCGTCGACGGCGATCTCCCCGAGGAGCTCGACGAGGACCTCGACGAGGACGCTGTCGGCGCCGACGATGGCGACGACGCCCCGCCCCCTGTCAAGGCCAAGCGAGACGACGACGACGACGACGCCGAGGAGGACGAGGAAGCCGATCCTGACGACGTCGAGGCCGACCTCGATGCCATCCTGAAGGATCGGATTGCTGCCGCCGAGGAGGAAGAGGACGATGAGGAGGAGGCCCCCGAGCCCGAGGAGCGCGGCGACGGAACCGGCCGTGTCCAGCCCAAGCGCCCGGGTGAGTTCGTTTGCCAGTCCTGCTTCCTCGTCAAGCACCCCACACAGCTCGCGAACGCAAAGAAGAAGCTCTGTTCCGACTGCGTCTGATGTCCTTCGGGGCGGCTCTACGAACTAGCGTCCCTCGTCGTGACTGAGGCCGACAAGACCCCTGCCGAGCAGGCCGTAGAGCACGCTGTCGAGGTGCTCGTCTATGCACCGATCGGGCTGCTCTTCGAGGGCACCTCGCTCTTGCCACAGTTGATTGAGAAGGGCCGCAGCCAGGTCACGATGGCCCGGATGGTGGGCAAGTTTGCCGTCAAGCAAGGACGGGGCGAAGCCACCAGGGCGGTCAGCAAGCTGCAGGACCAGGCAGCGGGTCTGCTCGACATCGTCGGCAGCAGCGTCACCCCGGCGCCGACAGCGCCGACTCCGATCCAGCGGCCCACCACACCAGCTCCCTCGGCAACGCCACCGGCGCCGCCGTCGACCTCTGCGGGCTCGCTCGCAATCCCCGACTACGACGGCTTGTCGGCCTCGCACGTGGTGAATCGTCTCGCCGGTCTCACGGCCCCTGAGCTGGAGGCCGTGCGCTGCCACGAAGTGGCCCACCGCGGCCGCAAGACGATCCTGTCGAAGGTCGCCCAGCTCCAGAGCAGATGACCGTGCCCGCCGAGGAGGCGTGCCGGGTGGCCACGGCCGACGATCTGCCTCGGCTGGCTGCCCTCGCTCGCGAGGCGGTCGAGCAGCTGAGGCCTGTCCGCGGGGGAGAGGTGTGGGCCCGTCAAGCGGGGCGCCACGAACCCTTCGAGGATGCGCTCACGGTTGAGCTGGCGGCGGGAGATCATCATCTGGTCGTGGGCGTCCTTGACGACTTCGTGATGGGCTATGGGGTGGCCCGGATCGAGGAGCTGCGCGATGGCGGGCGTCTCGGGGTGGTCACCGATCTGTACACGGATCCTGGCTGTCGAGAGGTCGGGCTCGGCGAGCTCATGATGCAGGCACTCGTCGACTGGTGCGCGACTGCGAGCTGCTTCGGCGTCGACAGCCTGGCCCTCCCAGGGGATCGACACACCAAGAACTTCTTCGAGTCCTTCGGGTTGGTAGCCCGAGCAATCGTCGTACACCGCTCGCTGCGATGACCGTGGCTCGGCCGATCCTGGCCGTGGGCGCCGTCGTGGTCGATCACGATCGACTCCTGATGGTGCGCCGCGGCCGCGGGCCCGCTGCCGGCTCATGGTCAGTCCCGGGGGGCAAGGTGGAGCAAGGCGAGTCCCTCATGGAGGCCGTCACTCGGGAGCTGCGCGAGGAGACGGGCCTCGAGGGCGTGTGCGGACCGCTGCTTGGCTGGGCCGAGCGGATCGACGGCGACGCGCACCTGGTGATCCTCGACTTCGAGGTGACCGTGGTAGGCGACGACGCACCTGTCGCCGGCGACGACGCCGCAGAAGCCACCTGGGTGGAGCTCCACGAGGTTGCCGACCTCCACCTGGCAGACGGGCTGGCCGAGTTCCTCCACGATCAGGGGATCATCGCCACCTTCACCTGAGGCACAGCGTCAGCGCGCTAGCGCCCCTTCCACTGGGGGAGCCGCTTCTCGATGAACGCCGTCAGGCCCTCGGAGAAGTCTTCTGAGCTCATGGCGATGCCCATGCCCTCCATGGACATCTTCCAGCCGACGTCGTCGGGCGCGTTTGTCGCCTCGAGGACGATCTTGCGACTCTCTCGCACGGCTACCGGGGCGTTGGCGCAGATCTGCTCGGCCAGCTTGATCGCTTCGTCGAGCGCCTGACCTGGCTCGACAAGGCGATTGACGAGTCCGAAGTGATGCGCGCGGGTCGCATCAATGGGGTCGCCGGTGAGGGTGAGCTCCATGGCGATGTTGAGCGGGATCTTGCGTCCGAGTCGGAAGAGCCCGCCGGCCGCGGCTACGAGCGACCGCTTGACCTCTGGGATGCCAAAGGTTGCGCTGGTGGACGCCACAACGAGGTCGCACGAAAGCACGATCTCGGTACCGCCGGCGAGCGCGGGGCCGTCTACCGCTGCGATGATTGGCTTGGTGCGCTCGCGCTGGACGATGCCGGCAAAGCCGCCTCGTGCAGTGGCCAACCCGCCAGCGTTGCCGCTGTTGATCTCCTTGAGATCAGCCCCCGCGCAGAACACGGGTGGCGCCCCGGTGATGATGCCGACCCAGATCGAATCGTCAGCCTCGATCTTGTCGATGGCCTCCTCGATCCCTTGGGCGACGGCGCCGTTGACAGCGTTGCGGGCTTCCGGACGGTTGATCGTCGCGACGGCAAAGGGCCCTCGCTGTTCGAAGTCGACAGACATGGTGGGCACCCTAGCCAGCAGGCGGTAGGGTCCCGGACGACAGGCAACCGAACGCGTGGGCGATGGCGAGGTCATGAACGAGCGAGTCGGGCACCTTCGGTGCCCCTTCTGTGAGGCCTATGAGGTCGACCGCCTCTACCTCGCTTCGCTCCGACTCGACTCGTGTGCCTGTCTGAGCTGTGGCGCCCGATGGGACGAAGACCCCGTCAGCGGCGACTACAGGGGACGCGCTGGCAAAGAAAGCGCCGTCACTCCTCGGGAGTACTAGCCGTCTCGTCAGCGGTCACGGGCTCGGGCGGGGTTGCAGGCGCATCTTCCGCAGCGACTGGACGTTCGGTCGTGTCGGCGGGGGGCGGAGGTGGCTTCGGCGCTGCCTTCTTGGGGCGTCGGCGTTCGGTCTTCGGCCGGGGAGCGTTGCGATCGGGGGCGATCTCGAAGATGTGAGCGATCTTCGGGATGCGTGTGGCCAACCGGGCGATCGTGGCCTGTAGGTCGGGATGCAGCTCTTTGGGGAGCGAGGCAGGGATGACCTTGTCGCGCACGGGGGCAAAGGCCAATGCCTCGAGCACAGCTACCCATCGCTCCGCGGCCGCATCGGACGTGAGCGCCGCACCGGCGCCGTCGGTGAGGCGGGTGGCGATCTCCGGCGGCAAGGGAGAGCCGGCCTTGGGCGGGCGCGAGCTGAGCCGAAGCGCGCGCACGATGCGACCAACGTCGAGAGTGGCGATGAGCTCGGCCAGCCAGGACGCGTGCTCGGCGTCGACACGAGTGGTGAGTCCGTCCTTGAGGGCCTGCGCCAGGGTGCGGCTCTCCTCGTCGCGCCCAGCCGCATCCGCGGTGGACACGATCGACCGAAGGTCGCGAAGGTCGAGCACCTCGATGTCGCGGTGGGCGGCCTCGGCGCGATCACGCCACTCTGCCGTACGCACCTTGGGCACCAGCTTCTCGGCCAGCGCAAGCAGGGGACCGGCCGCAATAGCGGTCTCCCCGGCTGCGGTGCGCTCAGCGTTCTGCTTCTCGATGGCCTGACGAACGGCTGGGAGACCGCCGAGGACGACCTGCTCGGCGATGGGGCGCTCCTCGGCGGGTAGCGACTCAAGCAGCGCAGTGCGGTGGGTCTTGCCGGCGCGGAGGCGCTTGGCCTTGGGACGCTCGACCACGGGCATGGGCGGCGGCTCTGGACGGGAGCGGCGCGGGGCGCGGGACTCGGGGCGTTCGGTGCGCGGCGGTCGGTCGGAGCTCTCGCCGTCGCGTCGTGGGCCACCCTCGCGTCGCGGGCGACCTTCGCTGCGCGGTCCACTGTCGCGGCGCGGGCCACCTTCGCGGCGTGGACCGCGATCGTCCGACTTTCGGCTGGTGAGCGTGGAGGTGACGAGCGGCTCGTCCTTTGCCACGGAGATGAACTCGAGGAGCTCGGGTTCCTGACGGGCTCCCTTGGCGGGCAGCACGCCCACGATGGAGATGCCGTCGACGAAGAACTCGGCGTCGACCCGCAGCACATCGCCAACCTTCGAGGTGGGGGGCAGCAAGGTGGCGGGCATCGAGCCCTTTGGGGCCTTCGCCCCGACCGCTCGCCAGGTCCAGGACCCGTCGTCTCGCGAGCTGGTGAGCTCGAT
Source organism: Actinomycetes bacterium (assembly GCA_031422255.1). GTDB lineage: Bacteria > Actinomycetota > Acidimicrobiia > Acidimicrobiales > VFJN01 > VFJN01. Next base: position 2,000 of record JANOQG010000130.1, on the reverse strand, counting down.
GTCGATCCTGCGAGGCATGGGGGTGTGCTCCGGTGTGCGGGGCCGCGGCGGCCGGTGGGCGCTCTACGGTACTGAACCTTCGGAGCTGTGACTAACGGCGAGCCCAACCGCCCGGTCGCCCGGCCAGCAAGATTACGTGCGCGGGGAGGGTTCCGGATGCGATGTCCGCGAGGGTCGTTTCCTCGAGTACCTCGCGAAGGGCAACCCGCGTGGCGATCCAGACGCGCTGGAGATCAGCGGCGGCTCCGGAGTACGCGACAGCCTCGGGCGGCTCGCCGCGCACGTCCGCTAGCGGGCCCTCCACCGCGCGGATGACGTCGGCAACGCTGACTTGCTCCGGAGGAAGCGCGAGCCAATACCCTCCCTCGGATCCTCGCGCGCTGCCGACGATGCCCGCTCGCCTCAGCTCGGCCAGGATGCTCTCGAGAAAGCGCGCTGGGATGCCCTGGGCGGCCGCAATGGCCTCACCTTTGATCGGGCTGCGATCCTCCGTGCCGGCGAGTCGAGGCGCGGCGAGCTCCGCTGCCGCGCGCACCGCGTAGTCGACCTTGGCGGTGATGTGCACGGCGCCCGATCAGCCTGCGCAAACGGCGGCGAGGCTGGCGAGCGCCGTGGTGCGTCGGGGTTCCCGGAGCACGTGTCGGTCCAGGCCGTTGGTGAGGTAGCAGAACGACAGGCCGCTAGCTGGGTCGGCCCAGGCGATCTGGCCGCCGGCTCCGTTGTGGCCGAAGGCCCGAGGGGACACCGTTCGTCCCATGCCTCGCAGATGCGACCGGCCATCGTCGCCGGCCATCACGAGCCCGCGGGTTCGGTTGATCGGGTGTCCCAGCATCGGCTCGGGAAACCTGTTGCGGACCACGGAGGTGACGTCGGTCAGTACGGCTGGGTCCCAAAGGCCCTTCGGATCGTGTAGGAGCGCCTGGTAGAAGGTGGCGACATCGGCAGCGGTGGACACGCCCCCGCCGCCCGGGAGTCCGATCGCTCGGGCATCGGGGTCGTTGAGCTCGAGCAGCCACGCCTCGGTGACCACGCCCACCTCGAGCTCGCGCACGCCGAGGGCCGCCTCGAGCTCATCGGGCGACGCCGGCTCTCCGCAGGGCTCGACCACCGCGATGTTGGCCTGGTCGTCGACAGGCGGACCAAGTGCGAAGGCCGCCAACCCGAGCGGCTCCACTACCCGCGTGCGCACGGCGTCGATGTGACCAACACCGGTGACGCAGTGAATGAGCTCAGCGAGCACCCAATGGGCGGATGCGGCGTGATACTCGAACTGTGAGCCCACCTCCCAGTTGAGGCGCCAATCAGCGAACGCCTGACGGCGCCCCTCGTGGGTGTTCCATCGCGGTGGCCCGAGCGGCGCGCTCGGGAACCCGGAGGTGTGCTGGAGCACATGGTCGAGCGTGATGGCGTCCTTGCCGTGCGAGGCGAACTCAGGGATCAGCTCGGCGATCCGCGTGTCGGGATCCAGGCTGCCCTCACCCAGGAGCTGCCAGATGACCGAGGCCACGACGGGCTTGGTAGCGGAGTAGATCGTGAACCGGGTAGCGACGCTGGCCGCCCCAAAGGCCTCGTTGACCACCACCTCGCCGTCGAGGGCGAGCGCCAGCTGACAGGCCGGGAGCAGGCCGTCGTCGACCTCGCGCCGCGCTCGCGAAAGCAGTGCCTTCACGGCGGCGCCATCCAGGGTGCTCATCGTCAAGGACGCTACAGCCCGGGTGCGGATCGGTCGGGGGTGTCCCGAGAATCTGACGGTGTGTCATACATTGGCTGCGATGGCGGCCACCCACCTTGCTCCGGAGCACCCGCTCCCTCTTGGTCAGCGTGTGGAGCTTCCCGGTCGTGGCACCAGCTTCGCCCGCGTCGTGGAGGGCCCGCCCGGTGCCCCCACCATCCTGCTGCTCCATGGCTGGATCGCCAGCGGTGGTCTGAACTGGTTCACTGCGTTCGGGCCACTCGCCGAGCGGTACAACGTGGTGGCCCCGGATCTGCGTGGGCATGGG
>JANOQG010000129.1:0-2697 GCA_031422255.1 Actinomycetes bacterium | reverse complement strand
CAGGAACCGGCTCGAGCGTTCGACGAGGGTGGCCACCGCGCTCATGCCTTTGCCGAAGATGAGATCGCCTTCCCAGTGGCCGGGCACGGCACGGTCATCGGCCTCGGCCGGGCGTTCGCTGATGTGGACGGTGTGGGTGAGCCGACCCTTGCCAACCGTCGGGACGTAGCCGGCGGGCCGGCGGGTCATCCGGCCCGTGCGCAGGTTCCGGGCCAGCTCCCGGCGCAGAGCGCCACGGGCTTGCACGTAGAGCGACAGGTAGATCGTCTCGTGCGACACGCGCATCTCCGGGTCGTCAGGGAAGGCCAGTGCTAGCCAACCGGAGATCTGCTGAGGTGACCAGCGCAGCTCCAGCTTCGCCTCGACCACCGCCCGCAGCCGCGGGCACTGAGCGAGCTTCGCCGGCTTCGGGCGGCGCATCGACCGGACCGCACTCCGATCCGCGACACAGGCCCGATACCGCCCGGCGCCGCCATGGGACGCCACCTCCCGAGAGACCGTCGAAGGCGCCCGACCGAGACGACGCGCGATCGACCGCAACGACTCACCACCAGCCAGACCCCGCGAGATCTCCTCCCGCTCAGCCAGCGACAGCCGCAACGGCGACCGCTTCGGAGGAGGAGGCGGCACCCGTCGCAGATACGCGATGTTGCGCCGGGTCGTCCACCGACTCCTGCCGATCTCCTCGCAGATCTTCCAGAACGGAGTCCTGGCCGCAACCAGCTCCGCCAACCGAGCCTTCTCCGCAGCATTCAACGGTCTCTGGGGCATCGCACCTCCCGATCGGATCCACCCCGACCAGGACAGCCGATTCGATGATCCCCGGAGACCAAGCCCGTTATGCAACGCGCTCTGCACGTTAAGGGGCACTCGAAGCAGGGCGCCCTGCAGGAGTCACCTCGGCGTCTCGGCGCGATGACGCGCGGCCTCAGGGCGATCCCGGGAGGCAAGAGGCTGCCGCCTCGGCGCGGGCGCCGAGTTGCCACCGAGGCGCGGCTTCGCTTTGTCACATCTCGGCCCAGAGCGGCCTACGTGGCATGACGAAGACGTACATCGCTGTCTACGAACTGGACCCCGTCGACGACGCATGAACGTGCGCATCGACGCGATTCCGGAGCGTCGGGCGCAAGCACGCAGCATCCCCTCGGCCCAGGCGCGCATCCGAGAAGCACTCGGTTGGCGGGTCGGTGCCGACGCACCGTCGGTGATCATCGAGGACCGGCTGCCACCGGCGATCGCTGCGGTGGCGAAGCGGGCGAACCGTGCTCGTCGGGAGGCTGATCGAGCAGCGGCGAGGGCGCAGCAGGAAGTTGCCAGCGCGGCTCGGGAGCTAGCCGAGCTCGGGCTCAGCCGGCGCGACTCGGCCGCCCTGCTTGGTCTGCCGCTCCAGCGAGTTCAGCAACTCGTCTCGTCCAGGTGCGTCATCACCCGGCGCAGGTTCCGAGGGTCGTTCGTCGAACTTCAGGCGCGACATCCGGGCGCATTTCGGGCCTACAGGTACCAAGTTCGTTAGCAATGCGTTAGCAGGTGATTCCTGGCGTTGGACCAGATGTTCAGAATGCCAGTGTTTGCAGTGCCCGGGGTGGGAGTTGAACCCACACGGGGCCGAAGCCCCAGAGAGGTTTAAGCCCTCCGCGTCCACCAGTTGCGCCACCCGGGCGGGGTGTGGTGATCAGGCTATGGCGTCGTCGATGCCCGAGAGGTGGCCATCGCCACGGAAGTGGTGCTGGTGCCCGTCGCTGAAGCGGAGCACGGCGTGGCCGCTGATCGTCAGGTCATCGGGCGTGTCGCCTCGCAGCTCGTACGTTCCGGGGCGCACGTGGAGCCGGACTGGGGTGCGCAGGGTGGCCTCCCAATCGTTCGGACCTGGACGATCGTCACCCTCGCGGAGCACGACAAAGAGGTCGGCGTAGTCGACCGAGACGGACACCTCGTCGATCGCGACGGCCGACAGCAGCAGGCGCCAGGACTTCACCCGGCGACGGTACCTGGCCCTCTCAAGCCGCCGCCTCCTCCTCTGTGGCCGGAGGCGACTCCAGGGCAAGCCACAGCTCCGCGCGCGCCCGATCCGATGCTGGACTGATGAGCCCGTTTGCGGCCACCACGCCTTCCACGAGGTCGGCCTGCACCGCTGGCCAGGGTCGATCCCGCACGGTGACCGCGACCGTGGCGCCCCCGGGCCAGCGCTTGATCGATCGTTGCACCCCGACGAGCCGAGGCGGGCTCCGGAAACCGGGGACGACGAGGCCAAGCGATCTGGCGGCAGCAGCCAGCGCCTGCACGGCACGAGCGAAGCGGAGGGACGAAGACTGCATCACCGCTCCATTCAACTCAGGGGGTGTGACAGTCTCCGGGGGTGGACCCCGATGCCCCGCAGCGCGCGCTCAACCCGGCCCAGGCCGAGGTGCTCGAAGCCCTCGGCGCCCGGCCCCACGAGCGGCCAGAGTTCGACCCCCGCCTCCGTGCCGAGCTGCGCGAGGGCCTGCAGCGCGCACTCGCGCCCGTGGCCGAGCGTGTGCCGACCGGCGAGACGCTCTGGGTGTCCAAGCACTTGTTGAGCTCGGTGCACGGCTGTGAGGGGCTGTTCCTCGCCCAGGACGACGAGGAGTTTGCGTGGTCGCCCCAGACCGCCCGCGGCACCGTGGCCCACAAGGCCATCGAGCTGTCGATCAGCTGGCGCGGCGACCCTGCCGCCAG
>JANOQG010000128.1:0-19358 GCA_031422255.1 Actinomycetes bacterium | reverse complement strand
TACACGACGGACAAGTCAGGCCTGGCGTCGTTTGCTGCCACGTACGACGGTGACGTCACCATCCTCGACGACACCATGTAGAAGGAGCCGCTTGGCCCCGCCGTCCGCGAGGGCGACGAGGAGTGGTTCGACATCGTCCAGTGGGTCGTGTTCGCCACCTTCCAGGCGGAGGAGTTCGGTCTCACGGCTGCAAACATCTCCAGCTACGAGGGTGGCAATCCGAGCATCGAAGCCTTCATCAAGCAGGACTTCGAGCCCGAGCTCGGGTTCCCCGACGACGAGTGGGCCGTGCGAGTGATCGAAGCGGTGGGCAACTACCAGGAGATCTACGACCGCAACATTCGACCGCTGGGCATCCCGGAGGGTCCCAACCAGCTCTGGACTGAGGGCGGGCTCCTCTACTCGCCGCCCTTCGGCTGACCCATCTGAACTAGGTACCGGCATGGGGAGCAGGACCGTCAGGTCCTGCTCCTCATGCATGTCGGCGCTCGTCGTGCGATCACTTGGGGGAGGAGGGGACGTTTGGCCGTGGAGGTCGCGGAGGTGGTGTCGCGGGTGAGGCCCCCGTGGTATCGCGATGTGCGCGTGATGCGCTGGGTCTTCCAGCTAGCGGTGCTGGCGGTGGTCGCATTCGGGTTGTGGCGCCTGTATGGCAACGCCACCAGCAACCTCCGCAGCTCGGGCCTACCGACCGGATTCGACTTCCTCGATCGCAAGAGCCGCTTCGCGATCCCAGGCCTCCAAGACAGCGCCCAGTTCACGATCAGCGAGGCCTTTGTGGCCGGCTATCTGAACACTCTGCGGGTGATCGTGGTCGGGATCCCGCTCTGCACCGTGCTGGGCATCGTGATCGGCATCATGCGCCTGAGCGACAACCTGCTCGTTCGTGCAATGGGCACGCTCTACGTCGAGATCTTCCGCAACATCCCTGCCCTTCTGTGGATCTTCATCACCTACCTGGTGATCATCCTGCAGAACCTTCCCGCGATCACCGACGAAGTGACGCCAATGCAGGCGTTCGTGATCAGCAACAGGGGCGTTGGGATCCCATGGCTCAACCCCGACGCCAGCGTCCTGACCTTTGTCGGCTTCCTCGGCATCGCCATGGTGGCCGTCGTGGGCGTCAGCCTCTGGCGCCGACGCGTCAACGACTCGACTGGTCGGCCTGCCCGCGGGGCGCTCTACGGCTTCCTCGCGTTCATCGCCGTGCTGTGCGTGGGCAACTTCGCCGCCGGGAACGCGCTGGCTCTGGACCCAGCGAAGATCGACGGTCGACAGGTGGCTGGCGGGATGAACATCTTCCCGCCATACCTCGGGCTCATGGTCGCCCTCGTGATCTATACGGCAAGTCATGTGGCTGAGATCGTCCGCGGGTCCATACAAGCCATCGACCGCGGGCAGACCGAAGCGGCTCAGGCGATAGCGCTGACGACGATGCAGCGCTACCGGTTCGTCATCCTCCCGCAAGCGTTCCGGATCATGATCCCGCCGCTCGCGAGTCAGTTCCTGAACCTCACGAAGAACACCTCGCTCGGGGTTGCGATCAGCTACGTCGAGATCGCCTCGATCTTCCAGCGAGTCTCCAACAACGCTACGCCAGCCCTGCAGGCTCTCGTGATCCTGATGTTCTTCTATCTGACCCTGAGCCTTGGCATCTCGCTCGTGGCCAACGTCATCAACCGCAAGCTCTCCCTGGAATCACGCGTATGACTCTCATCGGGGCAGAGACACCAGCGCCCTCCGCGCCCGCCGCCCGGCGCGGTGCACTCGGCGAGATCTTTCGCGGCAACCTGTTCAAGGACACCAAGAACAGCATCCTGACGCTGCTCTTCGGCGCGATCCTGGGCTACCTGCTTCTGCGGACCGCGCTCTTCCTCTTCGTCACCGCCCGCTGGGAGGTCATCTACGACGGCCCGCTCACCTTCTACATGGTGGGCAAGGACTTCGGGCGCACCGACATCTCCTACGGCATGTTGTGGGCTGGCATCTATGTCGCCCTGTTCACCATGGCTGTCGCGGCGGGCCTAGCGCAGCGCGGCGACGGGCCGCCGATGAGCCTCGGAGCGCGCGCGGCGATGATCGGCGGTCCGCTGTTTGGCGTCGTGTTCGTCCTCTCGATGACGCGCACGCTCCTTCCGACGGTGCTCACCATCGTCGCCGTGGCGTTCCTCGTGGCCGGCTCCCAAGTGGGACGCCGTCTTCCGGCGATCCTCGAGGCGCGGCTTGGCCTGCTGTTGCTGTTGCTGGCCGGGCTCGCGTTCGGCCTCATCACCGGGTTCGAGCCGGCAAACATCGATCTGTTCGGTGGACTCTTGCTCACGATCGTGGTGGCGCTGGCCGGCGTGGCGCTGAGCTTCCCCATCGGGGTGATGATGGCGCTGGCTCGGCGCTCGTCGTTCCCGCTCATCCGTCCGGTCGCAGTCGCCTACATCGAGCTGATCCGGGGAGTTCCACTGATCAGCCTGCTCTTCATGGGGCAGTTCGCGATCGGCTTTCTCTTCCCGCCCGGCGCGACCGTCCCCGGCCCCATCCCTCGCGCGATCATCATGATCACCCTCTTCTCCGGCGCCTACGTCGCCGAGGTGGTGCGGGGTGGCCTGCAATCGGTGCCCGCTGGCCAGATCGAGGCGGGCAAGGCGCTGGGCCTCTCCCCGCTCACGATCACCCGACAGATCGTGCTTCCGCAGGCGCTCCGCAACTCGATTCCCGCGTTGATCGGGCAGTTCATCTCCCTGCTCAAGGATGTGTCGCTGCTGGTGATCATCGGGCTGCAGGAGATGCTGGGAATCATCGACGTGGTCCTGGCCCGCCCGGAGTTCAACAACCAGGGCTATACGCCTGAGGCCTACGCCTTCGTGGGCGCCGTCTACTGGACGCTGTGCTTCTCGATGTCGAGGGCAGCGCAGCGACTCGAAACCCGACTTGGAGTGGGGACACGATGACAGACGCAGGCAACGCAGCAACCGAACCGGCTCCGGCCGAGCGCAAGTCCCTGACCAGTGCCGCCACGGTGGCGGGTGGCACCGGGGAAGCGATGATCACGCTCCGCTCGGTCGACAAGTTCTACGGCGACTTTCAGGCGCTGAAGAACATCAACCTGGTGGTTGGCAAGCGGGAGGTCGTGGTCGTCATCGGACCATCGGGTTCTGGCAAGTCGACATTGATCCGATGCGTCAACCACCTCGAGAAGCACACGAGCGGTTCGATCATCGTGGACGGCACCGAGCTCACGGAGGACAGTCGGAACATCCAAGAGATCCGTCGCGAGTGCGGGATGGTGTTCCAGTCCTTCAACCTCTTTCCGCACATGACCGTGCTCAACAACATCACGCTCGGCCCACGCCGGGTGCGCAAGAAGCCCAAGGCAACGGCAGAGGCAGAGGCCATGGAGCTGCTCGAGCTGGTGAAGATCCCCGAGCAGGCCGACAAGTTGCCCGGCGCCCTTTCCGGTGGTCAGCAGCAACGGGTGGCCATCGCTCGTGCGCTCGCGATGCAGCCCAAGGTGATGCTCTTCGACGAGCCGACGTCTGCCCTCGATCCCGAGATGGTCAAGGAGGTTCTCGATGCGATGCAGGCGCTGGCGGAATCAGGCATGACCATGATCGTCGTGACCCACGAGATGGGCTTCGCTCGCGCCGTCGCCGACCGGGTGGCGTTCATGGCCGACGGTGAGATCGTGGAGGTGGGCACGCCGGAGCACTTCTTCACCAATCCGCAGGAAGAGCGGACCCGCTTGTTCCTCTCCCAGATCCTGTAGCGCGATCGTCGATTCTCGACGACGAGCCGGTTGCCGGGCATCTCCTGTGGACGGGTGCGCCGCTGGCCTCGCCATCCATTGTGACCAACGACGTCAGTGCGCGAAGGCAGCCGCGCCGGCCTTCCATGTCCGGTCGAGATCGCTCTCAGCCGGGTAGCGGTCGTCGATCTCGAGGATCACCATGCCATGGGCGAAGCTCCACAGTGCCTGCGATCGAAAGCGGGTCCCCGCTGCGAACAGGAAGGGTTGGCCCGCCCACCCTTCCAGGCCCTCGGGGAGGAGGTCGCGTCGCAGCTGGCCGCTGGTGGCCAATCGGTATCGGTTCGGATGCTCGAGCGAGCTGGAGCGGTATGCCCGCAGCAGGCGCGCCAGCGCTCCGGCGCGGCCCGGCGTGCGCACCGCGGAATGCAGGGCGTCACCCATGGTGAAGAGAGCGTCCTCGATGAGCGCCGCCTCCAGCGCAGCCTTGTCGCTCACATGCTTGTAGAGCGATGGCGCCTTGATGCCGAGGTCCTCGGCAAGCCGGCGCATCGTGAGCGCCTCGATTCCGTCGGCATCGAGCACCGCTTGAGCAGCGGCGACCACCTGCTGAAGGCGGGGCGTGCGTCCGCTCCTTGGCGGCCGTGCCGTCTGCTCAGTCGGCAGCATCGAGATTGAACACGGGGTGCTTCGGCGCGATGGCGCGTAGCTCGTCGTCGGTCGAGTCCGGGCCCACGCCGTCGAAGAACTGGCCGACCTCCATCTTCCATCGGGTGAGGTACGCGCGAAGCACCTCGATCTTGTCCTCGTCGGCCACCTCGGTGGCCACGTAGGACCGGCGCCGCGTGCCCAGGAGCAGCTGAAGCTGACCTCCGTTGGCACGCACGTTGCGAACCCACTGACCATGTCCGCGGGGCGAGACAAGGTACTCCCCGCCCTCGAAGGTGAGGAGGTTGACCGGCACTCGTCGTGGCTCGCCAGAGGTGCGGCCAGGCACCTCGAGCACCCGGCTTCCCCACACGCTCAGGCCACGGCGCGTGAGCCACCCGATGAAGCGGTTGAACACGTGCTTGGTGAACCAGCCAGGGGGCTTGTAGTGGCTTGTCATGTCGGTAGTCCCTTTCAGCCAAGGGCGTTCGCCCTCGATGTGGCTAACACAGTTAGCCTAGTCAACGACCTACGGTGCAGGCATGGAGCTAGGAGACTTGCAGCGGCTCATGACGGCCACCTATGGCGAGCAGGACCGCGAGCGCGGGATCCCCGCCACGGTGGCTTGGCTCACCGAGGAGCTAGGTGAGCTTGCTCAGGCGGTGCGAAAGGGAACGCCTGATGCGCAGCTTCACGAGCTTGGCGATGTCTTGGCTTGGTTGGCGTCCCTAGCCGAGCAACTCGGCCTGTCGCTCGACGACGCGGTCGCCCGCTATGCGAACGGCTGTCCGAAGTGCGAGTCGCTCCCGTGCTGCTGCTGATCTGATCTCACCCGATGCGCCGAAGCGCCTCGGCGATGTGGATGGCGTTGAGGGCCGCGCCCTTGCGGAGGTTGTCGCCGGAGAGAAACAGGGCCAGGCCTTTACCGTCGGGCACCGTGGAGTCGACTCGAAAGCGGCCGACACGGGTGACGTCGCCGCCCGCAACCGCCAGTGGGGTGGGCAGGTCGTCAAGCTCTACGCCGGGAGCCACGGCCAGGATCTGCTTGGCCCGCTCTGGCGAGAGGGGCCGATCGAAGGTGGCGTTGATCGCCATCGAGTGACCCGCGAACACCGGCACCCGTACGCACAGACTCGAGACGAGCAGGTCTGGTAGGCCGAGGATCTTTCTGCTCTCGTTGCGCAGCTTCTGATCTTCGTCGGTCTCGTTGAGGCCGTCGTCGATGAAGTCGCCTGCCTGAGGGATCACGTTGAACGCGATCGTGGTGGGGAACTTGTTGGCCGGTGGGAAGCTGATGGCGCCGCCGGCGTGGGTGAGCTCGGCGGCGTCGGGTGCCGCCTTCTGCACCTGCTCCTCGAGCTCGGTTACGCCCGCGAGGCCGGCGCCGGACACCGCCTGGTAGGTGCTGATCACCATCGATCGAAGTCCAGCCTCGAGATCGAGCGGCTTCAGCACCGGCATGGCGACCATCGTCGTGCAGTTCGGGTTGGCGACGATTCCCTTGGGGATCGTCCGCAGGGCCTCGGCATTCACCTCTGGCACGACCAGCGGCACGTCAGGGTCCATGCGCCAAGCGGAGGAGTTGTCGATCACCGTGGCGCCCGCAGCTACCACCTTCGGAGCGAGGGCCAGTGATGCCGCCTTGCCAGCGGAGAAGAGGGCGAGGTCGAGACCTGCAAAGTCGGCCGTGTCGGCGTCTTCAACGGTGAGGTCCTGGCCCCTCCAGGAGATCGTGCGACCGGCGGAACGGGCCGACGCGAACAGTCGCAGCTCGTCGACCGGGAAGGCCCGTTCGTCGAGGATCCTGAGCATGACACCACCGACCTGACCAGTGGCCCCGAAGAGTCCAACACGCATGACACCAGGCTACGCAGGTTCTGTGAACGGATACGTCCGCTATTCGGACGAATCCGTTCACAGAACGGGGTTAGGCGAGGTTGAAGGCGGCGTGGAGCTCCTGGACGGCCTGCTCGACCTGGGCCTCGCGGACGATGCAGGAGATGCGAATCGCGGAGGTGGAGATCATCTCGATGTTGATGCCGGCAGCGGCCAGCGTCTCAAAGGTGAGAGCGGCAACACCCGGATTCGACTTCATGCCGGCACCCACGAGGCTCACACGCGCGATGCCAGCGTCGCTCGTGACCCCGGTCGCGGAGATCTCCGCGGCGAGTGAAGACGTGATCTCCTGACTCTTGGCCAGGTCCTCGTGGGGCACGGTGAAGGAGATGTCCGTGATCCCGTGATCGGAGGTGTTCTGCACGATCATGTCCACGTTCACGTCGGCGTCCGCCAGCAGTCGAAACAGCCGGGCTGCGATGCCCGGCTGGTCGGGCACACCGGCGACGGTGACCTTGGCCTCTGACGTGTCGTGCACGACAGCCGAGACGATGGCCTGCTCCATAAGGGGGTCCTCCTGTTGCACCCAGGTACCAGGCTCCCAGGTGAATGCGGATCGAACGTGCAGCTTCACGCCCCACGTGCGGGCGAACTCGACGGATCGCATCGCGGGCTTGGGGCACCCCGATGCCGTCATCTCGAGCATCTCGTCGAAGCTGATGGTGCCAATTCTCCGAGCTGTGGTGACGAGGCGCGGGTCGGCGGTGAAGACGCCGGGAACGTCGGTGTACAGCTCACATGAATGAGCGCCGAGGGCGTGGGCGAGGGCGACCGCAGTGGTGTCGGATCCGCCCCGGCCGAGAAAGGTGACGTCGCGATCGCTGGATACGCCCTGCGCCCCTCCGACCACCGGGGTGCGGCCGTCGCGGAGCGCTGCCTCGAGTCGCTCCGGGCGGAGCTCGAGGATCTTGGCGTTCGTGTGCGTGTTATCGGTGATGAATCCGGCCTGGCTCCCGGTGAAGCTGTCGGCTGGGATGCCGAGGTCGTGCAGCGCCATGCAGAGCAGCGCTGTTGCCTTGCGCTCGCCGGCGGTGATGAGCATGTCCATCTCCCGCCCGGGGCGCACCCTTGACACCTCGCCCGCGAGGCGAATCAGCTCGTCGGTCTCCTTGCCCATCGCGCTGACGACCACCACGACGTCATCGCCGCGTCGCTTGGTGCGGGCCACGTGGTCGGCGACTTCGCGAATGCGTTCGGGATCACCGACCGAGGTGCCCCCGAACTTCTGGACGACGAGCGCCCGGTCGGGTGGCGGTGACCCCGTCATGGCGAGGACGCTATCGCCGGGCGACACCTGCTCACGAACTGCTTGGTTCAGTTCCCGACGTGTCCACCAGGGCACCCCACTTGTGCAGGGTCTCGAGAGCCGTGGCCTCGTCCAGCCGTAGAAGCGAGCACATGGCACGGAGGTCGTCACGGCGGATCGACAGAACGCGGCCGTTGAAGTCGCCTCGCTCGAGGATGATGGACCGGAGGTAGCGCAGCATCGACTCTGCTTCGGGAACGCTCTGGAGGGCGACTAGGTCGAGGACGAGCTTGCTCGGTCGCACGCCGTCGTGGCCGTCCTCCTCTCCGAGCAGAACACTCATCGGCACGTCGTAGAACTGGGCGAGATCGTGCAGGCGGGGCAGGCTCAGGTTGCGAAAGCCGCGCTCGTAGGCGCCGACAGCCGATGCACTCCACGTCCCACCGGACTCACGTTCGACGTCGTCCAGTGAGAGCTCGCGGATGCGACGGATGGACCGCAAGCGGCGACCGACCTCCTTCGAGAAGGTGGACTCATTCGGCTCGTCTCCGGGCACGGTCACGACGTAGGTCTCCTCTGAGACGGCCCGCTTCAGCTCGCTGACCGAACTACGTCAATCCGCCAGTGCCGCCGCAGGTGATCCTAGGCGGACACGCGACGAACGTGCTGGGGCGGCTCCTTGCCGGTGCGGATCCCCTGAGAGCGCCCCACTAGGGTTCCGCGCCATGCCCAGCGACAAACGACAGCGACAAGACGAGGGGCGGCTGCTCCGCCTCGAGGCCGAACGGGTGGCGGCGAGCCGTTCCCAGCGCTTCCGCCAGTTCCGGACCGTCGGCCTCCTTGTGGGTGCGGTCGTCCTGGTGGCCCTGGCCGTATCGCTCCTGTCGAACGACAACGGGGGAACGGCCGACGGCACCACCACCACCACCACAGTCGCGGACGGATCGCCCGTATCCATCCCGTTCCCCGCACCGGGCGCCACGATCACCGGCGAGACGCCGTGCCCGGCGGCCGACGGCTCGGCTGAACGCACCACGACGTTCGAGCAGGCGCCGCCGGTATGCATCGATGCTGCCAAGACCTACACAGCGCTGCTGAAGACCAGCGAAGGTGACATCACGATCGCGCTCGACGCGAAAGTCTCCCCGATCAGCGTGAACAACTTCGTGGTGCTGGCTCGCTACCACTACTACGACGGTGTGGCGTTCCACCGCATCGTCCCCGGTTTCGTGAACCAAGCCGGCGACGCGGTCGGTCCCATGCCGGGTGAAGGCGGCCCCGGCTACTCGATTCCGGACGAGATGCCGCTTGGGCCGCTCGAGGCGTACGTCCCGGGATCGGTCGCGATGGCACGTACCCAGGACCCCAACTCCGCTGGCAGCCAGTTCTTCTTGGTGATCGATGATTCGAACGGCGCGCTTTCTGGTGCTGGCACCTATGCCGTGTTCGGCCAGATCACCGCTGGGCAGGACGTGTCGGCCGCAATCAACGAGCTGGCCGTTGGCGAGGCGCCCACCAAGCTCGTCACGATCGACTCAGTGGAGATCACCGAAACCTGAGACGACGTCCCCTGCCGTAGTCAGGGGAGGAGCGAGAGGTCGGCTGTGCGCCCGTCGACGTAGACGGTCACCGCGCCGACTCCAGCAGCGCGCCAGGTTCCGTCGGGATCGCGGAGGAGGGCGGTGCGTTCGTCGATGCCCACGATGGGCATCCCCTTGGGGGCGATCTTGAGGGTGCGCTTCTCCTTGTCCTCGCTCCACGTGTCGTGGTGCGGGATGACGGCCATCTGCTCCAACAGCCCGAGGCCGAGCGTGAGGGCACCGCCGCGGGAGTCCACCATCGGGTCGCACAGCACCATCGCGCCCGAGCCCGACCCGGCCAGCACCGCGCCGACCTGCCATGCCGCCACCAGGGCGTCCCACACCGGTGAGTCCTTCAGGACCGAGCGCAGGTGCATGGGGGAACCATCGGAGAGGTAGATGAAGCGGGCATCGACGATGGACGGCACGTGCGCCTCGTCGAGTGCGTCGCGTCGAGTGAGGATCGGCAGTGAGTGCACGGTCGCCCCGAGCTCGGCAAACCAGCGTTCGGCTGCTTCGACCGAGCGCCCCGGGTGTTCGTAGGCCGCCGCGGTGGCCAGTACGAGCACGTCTGTGCCACCGCTCACGCGCAGGAGGTCGTGGTCGAAGTCGCAGCCGGCGCGCCATTCAGCGCCACCGACCAGGGCGAGGGTCCCGGACATGGCACGCACGCTACCTGGGTCCCTTCTGGACCCCGCTCGGTGTCCATCGGTAGCGTCGCCGACCATGAGCATCTCGAAGTTGGGCATCGTCGGGTCGGGGATCATGGGGTCGGGTATCGCCGAGGTGGCCGCCAAGGCGGGCGTCGACGTCGTGCTGCGCTCCCGCAAGCAGGAGAGCGCCGACGCGATGGTCGCATCGCTCGAGAAGTCGCTCGCCAAGCAGGTCGGGCGCGGCAAGCTCGAGGAGCAGGCCGCCAAGGAGATCAGCGCACGTGTGAGCGCCACTGACGATCTCCATGCCCTCGCCGACTGCGACCTCGTGCTCGAGTCGGTCGTCGAGGACCTGGCCGTGAAGAAGGAGCTGTTCCAGCGTCTCGACGGCATCGTGAAGGCCGAGGGCATTCTCGCCACCAACACCTCCACCCTTGCGGTGGTCGAGCTCGCCGTATCCACCAACCGCCCTGAGCAGGTCGTGGGCATCCACTTCTTCAACCCGGCGCCCATGATGAGCCTGGTCGAGGTGATCGCACCGCTCACCGCCAGCGAGACCACTGTGGCTGCCGCAAAGGAGTTCGCGACGGCGTGCGGGAAGGACGTCGTCGAGGTCAAGGACCGCGCTGGCTTCATCGTCAACGCGCTGCTCTTCCCATACCTGAACAACGCCGTTCGCATGCTGGAGGCGGGCACCGCGAGCCGGGATGACATCGACACCGCCATGAAGGGCGGCTGCAACTTCCCGATGGGACCCTTGGCGCTCCTCGACCTCGTGGGCCTGGACACCTCGCTGTCGATCCTCGATGCGCTGTACGACGAGTTCCGCGACCCGAACTACGCCGCCCTGCCGCTGCTTCGCCGGATGGTGTCTGCTGGGCAGCTCGGCCGGAAGTCCGGCGCCGGGTTCTACTCGTACTAGTCGATCGAACCTGCACGCTCGCATGGTGAGGGAGCGCTGGCGGAGCCTAGGTTCGTAGCAATGAGCGCATCTGAGCTGTTCGACGTTGCTGGCAAGCGGGCTGTTGTCACGGGCGGGGGTAGCGGAATCGGCACGATGATCGCGTCTGGGTTCGTGGACGCCGGGGTGAGCGTGATCATCGCGTCCCGCAAGGAGGACTCCCTGCGGGAGGTCGCCGAGGATCTCGCCAGCAGGGGCGACTGCTCCTACATCGTGGCCGACCTCTCCACGGAGGAGGGTTGCCGGGGCCTCGGTGCGGCGGTGTCCGAGCGGTGGGACTCGCTCGACATCCTCGTCAACAACGCGGGTGCCAACTGGGGAGCCCCACTGGCCGACCAGGACTCCAAGTCCTGGCACCGCGTGCTCGACGTGAACGTGGAAGGCGTGTTCCACACCACGAAGTTCCTGCTGCCCCTTCTGCAGGCGGCCGGAACCGAGGAAGAGCCCGCACGGATCATCAACATCGGTTCAGTCGACGGCATCCAGGTGCCGGGCTTCGAGACCTATGCCTACGCCGCGTCCAAGGCAGCGGTGCACCAGCTCACTCGGCACCTGGCCAAGCACCTCGCTCCGACCGTCACCGTGAACGCGATCGCTCCGGGACCGTTCCAGTCCCGGATGATGAAGGCCACCCTCGAAGCGGCCGGCGACGGCATGGAGCGGATGATGCCGCTCAAGCGCATCGGACGGCCCGAGGACATGGCCGGTCCGGCCATCTTCCTCAGCTCGAAGGCGGGAGCCTTCCTCACCGGCACGATCATCCCTGTCGACGGCGGCCTCGCCACCACGAAGTAGCGCGCAGTGCCGTTGGAGCCGCCCTCCACGTCGTGGGGGTTCCCTCCAGCCTCCGAGGCTGACGAGAACGGTGTGGCGGGAGTCGGTGCCGACCTCGAACCGGGCACGCTGTTGCACGCCTACCGTCATGGCCTCTTCCCGATGCCGATCGGCCATGACAGCCCGATCGGCTGGTGGTCACCGGATCCGCGCGGGATCCTGCCGCTCGACGGTCTCATCGTGAGTCGGTCGTTGGCGCGTTCACGGGCGCGGTACGAGCTGAGGGTGGACACGGCCTTTGGCGAGGTCGTCGACGCGTGCTCAGACGCGAAGCGACCTGGCGGGTGGATCACTGCAGAGATCGGCTCGGCGTACCGCCGTCTCCACGACCTCGGTTGGGCGCACAGTGTCGAAGCGTGGGACGAGGACGGCCTCGCCGGCGGCCTGTACGGCCTCGCGGTGGGTGGGCTCTTCGCGGGGGAGTCGATGTTCCATCGCCGCGTCGATGCGTCGAAGGTGGCGCTCTCGGGGCTCGTCGATCTCCTGCGAGTGGACGGCGACCCTGCCCGATTGCTCGATGTCCAGTGGAGCACCGACCACCTCCGGCGGCTGGGGGCCGTCGATGTGTCTCGCGTCGACTATCTCGAGAGGCTCAGCCGAGCGTTGAAGGTGCGTCTCCCGCCCGCCTTTCGCTGAGACGACGTCAGCCCGGCCCGCGACCCTTGCCGTTGCTGTCGGCGTTGCCGTTGCCGTGGGCGTCGGGCACGTCTGCGTCGTCTGAGGCCTCGGACTCGTCTGCGTCGTCTGCGTCGTCTGCGTCCTTGTGGGCCTTGCCTGCATCGCTCCGGGCGACTGCACTAACGCAGGCGCCGTGGCCGGGACCGGTAGGGCAGGTGTGGGCAGCCTCAGAAACGGCCGCGCCGTGGTTGTCCGGATGCGGGGTTGTCACACCGGGCTCGTCCGCCGGGGTTTCGTCCGCTTCGTCATCGGCGGGGTTCTCATCGGCGTCGAGGTCGGCCTCATCGCACTCACCGTCACCGGCGTCGGCCTCGTCCGCTTCGTCGGCTTCGTCGGCCTCGGAGGCTTCGTCGTCGGCCTCGTCGGCTTCGTCGGCTTCGTCGGCTTCGTCGGCATCGGAGGCTTCGTCCGCTTCGTCGGCCTCATCGGCCTCGTCGGCGACGTCTGTCGTGGTTTCGTCGCCCTCAGGGGTGCCGGTGCTGTCGAGGCACGGCTCGTTTTCCTCGGCGGGAACCTGGTCGGCGGGCGGCGCGTCCGGCACAGCATCTGCCTCCAGCGCGGCAGACACACCAGCGAACGACAGGGTGGCAATGCCGGCCGCGAGGACAGGGAGCAACTTGCGAGGGAGGTGCATGGTTCTAGTGATCGTCACTCATCGGGGTTTGGATACTCCGTTGGGTGAGATTCTTCTCCCGGTGGCTGCTCACGCATGTGCCATGGGCAAGGGACCAAGTCGGTCGGCGGCCGATCGGATCATCCATTCGTGGTGCGCCTCCGCGTCCACCTCGGCGGCAAGCCGCTCGTAGCGCGCTTGGTTGGCCGCCCAGAGCTCGACGATCGATCGCAGGCCGTCGGTGTGTTCGCCGTCGAGGTGTCCCGCACCGACGGCCTCGAGCACTCGTCGCAGCGCCTCAGCGTCCTCCGCCGCCCCAGCGAGGGCGGCTCGATCACGGGTGTCCTCGGCTCGCTCAGCGGCATGCTGGAGGATCTCGAAGACCCATGCGGTCCATCGCTCCATGGCGGGAAGGTCGGGGCGGGTCTCCTGATCGATGCTGGACGACATAGGCAGTGCTTCGGCCGGTTCCGGTGGATCCTCCAGCGATCGAACGGACCATCCTGGATGGACCATGGCGTACATGACCCTCCCCGTGAGGTGGAGTTGGTTGCCTGGATCGATGCAGGGGATCATGGGCTCGTGACGCCGACCCACCTCGAGCAGCCAGATCGTCCGTGGATGATCCGCACCTACTCCGGGCATTCGACGGCCAAGGCGAGCAACGAGCTCTATCGGTCGAACCTCGCCAAGGGCCAGACGGGTCTGTCGATTGCCTTCGATCTCCCGACGCAGACGGGTTACGACCCGGACGACGTCCTCGCCAAGGGGGAGGTGGGCAAGGTGGGCGTTCCCGTGGTGCACCTTGGCCACATGCGCGAGCTGCTCGACGGCATCCCCCTGGGCGGGATGAACACGTCCATGACGATCAACGCCCCTGCGGCGTGGCTGCTCGGGCTCTACGTCGCCAATGCCGAGCAGCAGGGGGTGGCGAGCCAGGAGCTCCGCGGCACCACGCAGAACGACATCGTCAAGGAGTATCTGTCGCGGGGCACCTACATCTTCCCGCCAATTCCGTCGCGCCGGCTGATCGTGGACATGATCGCCTTCTGTGCCGAACGGGTTCCCCTGTGGAACCCGATGAACGTCTGCAGCTATCACCTGCAGGAAGCGGGAGCCACGCCAGTGCAGGAGCTGGCCTACTCCCTCGCCACTGCGATCGGCGTGCTCGACGCGGTCAAGGAGTCGGGCCAGGTTGATGGGGACCGGTTCCCCCAGGTCTTCGCGTCGGTGAGCTTCTTCGTGAACAGCGGGATCCGCTTTGTAGAGGAGACCGCCAAGATGCGGGCCTTCACGCAGATGTGGGATCGAATCGGACTCGAGCGCTACGGCGTCACCGACCCGAAGGCTCGCCGGTTCCGCTACGGCGTGCAGGTGAACAGCCTGGGACTCACGGAGGCTCAGCCCGAGAACAACGTGCAGCGGATCGTGTTGGAGATGTTGGGTGTCACGATGTCTCGTGCAGCCCGCGCTCGGTCGGTCCAACTTCCGGCCTGGAACGAGGCGCTCGGCCTTCCGCGACCATGGGATCAACAATGGGCGCTGCGCATGCAGCAGGTCCTCGCCTACGAGACTGACCTCTTGGAGTACCCCGACCTGTTCGAGGGCTCGGTGGTGATGGAGGCGCTGACCACGGAGCTGGCGGAAGGCGCATGGGCCGAGCTGCAGGAGGTGCTCGAGCTCGGCGGAGCGTTCGAGGCCATCGATGAGCTGAAGGGTCGGCTTGTTGCGAGCCACGCCGAGCGGATGCGCAACATCGAATCGGGGGAGCTCACCGTCGTCGGCGTGAACCGCTTCACGGAGGCGGTGCCTTCACCGCTGGAGGGCGAGGGCTCGATCCTGAAGGTCGATCCGGCTAGTGAGGCGCAGACGGTGGCCGGAGTTGTGGAGTGGCGCAACAACCGCGACAACGACTCCGTGAAGCGCTCGCTCGACGAGCTTCGACGAGTCGCCGACTCGGGCGCCAACGTGATGCCCGCCACCATCGAGCTCGCGCATGCGGGTGGCACCACCGGCGAGTGGGCGGGCGTGTTGCGCGAGGTGTTCGGCGAGTACCGAGCTCCCACCGGTGTTGCGGCGGCCGCGGGTGTCGGTGGTGGCAGCGTGGGCCTCCGGGCCGTCGCCGATCGCGTGAAGGCGCTTCCCGGCGGCCCACCGCGTCTTCTCGTGGCCAAGCCGGGTCTTGATGGCCACAGCAATGGTGCGGAGCAGATCGCAGTGGCTGCGCGCGACGCGGGACTTGAGGTCATCTACCAGGGAATCCGACTGACGCCCGAGCAGATCGCAGCGGTTGCGCTCGACGAGGACGTCGATGTGATCGGGCTCTCCATCCTCTCGGGCAGTCACCTTGAGCTCGTCCCTGAGGTGGTGCGGTTGTGTCGCAAGCTTGGTGTCTCGGCGCCCGTGATTGCCGGTGGGATCATCCCCGAGGATGACCGACCTCGGCTCCTCGCCGCCGACGTCGCTGCCGTCTATACACCGAAGGACTTCAACCTCACCACCATCATGGGTGAGATCGTCGACCTGGCCGTCGCTCATCGCGGTTGACCGCGGTTAGCCTCCGGGGCCGTGGCGGACGAACTGGACGATGAGAACGAAGCCGGGGCGCTCCCGATCGACCCGTCCTTGCTCGATCCAGGCACCGGGTTGTATGCCCAACCGTTCTTCCTGGCGGCGCTGAGCTGGCGCGTCACCGCGTGTCGGCGGGTGCTACGGCCCCTGGCGCTCGCGCTCGTCGAGGTGGTTGACGGCTTACCGGACGGTCCGGCCCTCCCCTCAGATCCGAGGGTTGTGACGGCGATGATCCGCGCCACCCTCCGCACCTCCGATGTGCCCGCGCGTCTGGCCGACGGCACCTACGGAATGATGATGGAGGACACCCCAGAGGACGGCGCGGTCTGGGCCGTCGAGCGACTACGTCGATCGCTCGCCACCCGCCCCGGCGGTCGGGTCCTGCGCGCTGGCGTTGCGTGCTACCCGGGCCAGGCGCTCACGCCCACCGACATCGTGCGCGCGGCCGAAGCAGCCTTCAGGTCGGCGCGCGAGTGGCCCCAAGACCGCATTGAAGTGGCCCCACCCACTACCTGAGAAGTGCTGCTACTCGGGCGGGACCCACTCGGGTTGGTCGGCTCCGAGCGCGCGACCGGGCCAGCGCACCTCGCCGGGCGTGGCCGACAGGCGTGCGACGAGGCCCTGCATCGGCACGCCATCCACGGTGATGATGGAACCGCGGGCCGCGTAGTGCGGGTCGTTTGCGATGTCGGCCATGTCGAAGATGGGTGCCGCAGCGGCCTGGGCGTCCTCAAACGCAGACAGCACGTCGGCGAGCGAGCGTTCAGCGCAGAACCTGGCCATGCGCGCATCGATCTCATCCCGCGCCGCGATCCGGCCATTGAAGGTCTGGAGATCGGCGCGGTCGCCGAAGCCGATCAGGTCCATGACGCGTTCGGCCACGGACTCGGCGGACGTGGAGACCGCCACCCAGCCACCGTCGGCGCAGGCCCAGGTGCCCCGGGGCACCGAGTACGGGATGCCCGAGCCCAACCGAGGCTGAAGGTACCCGGAGGTGGCGTACGCACCCGGCAGCGGACCCATGCACTGGAACAGGGACTCGAGCAGGTTTACGTCGACCACCTGGCCGACCCCGGACCACAACGCCGTCATGATGGCGAACGCGCCCACGAGGGCCGTGATCTCGTCGGTGAGAGCGATCGGAGGGAGGAGCGGACCGCCGTCGGGCTCACCGTTGAGCGATGCAAAGCCCGACATGGCCTCGGCGAGCGTGGCGAACCCGGCTCGGCCGGCGTAAGGCCCGTCCTGCCCGAACCCCGTGACGCGCAGGATCACCAGCTTGGGGTTGCACTCGAGGAGTACATCGGGGCCGAGGCCGAGGCGTTCCAGAGTGCCAGGGCGGAAGTTCTCCACGAGGACGTGGGCATCCTTTGCCAGTCTCAGGATCGTCGCACGGCCGTCGTCGGTCTTGAGGTCGGCGACGGTGCAGCGCTTGTTGCGCGCCACCATCTTCCAATACAGGGAGGTGCCGTCGGCGGGGAACGGCACTCCCATGCCGCGGGTGCTGTCGCCTGTGCCTGGTCGTTCGATCTTGAGGACGTCGGCGCCGTAGTCAGCAAGGTAGCGAGCGGCGCCAGGCCCTGCGATCACTGTCGCGAGGTCGAGCACACGGATGCCGGCGAGCGGCCCCGTCACGATGTGGGGACGGCGGGCATCGCGAAGCACCGGTCGGTGAGCGCGCCGAACGCGTAGTCGGCGTAGGTGTCTGCGTACATGTGACGAGTTTGCTCCGTCCACGCCAGCGCCTCGGGGGTCGAGATGCGGCGGTGCACCTGGAGCACCCCGCCCTCGAACACCCGGTACTCAGCCCAGGTGCCCGGGTAGTCCTTCACGCACGCCACCTCGGTCCAAGGCCGATCGCCGGTGGAGGAGATCTTGCGTACGCGGTTGCGGTGCGTGTGTCCGGCGAAGTAACCGAGGATCCTCGGGTGTCGTGCGACCATCGCGACAAGCTGCTCGGAGGGGTCGGGCATGATCCCGAAGTAGGTGTCGGGCCGCTGCCGTGAGTCGGGGCTCCACACATGATGGTGTCCGAAGAGGAGCACGGGTCGGTCGGCCGTGCCGCCGAGGTCGTCGAGCCACTCGAGCTGCTCGGCGGTGACCCGCCCGGGCGTCTCGAGCGGATGGGTGGTGTCGAGCACGGCGAGGGTGACGCCGGGGAGGTCGACGCGTTGCGTGGGAGCCGCTGCGTAGCTCTCGCCGTAGTACCCGTCATGGTTGCCACGGACGTGCACGAGCCGGTCGCCGAAGGCGGGTTCGTAGGTGGCCAAGAAGGCCGCGTACTCCTCCAGCGAGCCCTTGGCAGTCAGGTCGCCCTTCACGATCACGACGTCGGGGTCGAGTGCCCGCATCTCGGCCACGGCCCCGCGGTTCATCACCTCGGGGTAGGGGTCCTCGCCCGGTTCGGAGCTGAACACCGGTCCGATGTCGAGCCCCTGGATGATCCCGCAGGTGGTCTCACCGAAGTGCACATCGTTGACGGTGGCCACGGTGGCCAGCCGTTCCCCCAGCCGGGGCAGCGTGCGAAACGTGAAGCCATCGATCTCGTAGTGCGTGTCGGGAACGAGCCCGTCGTAGACGCGCACCTCGGTGCCGTCGTGCACGACGGCTTCGTCGTCCGCCACCGTCGTGAGCTCAGCCATCAGCGCATCATGCCCGCACGACGACAGTGTTCATGATCTTGTCGTGCCACGTCTGCTTCCGGGCGTCCCCGAGCATCCAGAAGTAGCCGAGGAGGCAGGGGATGGCGGAGAGGATCCGCGAGAAGTACCGACCGACCGCTCGTCCGAAGCCGATGCCTGGGCGTCCGGTGTTCGCATCGACGACTCTGATGCCGGCCACCCGCTTGCCCAGGGTCTGGCCCGTCAGACCGCCCTCGAAGTAGCCGAAGTAGGTCAGGCCGACCAGGGTATTCAGAGCGTTCAACCAGAACGGCGCAGTCGGGTTCCAGCCGATCGAGATGTTGAGCCCGGTGTTCGACTCGCTGTAGACGCCTTCGGGGATTCGTTGAGTGGTCGTGTCATTGCCAACCATCGAGCCGAGGATCGAGAACGGGATCCCGATGATCAGTCCGTCGATGAAGACGGCCAGGAACCGGATCCAGAACCCGGCCGAACCGGACGCGACCGACGGCCCGGTGGGGCTGGAGGCGGCGTAGCCAGGCGGAGGTGGCGCGCCGTAGCCGCTCGGCGGCGCCGGTGGAAGGCCGCTCGGCGGCGGCGGCCACCCTCGATCGCTCGGGGTTGGGGTTTCGGACACGGGCGTCCTCCTAGTGGCCTGTCTCGGAAGCGTTCACCACGACCGACCGGACGGCCATGTCGTGCCAGGTCTGCTTGCGGGGATCCCAGGCTGCCCACAAGAACCCGAGCAGGCAGACCGCCGCCGAAATGAGCTTGAAGAAGTGGCGCCCGATTCCCCGACCGAAGCCGATCGGGTTGCCCGTCGCGGCGTCGGCGACCCGAATGCCCATGGCCTTCTTGCCGAGGCTCTGCCCGCGTACGCCGTCAAGCTTCCCGAAGTAGAAGGCCGCGGCGGCGAGGGCGATGCCGAAGAGGGTGATGGCCAGCGCGAGGGTGGCTCCAGTGGGGACCTCGCACTGACCGTTGGAGCCTGCACCGAAGCCGGTGATGTCTCCGGACGCGTTGATGCTGCACTCGGTGATGCGGGTTGAGCCGTTCGACAGAACGAGGCGTGCGGGAACGGCGAAGAGGCCCGTGACGAAGCCATCGATCAAGGCCGCCACGACGCGCACCCAGAAGCCGGCGTAGGCAGGCGCCGCCTGCGCGGGGGCGCCGGGTCGTGTGCCCGCAAAGCCCGCGAGCGGCGGGACGAACGCCGTCGAGAGCGGGGCCAGGGCGTCAGGCGACGGGCACGCCGGTTCGCTCATGAGCGGAGGCTACGTGGGCGGCCCGCAATCCGTCGGGACAACCGGGGGCGGTCGCG
>JANOQG010000127.1:0-3870 GCA_031422255.1 Actinomycetes bacterium | reverse complement strand
GGTTCGCAAGGTGCGGCGGGCCTGGCCGAATGTGCGGCACACCGAGCCCGATTCGGGCTCGTTCTGCCGCAGATTCGATCGGCGCTGCTGGCCACAAACCCGCCGCCATTCGCCCGCCCCCGTCGACCACCCGACACTCGCCGACGAGGCAGGCGGACCCAGGCTCGCTAGGAAGCCGGTTCGTCTGCCTTCTTCGGGGGGCGCCAGGCGAGCGCAAGGAGCGCCGCAGCTCCACCGACTCCAGCGACGAGTGCGATGAGCAGCCCATCGGCGCCCGGCGGATCGAAGATCTCCATGGCGTGGTCGAGCGACCACTCGCCGGCTCCGAGCACTGCGATCGCGAGCCCCGCGATGGTGAGCGTCATCACGTACTCCCAACCCTCCCCCGGGCGGAAGATGAAGAACCCGTTGCCGCGGTGGTTGGTGATCAGTGCAACGAGCATCACGCCGATGACTGATGCGCCACCGAGCGGGGTAAGGAGGCCCAGAACCAAGAGGGCGCCGCCAACGATCTCCGTCAGGCTGGCGAGCCATGCATGGACGATGCCGGGCTTCATGCCGAGGCTCTCGAACCAACGGCCAGTGCCCGCGATCTTGCCCCCGCCGAAGATGTGGTTGATGCCGTGAGCGAGCATCACTGCTCCGAGGCCGCACCGCAGCGCGAGCAGCGCCAGATTCATTGAGTCGAGGTCGAGATCGGTCACGGCGGGAACGGTACCGGGGCCTCGGTACGCTCAGCAGCCATGCCGAGCGCCAAGACCATCGCCAAGGTGCTGGGCGTGCTGACCGCCGCCACGGCAGGCGCCCTCGCGGTGAAGGAGGCCAAGAAGCGCCACGGCGCGTCAACCGAGGCGGCCGGACCCATCTCCTCATCGAGCCGTGCCGCCCGTAACGCGGCACTGGCGGGCGTCGGCGCTCGGGCCGGAGGGCAGTACACCCTGCACCGGGCGCGCCGCGCGTTCGCGTCAGCCGAGCGTCAGATCGTGCTGGACACGGCATTCGAGCTTCAGACGGCAGAGAGCATCGCCGCGGCACTCGGAAACATGAAGGGCGCCATGATGAAGCTCGGCCAGATGGCCAGCTACCTCGACCAGGGCCTGCCCGAGCCTGTACGCCAGGCACTCGCCGAGCTCCAACAGAACGCCCCGCCCATGAGCGCGGCGCTGGCTGCCGGCGTCGTGCGCGAGGAGCTCGGGGGCGCGCCCGAGGACGTGTTCGCCACCTGGGACCCGGTGCCGCTCGCAGCGGCCTCGATCGGCCAGGTGCACCGGGCCATCACGCACGATGGTCTCGCCGTGGCGGTCAAGGTGCAGTACCCCGGCGTGGGCGACGCGATCCGCGCTGATCTCGAGAACGCTGGGATGCTGTTCGGAGCCATCGGGATGCTGTTTCCGGGACTGGAACCCGAACCGTTGATTGCCGAGCTGCGCGAGCGGTTGGTCGAGGAGCTCGACTACCGACTCGAGGCCGAGAACCAGCAGCTGTTTGCTCGCTTCTACGACGGCCACCCGTTCATCCACATCCCCGCGGTGATCCCCGAGCTCTCTGGCGAGCGGGTGCTCACCACGGAGCTCGCGGAGGGCGTGCGCTTCAGCGAGGTAGAGGGCTGGAGTCAGGCCGAGCGCGACCTCGCCGCCGAATCGATCTATCGGTTCGTGTTCGGCAGCCTCTATCGCCTGCACGCCTTCAACGGCGACCCTCACCCCGGCAACTATCTGTTCCAACCGGGCGGACGGGTGACCTTCCTCGACTTCGGCTTGGTGAAGCGCTTCAGCCCGAGCGAGGTCGATCTGATCGGCTCGATGCTGGAGGCGATGGTGGTCCGCCGCGACATCCAGGAGTACCGCGCCATCATCGAGGGAGTCGGGATGTTGGCGCCCGGCAACTCGTTCACGGATGCGCAGATCCAGGACTACTTCGGCCACTTCTACGACTTCGTGCTGCGCGACGAGGTGAGCACGCTCACTCCGGAGTACGCGTCGGCGACGGTGCGCCGGTTCTTCGACGCGGGAGGCGAATACGGCCCGATCATGAAGGCGGCCAACGTGCCTCCCACGTTCGTGATCATCCAGCGCATCAACCTCGGCCTCTACGCGATCTTCGGACAGCTCCACGCCACGGCCAACTGGCGCCGCATCTCCGAGGAGATCTGGCCCTTCGCCGAGGGCCCGCCCTCGACGGCGCTCGGCCGCGAAGCTGCCGCCTGGGCCGCCGAACGAGGCCACCGATGATCGAGGTGGTCGCCCTCGACGGCGACGACACGATCTGGCACAGCGAGCAGCTCTTCGTCGACACCCAGGACCAGTTCCGGGAGCTGCTGCGGCCCCACGTCGATCTCGCAGGCGACGCGCTCGACGCCCACCTCCTCGCCGTCGAGCGTCGCAACCTGCCGCTGCTCGGCTATGGCGTGAAGGCGTTCACCCTGTCGCTCATCGAGACCGCCATCGAAGTCACCGAAGGGCGCATCCCAGGCGGCGATCTCCAGTCGATCCTCGACCTCGGCAAGCAGCTGCTCGATCACCCGGTCAACCTCCTCGATGGCGTGCGCGAGGCGGTCGACCTGCTCACTGATCGCTACCGCGTGATGGTGATCACCAAGGGTGATCTGCTCCACCAGGAGACGAAGGTGGTGCGTTCCGGGCTCGACGATCTCTTCTGGCGCGTGGAAGTCGTCAGCGAGAAGGACGACGTCACCTACCAACGCTTGCTCGACCGTCACGGCATCGATCCTGCGACGTTCGTGATGGTGGGCAACAGCGTGCGCAGCGATGTGTTGCCGGTCCTTGCCATCGGTGGTCGCGCCGTGCACATCCCCTACGCCGTCACGTGGGCGCTCGAGCACTCCGAGGCCGACCCTGAAACGCACGGGTTTCCCGTTCTCGGTTCGATCGCAGAGCTGGCCGACTGCCTCGCCACGATGGCCGCCTGACGTTCGATGCCGGAGCTCACCGTCGCCACGTTCAACGTGCACTGGGGCCTGGGCCGAGGCCGCGGATTCGTCCCGTTCGATGTTCCCGCCGCATGCGCCACACTCCACGCAGACGTGATCGTCCTTCAGGAGTCCTGGGCACCAGACGATGCCCCCAGCCAGCACGAGGCGACGGCCGCTGCTCTCGGCATGGAGCTGGTTGCCGTGTCACTTGGCAGGTCGGTGCTCAAGCCCGCCCCCAAGGTGATCGGCCCGGCCGGCGACCGTTCCATCGGCACCGGAGAGTGGGGTGTCGCGATCCTCGCTCGTCCGGCGTTCCAGGCTCGGCCCATCGTGCGCATGCCCCCGTTGCGCCTCGACAAGGTCGACCGAGTCCTGCTGTCCATCGACCTCGACGTGGAGGGCTCGAGCCTCACGCTGGTCGGCACCCACTTCAGTCACCTCGAGTTCGGATCGGTGCTCCACGCCCGGCCGATGCGGCGCGGTCTCCCTCCCACCAACCGACCGGCGGTGTTCCTCGGTGACATGAACATGTGGGGATGGTGCCTGTCCGCGATGGCACCGAGCGGCTGGACCCGAGTCGGGAAGGGCAAGACCTGGCCCGCCCACCGCCCGAACAGCCGCATCGACCACGTGCTCGTCGCCGGTGGGGTCACGGAGGTGTGGAGCGATGTGGCTCCAGACCTCGGATCCGACCACCGAGCCGTGCGCGCCAGGATCAGCGTTCCGTGACCGACCCGATCCTGTTTCTGTGCACGGGCAACGCGGCCCGCTCCGTGATGGCTGGCGCCGCCCTGAGCGCGCATCTCCCCCATTGGTCCGTGCGCACAGCCGGCACGCTCGTGGTGGAGGGACAACCGATGAGCTGGCGCACGAAGGCAGCGCTCGACGGCGTCGGGCTCGCCGTTCCCAGCCATCGCAGCCGACAGGCGACCGCGGCC